>DASZXD010000258.1:0-2742 GCA_035546015.1 Occallatibacter sp.
GGCGATATTTTCAGACACTCGGGGCAGCCGCTCCCAATCGGTCCACGCCTCGAAAACTTCCTGTACCGGACGGCCGATTTGAATGCTCTTTTCAAGACGGATGATCCGGCTGCGTCCCGCGCGTCCCATCAATTGCGGCAGCAAAATGGCGGTCGCGCCTGCTGCTCCCAATCCAAAACCGCTCAAGAACCTGTTCCTGCGTCCCATCGATTTCTCCGTATGTTCTGCTGCTTGGAGGGCCTGCCGGAAAGTGGGGGTTGCCAGAAGCAATCGACAGCAATCAGCAAACAGTATTCAGTCAGGGCACGGCATGTTGCACGGAAGTTGCGTCAAACTAAACAGGGCAACGGCGGATGGCAGCAGGTACGATCAGGATCGGAACCTCCGGGTGGCACTATAAGCACTGGTGCGGTCCGTTCTATGAAGAGAAATTGCCGGCAGCGAAGATGCTGGGCGAGTATTTCAAGCACTTCGATACCGTCGAAATCAACAACAGCTTTTATCGCTTGCCGACCGCGGAGGCATTCCGTGCCTGGCGCGAATCGACACCGCGGGACTTCCTCTTCGCGGTGAAGGGCAGCCGCTTCATTACTCATATGAAAAAGCTGAAGGACCCGGAGAACGCGCTGGAGAACCTGATTCCACGGGCGGAAGAGCTGAAAGAAAAGCTGGGTCCCATCCTGTGGCAACTGCCTCCGCATTGGACGATCAATACAGATCGCCTGGAGGAATTTCTTTCCGCCCTGCCCAGGAAACATCGTTATGCAATCGAGTTCCGCGAGCACTCCTGGCACACCGATCGTGTGTACGAGATTCTCCGTAAGCACAACGCCGCATTTTGCATCTTTGAACTGAACGGACGACACTCACCACTGGAACTCACCGCCGACTGGACCTACATACGCCTGCATGGCCCGGGCGGTCCTTACCAGGGAAGTTACAGCACGGAAAAACTTGAAGAATGGGCCGACTGGATCGACATGCACCGGCGCAAGCTGAAAGCAGTGTTCGTATATTTCGATAACGACCAGGCGGCCTATGCGGTGCACAATGCGCTGGAATTGAAAAGGTTGATCCAGCAGAGGGCAGATGCCGTTAGAAGGGCCGCTTAGTCTGCCCATCCAGACCGCGTGGCGGGCAAATCACCGGAATGGTTCGCAGAAAACAAGGAAATGAAGTATCGCAACAGAGTTCTCTGCTAGAATCTGGCAAGAAAATCTACCGTTAATATCTCACTGGGAGCGCCACGTGAAGGGTGATGCGAAAGTTCTGGCAGTTCTGCAAGAAGTTCTCAAGGCCGAGTTGACGGCCATCAATCAATATTTTCTTCATGCCGAGATGTGCGAGAACTGGGGCTACGAACGGCTGGCAAGCTACATTCGCAAAGAGTCAATCGACGAGATGAAGCACGCCGAGAAGCTGATTGAACGTATGTTATATCTCGATGCCACGCCGACCATGAGCGACTATTTCAAGATCAACATCGGAGCCAACGTCGAGCAGCAGTTCAAGAACGACGTGCAAGTGGAATATGACGCCGTGAAGCGGCTGAATGAAGGCATTCACCTGTGTTCGGCGGCGAACGACGGCGGCTCGCGCGAATTGCTGGAGCACATCCTGGTGGACGAAGAGCACCACATCGATTGGCTGGAAGCGCAACTGGGAATGATTAAGGAAGTTGGCATCCAGAACTATCTCGCGCAGCAGATCAAAGAAGAGGAAGAATAGTAAGAAACATTGGACCCGGGCGCCTTCACGAACCTTGCGCATAACACAAAAGGCGCCCCCGATTCTTCTGGGACGCCTTTGTTGGTGCCGCCCTTCAATCTTGCCGCGGCACAAACCGATCGTGCAAAATAATTGCGGACCGGCAAGTGTTTTCGCGCCACTTACCGGCAATGCTCGACTTCCCCTGGTTCGGCCCAATCCCCCTTGGTTCGTTCGGCCCGTGGCCCCACTTCTACTTAACCCTGGTTCGGCCCAAAACTCGTGCTAGTCGTTCTCTTGGAGCGTCTTAATGTGCTCCTCGAGGGCTCGCGAATACTCTCGCTCAGCCTCTAATTCTGATTGCAATTTCTTGACCAGATGCTCGAGCCTTAAGATCTCTATTCTTAGCTTCGCGGCATCGGCTCCGCCTGTAGCACTACGAGACGCAGATGCCGAGATTGTGACTCCATTTGCGACAGAATTTGTCAGTATTGGGGCAGGCGGCGCGGCCGGGGCGGAAGTTGGCGGTGCGCCAAAACGCGCTGGCGCCGAAGCCGGTCCATGCCCGGTATTGTGTCCATTGCCGCCATTCCCTGCGGACGGACGTGTGGCCGCCGAAAATATGCTGCTGAGCGTTGCCATGGCATTCGCGTTGGGCGCGGCCTGCGGCACGGCCGGGATCGGTGTAGGAGACGGCTGGGGAACAGCCTTCGGCTTTCCGGTCTTGCCGAGCAATTGCTTCACCCGTCCGATCAAGTCCCCCGGCTGGAATGGCTTCCGGATCAGTTCATCGGCCTTCACCGAGAATGCTTTTTCCGCGACTTGCTTATTGACGACACCCGACATGAGTACGACGGGCGTAGTGGAAGTCCCCGGATTGGCCTTGATGGACTGACAAACTTCGTAGCCGTCCTTGCCCGGCATAATCACGTCGGTGATCACGACATCGGGCGGCTGCTGCGTCATCTGGGCGAGTGCTGTGTCTCCGTCGTGGCAGGCAACGACATCGATATTCTCGCGCCGGAACGCGATCTT
>DASZXD010000259.1:0-2854 GCA_035546015.1 Occallatibacter sp.
CCGTTGGCGGACTGTCCTGCAGGCAGAATGGCTGCGCGGTCCTTCAGAGAGATGCCGAATACTCGCGCCCGGCCCTGCGTCGCCAGCCGCAACTCGTCGCCCAGCGTTGAGGCTCTCAGGTTCCTCGGCGAGGCGCCGATGGCATACTTCGGAGCATCGCTCGGGGCTCCCGGTACGTTTGCCGGTATCCACTCCTTGGGCACGTCGATAAGCTGGTAACGCTCATCCTCCACGGAGGTCACCTTCTCACGGTCAGAGCGCGACGCGTCCCACCACTCGTTTGACTCAATGCCGTGTCCGTCCGTGTAAGCTCCAGTGCCGATCGTCGCATGCCCCGGCGCTGTCTTCGTATTGGCGTAGTCGTAATAGCAGTCGGTGAACCACGCGCCTTCATCCGTAAAGAGACGGAAGCCGCGTCCTTTGAACTCGGCATGATCGCGATTCAGATAGTCGCCGCGAAACTGGTCGATCACCAGAATGATGACGAGTTTGGGCTTGCCAACATACGCCTGCGCGCTGGCAGCCGGAACGAAACAGGGAAGCACAGGAAGCAGCAGCAGGGACACACACAGAACGGTGCGGCGGGAAGCGAAACGCAGCAGGCTGAGCATGCAACGATTCTAGCCGTCTACAGTTAAGGCTGCTTCAAAAATGCGCATCCAAATCGGTCGAGTCCTGCTTGTTCCAACTTGCGCTACCTCCGAAAAGCAAAGCGGGCAGCCCCATTGCAGGAGTTGCCCGCTTTCATCCTGGCTGCGCCCGTGTTTAGGCCGTCACCGGCTCCGTCGCATTGACCTTCACCGGAGTCAGCCAGCCGAAGCGGTCCGGCTTGAGCCCGTTGGCAATCGCAAAGAACTCATCGGAAATCTTCCGCGTGATCTCGCCGGGTTTGCCATCTGCCACCAGTACGCGGTCGATCGAGCGGATAGGCGTCACCTCCGCCGCGGTGCCGGTAAAGAACACCTCGTCGGCAATGTAAAGCAGCTCGCGCGGAACCGCCTGCTCGGTCACGGAGAGCCCCAGATGCCGCGCAATCGTCAGCACGCTGTCGCGCGTAATGCCGGAGAGTGCGGAGTTAGCCAGCGGCGGCGTGTAGAGCACGCCGTTCCTAACCACAAAAACATTCTCGCCTGAGCCTTCGCTTACCAGCCCGTTCACATCCAGCGCAATGCCCTCCACATAGCCGTTGATGTCGGCTTCCATGCGGATGAGCTGCGAGTTCATGTAATTTGCGCCCGCTTTTGCCAGCGCCGGCATGGTATTCGGCGCAAGCCGGTTCCAGCTTGAGATGCAAACATCCGCGCCGCCCGTTCCGGCCACGTACTTGCCCCACGGAAAATTCGCGATGTACACCTCGATCGGCGAGCCCTTCGGGCTTACGCCAATCTCGCCGTATCCCCGCAAGGCGATGGGCCGGATGTAGCACGGCGCAACGCCATTGGACTCGATCACCTCCACCACCGCGGCGCAAAGCTCATCAAGCGAGAAGGGCAGCTCCATGCGGTAGATCTTCGCCGAGTCGATCAGGCGCTGCATGTGCTCGGGCAGTCGAAACACCGCCGAACCCTGCGGCTGCGCATAGCAGCGGATGCCTTCAAAAACGCTTGAGCCGTAATGGACCACGTGGCTCATCACGTGAATCGTGGCCTGCTCCCACGGAATCAGGTTGCCATTGTGCCAAATCTTTGAGGTTGCTTGTATGGGCATGGGGACGAACCGGCTCCTTCGACGCACAAGCGCCGTCCACCTCAGCCTACCGCGATTTGCCGGCCGCTGTCACCGTTCCGCATGAGCCGTGCCGTCCCAGGTTCCCCATTCGATACTTTGCGGCACATGCAAGCTCCTCGCGGTGTGCTACCTTGCATCCGTGACTCAGGCCAACCCCCAGGAACCCGCCCGCAAGCGCACCGTCTTGCCGGGCCTAACCCGCCGCGGCGGTTTCACCCTTCACCCTTTCGATCTCGAGCATGGCGTTCGCACCAGCGGCCTGATCCCCGGCCGCCATCTCCGCAGCGGTCACCGGCATGACCGCCACGCCACTGCATACTTCGGCGTTGCGCCTTCGGTCTTTCTCAGCCTCCTGCGCCGCTGGCAGCGCCTCCCCCCGGAGGCCCCCACCCGTCAGTTTCACTTTCTTGACGTGGGCGCGGGCATGGGCCGTGCCATGCTCCTCGCCTCGGAACTGCCCTTTGCCCGGGTCACCGGCATCGAGCTCAATCCCACCCTCGCGCGCATCGCCCGCCGCAACCTCACCATTTGGCGCACATCCCAGGCGATTTCCGCAAAGTCGCGGCCGCCCATGAAGCTCATGCTTGGCGATGCCGTCGACTTCGCCTTTCCCGACGCTCCCTGCCTCCTCTTTTGCTTCAATCCGTTCGGTGAAGCCGTCATGCGCCGCCTGCTCCGCCAGATCACACGCTGTTTCGCATCTCGGCCCGGCTGGGTTGACCTCATCTATGTCAACAATGAACAGGAGCGCGTCCTCGAAATGCAGAGCGGTTTTACGCGGCTTTTTCTGGGTCAGGTTCGCCGCTCCCGCGCAGACGCCATCGCGGACCATCGCATCATGGCCAACCAGCCCGATGGCGAGTACATGGCCTCGAATTACGAGGACTGCTCCATTTGGCGTTGGACCGGGAAACCGACCTCCGGTCGCACCGGTCTCACGCTGCGGCGACGGGCCGATAGTTGACGACTCCGGGCCGATGCGACAAAGCTGATTCACGGGCCACATCCTTCCTGTTTCGGCCCGGGAGTGGAGCCGTGAGTGAGCCGCACCTGATTCTTGGCATCGGTGAGCTGTTGTGGGACCTTCTACCGGAGGGTCCGCGCCTCGGCGGAGCTCCCGCCAACT
>DASZXD010000260.1:0-2761 GCA_035546015.1 Occallatibacter sp.
CCGCAGGCAGATCGCCAGCCCAGCCGCTACCGCCGCACCCTGCCACAGTCCATCCACCGCAGCCGGAGCCGCCCAGTGTGCAAACCCGTGAAAGGCCCCCGAAACCGAAGGAATAATGCCGGCAAACTCTGCAAAGCCCATGCCTACACTTCCTCCTTCGCGTCCGGTGCAGCTTCGCGAATTACCGCTTTTAGTCGATCCAGTTCTTCTGCCGAAATCTCGTCGTCGCCCAGCAATGACAGCAGCAGTTGCTCCCGCGAGTTCCCAAAGAACCGGCTCAGCACATGCCGCACCTCCGACCGGCTGGCCTCATGCTCTGCCACGCATGCACGGTAGATGAACGCACGGCCCTCCTGCCTGTGGTCGACGTACCCCTTTTGCTCAAGGATGCGGATCGTGGTCAGCACCGAGTTATAGGCCAGAGCCTCGCCCTCAGGAAGCTCCGCCACCAGGTCGGTCACTGCAGACTCGCCACGCCTCCACAGGATCTTCATCAGCCTGAGCTCGGCTTCGGTCAGCGTATTGGATTTCTTCGGAGGCATCTCATTGATTCCAAATATTCAAGGCCCAATGGCTGTTCTTTCTACATCTGCATAGACGCAACAACTAAAGGATTAGTTATCTGGCCCGCAAAAAAAAATAATTTAGCTTTTCGCCCCGCTCAATTCTGGTTGGGGAACTGCTCCTTGACCGTATACCCTGCCGGAATCTGGAAGAGCGTAGGATCGGGCTCGCCCTGCTGGAGATCGGTAAATTCTGTGGTCATGAGGCCAGACCGCGGATCGTTGTGGATCTCTCGGACGATGAGATTCAGCTCCGGCGATCTCCATATCTCGTTTGTGATGGTGATGGGCTGATCGTTGCCCTGTTTGCCTGCAGGAATGACGCGTGTGATCCGCCGGCCGACGGCGGTTACGCCATTAATCGTCTGAGTGCCAAGATCCTCTACCTGAGGTGCTGGATCGGGAATGTTGTTGGGTTGCTGATTTGTCTGAACCTTGGGCGTGATCGTTGGAATGGAGCGAGCCTGCTGCGGGTCGGGCTGGTGAAAGATGGTCGCCTGTTTTGTGCGTGTGCTCCAGAAGATTTGAACGCGGTTCACCGGGTCAAAGATGTTCACGTTGACAACCTCTCCATCGTTTGAGCCTGCCGGCAGCTCTACATGATTCTCGCGATAGATTTTTCCCGCGGAGTCGCGTGCGACCTTCATTATGCTTTCGTGAGTAATCTTGGTGCCATCGGCGAGCGTCTGCACGCGTGTGGTTTTGCGTGTGCCCGTATATGGCGCACCGGTGATGCCGCCAATAGAAGGGCCGGTAAAACCGACGATGCCTGCTTGGGCAACCAGCGCGGGTGCAATTAGACTCACGGCCAGACCTGCAATGGCACAAGGGGACTTTACGATCCGCATAGTGGCGCACCTCGGTTGTGAGAGTGATTTCCCACTTGTTGGACGGCAATCCTGCCCGAAGAAGACCCGGGCTCAGCGGAAATTTTAAAGAATTTCAGCTTTCCACGCTCATTCCCGGCAACTGCAGTGGGCGTCGTCCTCTGAGTTTCGCCCAGGTTTTCCGCCGTTTCCGCCGCAAAAGCATCGCTCGCACTCTGCTATTCTTTTCCCTTACCAGAGGGAAAAAGGTCATGGCAAAGAGCGTCAACAAAGTCATCCTGTTAGGCAATGTAGGCAAAGACCCTGAGATTCGTTCCACTCCCGGCGGCACCATGGTGGCCAACTTCACCCTCGCCACCACTGACCGCCAGAAGGACGCGCAGGGCAACTGGCAGGACAAGACCGAGTGGCACAATCTCGTCGCCTTCAGCCGCACCGCCGAGATCATCCGCGACTACGTCAAGAAGGGCTCTAAGCTCTACGTCGAAGGCAAGATCCAGACTCGCAGCTGGGATGACAAGGAGTCCGGCCAGAAGCGCTACCGTACCGAGATCATCATCAACGACATCTCGCTGCTCTCCGGCCGCGACGAAGGCGGCTCCGGCGGCTACAGCCGTGGCTCCGGCTCATCGTCTTCCAACTATGATCAGCGCCCGGCTTCCAATCAGGACGACTACGCACAGTCCGCCGAAATCTCCGACGACGACATCCCGTTCTGAGCGGTTCGATTGCTGCTCAGTCACTTGCAGGTGAGAGTCCTGCCACAGGAGTCGGTTCGTTGCCTGTGTAGCTACGGCATACACGTGGATGGCGACTGAAACGTGGGAGCAATGCCGGATCAACGTGGCCCCAGACCCAGACCGTGGGCGCGCGCAAGCATGCAGCCCGTAACGCAAGTGAACCTCTGTTCAGCCTCGTAAATGTCAGCTGTGCAGTCATGCTGGGAGAGCACAGTGTAGGGTGGTTCCGCCGAGTCTCTAGAACGGGGACGAAGGCCGCGATCTCTGGTGGATGAACGAACCATTCGAAGCCGGAGGAGGAACTCGGGGTATAGAGGATGGGATGCATGCACAGGACTGAGCGGAACGAACGAGACCTCTACTCGCCGTGGCGTAACCTGCCACGTAATCGAGGGTATAAGGTAACCGCCGAAAATCCGAGAAACGCGAGATAGAGGAGTCGGAGGAGGTCATAGTACCGGTGACGGAGAGGACAACATAACCTCTCTCGAGGGAAGGACCTCTGCTTCTGTCATGTTTTCGATGAAGGAGGCACTGCGTGATTGCGAAAGCTCAAAACACGCCGTTAGACAAGGTGCGAGTATTCCAGCGAAAGCTATACCTGGCAGCCAAGACAGATCCAAAGCGTAAA
>DASZXD010000261.1:0-17279 GCA_035546015.1 Occallatibacter sp.
TTTCATCGGCCTATGCCTGGCGGCAACCTTGGTGGGTTCCACGGCGGTGGTGGTGGGTTCCATGGAGGTGGCGGCTTCCATGGCGGTGGTCGCAGGTAATCGGATCGATTACATGAACAGAAGTTAAGGGACGGGATCTAGCAGGGTCTGGCTGATTTTTTGCTCGCCCGTTCACAAAAACAACAAATTTGTGTATTATGTGATTTCCGAGCTGGCTCGACGCTGGTCCGAGACGAGGTAAAAATATGATCCGCAAAACCCGCCTTTATACGCCCGGTCCTACCCCGCTGCTCCCGGCTGCGCAGTTCGCAATGGCTGCTGCCGACATGCATCACCGCACTCCGGAGTTCCGCGCACTCTTCCAGAAAGTATTGGCACAGTTGAAGATATTCGTCGGGACGCAGAACGACGTGCTGTTGCTCTCAAGCTCTGGAACAGGTGCCATGGAGGCAGCGGTCACCAACCTCACTTCGCCCGGCGACAAAGTACTGGTGTTGACGGCCGGCAAGTTCGGCGAGCGTTGGACCGGCCTGACCAAGGCCTTTGGCTGCGTGCCCGATGTGGTTTCTGTTCCCTACGGCCAGACATTCGACCTAGCCGCAATCCGCGCGGCGCTCAAACCAGAGCATAAGGCCGTCTTTGTTCAGGCCACGGAGACCTCGACTGCTGTCCGTCATGACATCGAGGCTATCGCCAGGCTGATCAAGGACGCCGGCAGCCAGGCGCTTCTCATCGTCGATGGCATCACCGGCCTTGGCACCACGCACTTCGACGTGGACGGCTGGGGTATTGATATCCTCATTGGCGGCTCGCAAAAGGCCGTCATGATTCCTCCCGGTCTTGCCTACCTGAGCGTGAGCGAGAAGGCCTGGGCGGCGATGGAGACGACCACGAATCCGCGCTACTATTTCGATCTCCGCAAAGAGCGCAAGAACGCCGCGAAGGGCGAGAGTGCGTACACCCCTGCGGTTGCACTCATCGCAGGCCTTGGCGCTGCCCTCGACTACATCGCAGGCCAGGCTGGAGGCGATCTCGAAAAAGGCCGCATCGCGCTGGTCAACAACGCGCAGGTCAACGCCGCAGCTACCCGCGCCGGCCTCGTAGCGCTTGGCTTCACTCTCTTTGCGCCCACTGCGCCTGCAGCGGCAGCCACAGCCGTCGCCGTGCCCGAAGGCATGGACTCGAGTGATGTAGTAAAAGCACTCAAGACCCGCTTTGCGCTGGTAGCCGCCAATGGCCAGGGCGAGATGAAGGGCAAGCTCTTCCGTGTGGCGCATCTCGGCTTCTTCGACTACCTCGACACGATCGCTCTGCTCGGCGCCATGGAGCACATCGCCAAGGACACGCTCGGTCTGCCGGTGCAGTTCGGCCAGGCCGTAGCCGCTGCACAGCAGGTTTATGCGGAAGCGGCGAAACAGTGAACAGTAGACAGTGAACGGTGGTCAGGAAAACTGAAGCGCAGCCCGCATCAACTGTTCACTGCGCACTGATCGCTGTCCGCTAACAACTGAGAACGGATATATGGCAGAACTGAGTTTCGGGGAAAAGCTGATCATTGCACGCAAGCAGCTTGACCTCTATCAATACGAAATGGCCGAGCGGCTCGGGGTTCACCCCAACTCGCTCACCAAGTACGAGCGCGGAGAAGGTAAACCGCATGCCGCCGTGCTGCGCATGTTCGATCTGCTTTGCGAGCAGGAGGGCATTCGCTTTGACGAATACGAAAGCGGGCAAAAAGGGAAGGGGAAGGCGATGAAGATCATTCTAGCCGAGAAAGTTTCTCCGGCAACTCTGGCCGTGTTTGCGGCTGAGCCCGGTTGGGAAGTGAAGACCCACGACCAGTTGACCGACGGATTGCCCGCAGCGCTTGCCGAGGCGGATGCGCTCGTCGTGCGCTCTGCCGTACAGGTTGACGATGCGCTCCTCGAGCACGCGCCCAAGCTGCGTGTCATTGGCCGCGCCGGTGTGGGCGTAGATAACATCGATGCAGACGCCGCCACGCGCCGCGGCATCGTCGTGATGAACACGCCCGGTGCAAACGCCGTCGCTGTCGCCGAACTCACCATAGGGCTCATGATCGCGCTTGCGCGCAAGATTCCTGCTGCCACGAACACCATGCACGGCGGCAGGTGGGAGAAGAAAAACCTGCAGGGTTCCGAGCTGCGCGGTAAGACATTCGGCATCCTCGGCCTCGGCCGCATCGGCCTTGAAGTCGCCAAGCGCGCCCGCGGCTTTGGACTCGAGATCATTGGCGTCGATCCATTCGTTTCTGCGGCGGTCGCCCGCGAAGCCGGCATCCGCCTCGTGCAGCTCGAAGAGCTCTTCTCCAGTTCCGACTACCTCACACTCCACGTCGGGCTCACGCCGCAGACCCACGGCATCATCAACGCGAAGACCCTTGCCGCCATGAAGAAGGGCGTACGCATCGTAAACTGTGCACGCGGCGAGCTCATCGACGACGCCGCACTTGTCGAAGCGCTCAAAAGCGGCCACGTTGCCGGAGCAGCGCTCGATGTCTTTGTCGAAGAGCCACCCAAAAACTCGCCTTACTTCGGCCTCGAGAACGTCATCCTCTCTCCGCACATCGCCGGCTCAACTGCCGAAGCACAGGAGGCCGTCGGCGTGCAGATCGCCATGCAGGTGCGCGAGTATCTCAAGCTCGGCGTTGTGCAGAATGCAGTCAATCTTCCTTCGCTCAGCCACGAAGAATATGTGCAACTCGCGCCGTTCATCGATCTCGCCGGGCGTCTCGGCGCGTTTCTCGCGCAGGCTGGCAAGAGCGGTATCGAGGCCATTCATCTTGTCTACGGCGGCGCGCTCGCTGATGGAAAGACTGAGCTCATCCGCAACGCGGCCATTGCCGGCTTGCTTCAGGGCTCGGAGAATGTGAACCGCATCAATGCTGCTGCGGTCGCGCAGGAGCGCGGCATCCGTGTCCACGAAGAGAAGGAAGAGAGCCACCGCGGCGGCGCTGCCACAGTGTTATCTGTCGTGTTGCACGCATCCGCCGGCACAAGCCGCGCTACGGCGACCGTCATCCACGGCGAGCAGCCGCGCCTTCTCGAGTTTGACGGCATCGACATCGAGACGCCTCTCGAAGGCAATCTGCTCGTCTGCCGCAACCTCGATGTGCCCGGCGTCATCGGCAAGATCGGCACCATCCTCGGTCAGCAGGGCGTTAACATCGCCAACTTTGCGCTTGGCCGCGAGCGCGCCGGAGCAAAGCCAGTCAAGGCTCTTGCGGTTGTGCAGGTCGACGAACCTGTCTCCGCTCCAGTACTTGAGGCGCTCAAGCCCATCGAGGCACTGCTTGAAGCCACGCCCGTTACTCTGCCTGAAGCCGGCTTCTAAAACCGGCTTCGTGCGCGCATCAAGACTGCCGGTTAGCCCACCGGTCCGTCGTGTCCTAGCCAGCGCCGCAAATATGCGGCCTGGCCCACATGATAGGCCTCATGAAAGGCTAGAAAGCCCACCATGCCGCCCACCTTGCCGTCGAAGCTGGGTGAAGGCTGCTGCACAGGTGTGGCCAGCTTTTCCCCTGAGACGTTTTCGAGCGCGGCAGCCAGCGTCTCGCCAGCCTCATGCCAGGCGGAGAGCATCTCTGCAGGGGCGGGATATTGTGCCGCATCGCAAGGCTTTACGCCGCGCGCAAACTGCACCAGCCACGGCCGCTCCCACGATGAGCCCAGTAGCGTGATCGCCCTCGACCGAGCCCACACCAGGTGGCCCACAATCCATTGCATACAATTCGCCGAATCGTTCGGCCTCCGGCTCCACTCTTCATCTGAGAGTCCATTGCAGCATTTGGCGAGCATCTGCGTGCTGCGCGCATATGAAGCAGCAGGGAGTTCAAGCATTGCACCAGTCGACATGAACATCGCTCCTTTTGGGCCTGCTTGTTTATACGCGAACCACTCGCACCACGGAAAGTGACCTCAAAGCAAGTTTGGGTGCGCACGTATGCGGCTGCGTGCTTTATCGCGTGGGGTCGGTCACACGGCCCATAAAAAGAATGTTGCCCGACTTGTTCTCGCGAATCAGAAACAGGAATGGATGATCCACGCGGAAAGTAATAGGCGGCGGTTCGCGCAGCGCCGCCCCGGCGCGCATGGAGATCCCCGTTGCCGCCGCAGCTTCGGTACCTTCTTCGTTCACGTCAATGAATGCCTTATGCACGGCGCTGCCAATCCACAGTCCGGCCGGGTCGTCCGTCATGCCGGAAAAATCAGCCTTTCCGCGCACGAAAGCCTGTTTCATGCCCAGCGCGGCCAGCATATCGTTGAGCTCGAACCCGCGCGTTATCTTGAACCGCGGCAACGTGAGAATCACCTTCCGCGTAAACTGGAACTTTCCCGTCCAGTCGTGCAGATTGGCCGGCG
Organism: Occallatibacter sp.; assembly: GCA_035546015.1. Classification (GTDB taxonomy): domain Bacteria; phylum Acidobacteriota; class Terriglobia; order Terriglobales; family Acidobacteriaceae; genus Telmatobacter. The sequence goes on from DASZXD010000261.1 coordinate 4,380, forward strand.
TGAGCGACTGCTCCAGCGCCTTCAGCCCATCCATTTCATCGGGCAGCAGCACGACCATCGAAAGCTCATTATTTTTGTACGGAATCTCCAGCGCCTTGAAACTGCCGCCATCAAAAAAGTTGTAGCCACCCCCGCGGTGCATCAGCGGGGCCTTCACGCTGGCTGAAGTAGAAAGGTGGAATTCTTCATCCTGTGTGAAGGCCTTGTTGAACTGGTCCTCCCAGGCACTTTTGAAGTAGATGGCGTTGGTCAACACCAGCCGTGTATCGGACGTTACCGCACTGGCCGGCAGCAGATCCTTAATTTTCTCTGCAGTCTGCTGCTCCACCCATCTGTTGATTGTGGATCGAGCTTCAGCAGGCCCATGCGCAAAGTCCACCGTATGCAGTCCAGCGGCATAGTCAGTGCGCGTCACATTCAGGAACTGCGGAAGAAAATGCTCGTCCTGTTGTGCCCAGAGCGCATCTGCCACGTGCAATTCATAACCCCCATGCGGCGCATTCAACCCAGCCAGCAATGCGCCCATTGCCGGATGCAGCTGTTCTGGCGGCAGGGTAAAGTGCAGCGCCGTTGCCATCTCTTGAGCCGTGGTTCCATGTGCGCCGGCATAGGCCATGGCGAAAGCGGTGGAGATGCTTGCCGGTGAAAAGAAAAGATTCCCCGGTTCACCGCGCAACTGGCCGTAGAGATCGACACAGAAGGCGTTATTGCTCTCGGCAAGCGCGGCCTGCTCGGGAGTGGGCGCAGACGACGAAGGCGGCTGGGCAAAGGCCACAACCGCCAGTATAGAAAGAACTGAAGCAAAAGCGAAGAGCGGATTTTTCATGACCCACCTGCCTCGCTGCGAAGACCATCTGCGTTGGAACTAAGCCCGGCTCATGTACGCGCCTTCGCTCGTATCCACGCGGATCTTCTCGCCCTCGTTAATGAATGGCGGCACCTGGACCACCAGGCCGGTCTCCATCTTGGCAGGCTTAGTCACCGAAGATGCCGTCGCTGACTTCAGCCCAGGTTCGGTCTCCACGACCGTGAGTTCCACAAAGCTAGGCAACTCGATACCCACAGCCACACCATCGTGATAGCTCACCTGGATCTGCAGGTTGGGCGTCAAATACTCCACGGCGTCGCCCAGCGTGGAGCCTTTGAGCACGGTCTGCTCGTAGTCCACCGGGTTCATGAAGTAGTAATCATCGCCGTCATTGTAGAGGTATTCCATGGTGACCTCGTCTACGACGACCTTTTCGATTGCGTCCGCGGAGCGGAAGCGGTGCTCGAACATTGCACCCGATTTGAGGTTGCGCAGCTTGGCCTGAATAAAGGCGCGCAGGTTGCCGGGCGTGCGGTGCTCCACCTTGAAGACAAGGTGAAGCTGGTCATTGTGCTTGATGATCATCCCCGGGCGCATTTGAGTGGCGGGAATCGCCATAAAATTGAAATCTCCTGGCTTGCGTAAAGGATTCTGATCTGCGGCCTCTTTACCGCTCACGCATCGCCTGAAGGATTGGCTTCCCTCCGGCGGGCCTTGAGGCACAAAGCGCGGCCCGTGCGGTAGCGATGCGGAAGATGCTGCAGTCCACCTTCAATTGTAGCCCACAAACGTACACAGCTGCGCTCTGGGCCTCATTGTCTGAATCGTTGCCAAAATGTAAGTGCTTTGTAAAAACAGGCAGCACCGTCATCATTCAACGCGATGCGTAAAGTAACCTCTTTCTGAAGCAAGTGTCCGGTTGATGCCGCCCTTGGAAGCGCTAAAGGAGGGATCAACCAGTGCATAGGCCGGTTTGCAGCTCATGATTCACCCGATCGCTTGATCCTAGAAGGAGCTCCTCCATGAAGAAGGCCCTCATCACCGGAATCACCGGCCAGGATGGAGCCTATCTCGCTGAGTTTCTGCTCAAAAGAGGATATGAGGTCCACGGCATGAAGAGGCACTCCTCGCTCTTCAATACAGACCGTATCGATCATCTCTACGAGGATCCGCACGTTATTGGTCGCCGTCTGATTCTGCACTACGGTGACCTGACCGACTCAAGCGGACTTTTCCGCGTTGTACAGAAGGTCCAGCCCGACGAAATCTATAACCTGGCCGCACAGAGCCATGTAAAAGTATCCTTTGAAAACCCGGAGTACACGGCTAACGCCGATGCTATCGGCCCACTTCGCCTGTTGGAAGCGATCCACATCCTCGGCATGGAAAAGACAACTCGCTTCTACCAGGCGTCTACCTCTGAATTGTACGGGCTCGTTCAAGAGACTCCGCAAAAAGAAACCACGCCCTTCTACCCGCGCTCTCCTTATGCGGTAGCCAAGCTTTATGCCTACTGGATCACCGTGAACTATCGCGAGGCTTATGGCATTTACGCCTGCAACGGCATCCTCTTTAATCACGAGTCACCACTTCGTGGGGGCACTTTCGTCACCCGCAAAATCACACGAGGCCTGGCACGCATCAAGGTAGGTCTGCAGGATCGTCTCTATCTAGGCAATCTGCATGCGCTCCGCGACTGGGGCCACGCCCGCGACTACATCGAGATGCAGTGGCTCATGCTCCAGCAGCCCGAGCCCAAAGATTATGTTATTGCCACCGGCGAGCAGCACAGCGTGCGTGAGTTTGTCGATCTCAGCGCTGAGTACCTGGGCATGCAGCTTGAGTGGCAGGGCAGTGGCGCGGACGAGTACGCCCGCGACCAGTACGGCAACATCGTCGTTTCAGTCGATCCACTTTACTTCCGTCCCACAGAGGTGGAGGCGCTGATCGGAGACGCAGGCAAGGCCCGCCGTGAACTCGGATGGTCGCCGCGCACCAGCTTCCGCGAGTTGGTGAGCGAGATGGTCGCTGAAGATCTGGCCGTGGCTGAGAAAGATGCACTGGTGAAGAGCCACGGCTATACGGCCTATCATCCCCTTGAGGCGTAGTGCATGGAGAAAAGCAGCCGCATCTTTGTCGCCGGGCATCGCGGCCTCGCGGGTAGCGCCATCCGCCGCGGCCTCGAACAGCAAGGTTATGCAAATCTGCTGCTTAAACCTCGCGCTGAGCTAGACCTCACCGATTTCAACGCTGTTGAAGAGTTCTTCCGTACAGAGCAGCCGGAGTATGTCTTCCTGGCCGCAGCAAAAGTCGGCGGCATCCTCGCCAACGATAACTATCCTGCTGATTTTCTCCGTGAGAACCTGAAGATTCAGACCAACGTGATCGAAAGCGCCTTCCGCGCGGGCGTGGAACGCCTGCTCTTTCTTGGCTCCACATGCATCTATCCCAAGCTCGCCCCACAGCCTATCCGCGAAGAGTACCTACTCACCGGCCCGCTCGAGCCCACCAATCGCGCCTACGCGCTGGCCAAGATTGCCGGCATCGAGATGTGCTGGTCTTACAACCGTCAATATGAAACACGCTATCTCGCCGTCATGCCGACGAATCTCTATGGTCCCGGCGACAACTTCGATCTCAAGACCTCGCACGTACTGCCCGCTCTGATGCGCAAGGCCATGGAAGCCAAGGCCAGCGGCTCCAGCGAAATGTCAGTTTGGGGATCAGGCACGCCGCGCCGCGAGTTTCTTTACAGCGACGACCTTGCCGAAGCCTGCATCTTCCTCATGAACCTGGACGAGCCAAAATTTTCAGCACTTCTCACGCGCGAAGAGCCTCCGCTCGTCAATATCGGCACAGGCGAAGACCTCACCATCCGTGAGCTCGCTGAACTCATCTGCCGCATTATTGGCTTTGAAGGCAAGCTGAAGTTCGATCCATTGCAGCCCGATGGCACGCCGCGCAAGCTCTGCGACATAACCAAGATCAACGCATTGGGATGGCGCGCAAAGACCAGCCTGGAAGAAGGCATCCGGCGCACGCTTGAATCGGCCAAAGACCTCTTTGCTGCAGAGGTCTGAGCTTATTCATCGTTGGCTGGCCTCGCCTGCGGCCACTTTCCGGTTGAAATCCGCAGACCTGTTGCGTGGCACGCTCAGTGACTCCCAGTGGTCGCAGGCATAGTGCTTGGCCAGCAGCACAATCTGCCCCACGTGATGGGCATAGTGCGCCACCTGCCGGTTGATCGCCTGCATCACAGAGTGCGCCTCGCCGCGAATCGTTATGGTGCGGCCGAGATCGGCATCGGTCAGCGGCTCGAGCGCGCCAAATACTGCGGCCCATCCGCTTTCCCAGTCCTCCAGCAGAGCTTCGCGCGTTGCCGCCGGCTCAGCAAACTCGCTGTCGCGGTTGCGGTTTGGCTTCTCGCCGTCCGTAGTCAAAAAGTCTGTCCATCGCGAGCGCATATTACCGGCCATGTGCTTCACAATGATCGCAATCGAGTTGGCCTCATGGTCCAGCGTCAGATAGAGTTGCTCGTCAGTTACCTGAGCCATGGCGCGGTCGGCAAGCTGCTTGTAAAAACGGAAGAGAGCGGTGGAGTCTTCAACATACGACGTTGTGAACTTGAGTGGCATGCTGCCAGTGTACGGCGATTTTTACCGGGGCGCTTGCAGAGTGTGAAACACACCTGCTGTGCCTGCGCGGCCATGTCTTCTATCTGCTTGAGCCGCAGCATATTGGCCCCGGGATGGCCGGCTGCCTGATGCGTAGCATGAGCCCGCGCCGCCGTAGGAAATTCTGGGTGACATTCGTCACATTAAAAATCGCCTGCTCAGGAGAGACTTCTTGTCATCGGAGCGGCGTGCGGAAATTCACTAAGTAAACGGGCCTGGATTCATGCCGCTCCTGTCAGAAATCTTCGGGCCCGCTCAAAAGTCCATCGCCATGGAAACAAATCACACCGGAGCGGACCCGATGACGGACCTGACTGAGAAAGCAATCGTACTCTTGAAGAAGGCATCCGACTTTGCCGCGGTGGCATACGATAACGATCTTGTTGAAGTTGAGATTGACGGCGCAAAGGTGAGCACCATCTCTCTCGAAGTGCAGTTGAGAACAATGGCAGCAAAGCTTGAGCGCCGTCTGCAAACAAGCCGCACGCAAAATCTCGCCGGCGCATAGAAAACTTCGTCTTCAAAAAATCTGAGCGGCACCAGAATCGCGAAGCACAGCTTCGTGCAGCGGATAGTCTGCTTTTCTTTCATCTTCATCTGAACCATGCACGCGAGCCGACCTCTGCGGGACGGAAAAGCAGCGGCAAGAATCGCAATTTCTAACTTGCAAACGTATTGAAGTTATGGCATCGTAAGTTATCTCTTTTGAAAGGACGCCCAGAGTGGTGGTTCGCAATCACAACTTACTCATAGGGCAGCCGCGGCGCAAGCAATGGCCAGGTTGCAATTGGGCGTCTCTCCGCTCCAGCTAATCGAGCGTTAGCGCCCCCCACATAAATACATACGCGCACTGCATTGAGGAAGGTGTCTCGTGAAGAGACCCTCCACGCCTGCCTCTTAGCCTGTCTGCGTCGATGTCGTTATTTTCGCCTGTGCGCACTCACAGCAGCTCTGCGTGGCCGTTTGGCGCGCCAACGCCCTACGTGTGCCCGTGCGCATTTTGTTGCGCTTTCACAGCGACTTTGTCGCCACGGTGTCAGACGCGCATGAACTTGCTATGGAGACAGTTATGTTGAAACCACCAGGAATTGTCGCGCTGAATGCGCCCGGAGTTATATTGATCGACCCGAAGTATCCGCATAACGTCGGTGCGACTATCCGCGCCTGCTCGTGCTTCGGTATCGAATCGTTGATCTGGACCGGCTCGCGCATTCAGATGTCGCGTTACGAGCGGTTACCGCGTGAAGAGAGAATGAAGGGATACAAGAGCGTGCGTTTTCTCAATCACGAGCGCCCGCTCGATCTGTTCACACGCTGCACGCCCGTTTGCGTTGAAGTCTTCGAGCGCAGCGAGCCACTCACTGTCTTCAATCACCCTGAGGATGCCGTATATATCTTCGGGCCTGAAGACGGCAGCGTTCCGCAGGTGATGCGCAGACTCTGTCACCGGTTTGTGCACATCCCTGCGCACTTCTGCCTCAACCTGAGCGCGGCGGTCAACGTGGTGCTTGCACATCGGCTCATCACCCGGCAGTTGGCCGGTAAAGAGCCGCTATTACCTCTGAGTGAAATGCTCCATGAGGTTCGCGGAGCCATCCCCACGCCTGTCATGGATTCGGTGGGCTGGGACGGGAGATAGTCCATGTGGCAGTTTTTACAACATGTGCTGAGCGGGCAAAATCAGTTCGCCTCTGGCGGCCTGTTGCTTATGGCCATCGGTAGCGTTGGTGTGTGGTTGCGCGCTCTGCCTGCGCAACTCTGGTGGTGGATCGTGCGCCAGACGACGATGACCATCACGGTGAAGGATGACGACGCAGCCTTCAAGTGGGTCAAGGAGTGGTTCCATGAGCAGCCCTTCGTCAAGCGCGTGCGCCGTGTTGACCTCGATACGACACTTCGCGGCGCAGAGATGGCCCTTGTCCCCGCGCCTGGCAGCCACTGGTTCTGGCATGCTGGCCGTCCTTTCCGCATGTGGTTCTATCGCAGCGAAGAGACCAAGGGATGGTCGTCTCGCCGTGTTGAGTCGTTGACGATTGAGACGGTGGGCCGCGACCGCAAATTCCTGCGCGATTTCGTCGAGGATATCGTTGCCTGTCATCGCAAGAAACGGGAAACGAGTTCGTACCTCTATCTCTACGACGAAGGCTGGACCTATGTGTCGGCTTACGCGCCGCGCATGCTTGAATCGGTCATCCTCAAGCCCGGAGAAAAGGAGCATCTGCTACAGGATCTCGAGAAGTTTCGTACTTCGCGCGATCGTTATCGCAGGCTCGGTGTTCCGTATCACCGCGGCTATCTTCTCTACGGTCCGCCCGGCACGGGTAAAACATCGCTCGTCTCCGGTATTGCAGCGCGATTTGGCATGTCGATCTATGTCATCAACCTGACCGAGTTCAATGATCGTACGCTGAAGTCGGCTATCAACGATGTTCCGGAAAACTCGGTCATTCTCTTTGAAGACATTGACTGCATGCGTGCCGGCCATCGCCGTACTGAGATGAAGACTGAGAGTCCCGGCCTTCTGCCTCCGGTTGCAACCGCGAAGAAGGATGCACCCGAGCAGGCCGGCACCGTCACACTCTCCGGACTGTTGAATGTGCTCGACGGTTTTCATGCTCCGGAGAACGTAGTCTTCATTATGACCACTAACCGTATGGAGATGCTCGATCCGGCACTGCTGCGTCCGGGCCGTATCGACTATCGCCTCTACATGGGAGAAGCAGCGGAATCGCAGCGCATCGAGCTATATCGCCGCTTCTTCCCCGGAGCCACGGAAGCGGAAGCCTGCGAATTTGCGCAGGCCCACGGTACAGAGACCATGGCGGAGTTTCAGGGCCTGCTCCTCGCTCTTGAGCAGGAGTACGGCACGCTCGAAACAGTAGAGGAGTGCAACTCAGTCTGCTAACCGCCGCAATCCGGCTGCTCATGCAACGCAGCCGGATTGCGCGGTTCTATCGAATCCTAGGCAGCAGAATCCGTGGCGGCTCATCAGCGCTATTGAGCGCCGCCAGCCATGCGCGGATGCTGGCGCGTAACTGTTCTACGTCTACGTCACCGTACGCGAGTGGAAATTTTTCAAGCCGCCCCAGCGACGCACGCAATAGCGAAGCTGTGCCTGCGCGATTCCCGCGTTCAAGATGATGAAAGGCCGCTGTCACCTGGATCAACGCCTGCAGGAATGTTTTTTCCGGCTCCAGGCATTTGAGCCACACGCCCTCCCAGTGCTCGTGTGCCTCAAAGTACTTACCGCTCTCGTAGCACCGCAGGCCCTCTGCCAGCGCGCCGTCGTTCCAGTTCAGGGACATAGCCCCTTTATTATCGCTGCCGGCTATACCGGCTTAGGGATTGGCGTGAGGCGGGTCGACTCTCCGAAGAGCCGTTCCGATAAAAAAACGGCGCCGCATACGTCGCCCAATACCCCACGTGAATTCTTAATCCGGTCTGGTGCTTGCTCAGAAAAGCAGCCTGAAGTTCACCACCACCGTGATCGCTACCGGTACCGGCTGGCCATTCTTCATTGCAGGCTTGAACTTGTAGCGCATCACAGCGTCGACCGCCTTCTCGTCCAACCCCATTCCAAGATGCTGAATCACTCTCGGATTCTGCGGCACCCCATGCGCATCCACAACCACAGCCACCACACAAACGCCCTGGTACTTCTGCCGCCGCGCCTCGTCTGAAAATTCTGCCTCTGGCGTCACCAGCGCCACAGGCGCAGTCACGCCGCCCACTCCCGGGGTATAAATGTGACCGCCGATCCCGCGATCCTGCCCCGGTCCAAGGCCAATGCCGTCGCCCGGTCCCAGTCCGCCGTCCCGGCCTGAGCCAATACCGATCGGGCCGCCGGGTCCGTTCGAAGCCAGCAGCACATTCGTCGACTCGTGTACACCAAGGTTTGGCATTGCCTGGTTGTCTGGCAGTCGGATATCGGGCCGAACAGCGACAGCTGGATCAATCGCCAGCTTTGGCTGCTCCAGCAGCGGAACCTGCGGCGGCAGCAGAGGCGTTGCTTGAAACCGCGGCAGCCTGCCCTCCATGGGCGCAATCAGATCGTGCGATCCTCCACCGCCGCCACCGCCTGCAGGCTTCGCGCTCACCGGCGCAAAGATAGGCATGTCGCTCAGGTCCACAGGAGAACCCAGAATTGGCTTTGGCCTCGGATAAAGCGTCGCTCCAAGGCCCATGCATAGCAGCGCCGCTACAATGCCGCCGTTCACCACGGTCGACGTTCCCACGGCCCACGGATTGGTCCTGACCGCCATCCTGTCCGGAACCGGAACCGGCGTCGATGTCAACTCCAGCGGCGGCAGTTTCGGCGCGAATAGTGCATCGCGAATGTCGTCATACAGCCTTGCCCAGATTGGTTTTTCTTCGAACGCAACCGTAAGTGGCAGACCAGTTGTGCGGCTTCCACTGCCATCATCCGCATTGGAGCGAGAGTTGACTGCATATCCCATGCGTCTCCTTCCAGCACAACTCCACCCGCGCAGCCGGCTTGCGCCGCCCGCCGCCAGAATCGGCTGTAATACCTTGGCGTCTTGCGATATGCGATAGACGAAGCTGTACGCGCGTGGTTATCCGCACAGGCGGCTGGGCGTAAGGTGTGGCAGAAAATCAGCGTGCGGTCCGCTCTATCAATTGGTTTTAGACATTCTGGTGGGCGGTCAGGGACTCGAACCCCGGACCTCCTGCGTGTGAAGCAGGCGCTCTAACCAGCTGAGCTAACCGCCCTTTGAGGGAAGCTGGGTGAAACTGGCACTACGCTAAGTCGATGCCAGTCAATTCTATACGACTCGCCGCCTTAAAATTCCTTGGCATTCGCCCGGGGTTTCACGGCTGAGTCGCTGACCCGCGCACGGCTCGAAAACTTCGCGCCAACGGGCCACCCCGTAGGTTAGAGTAACACCAGCAGGGCTATAGGGCCAACCTCTGCGCTGTATGCTCCAGGGTGGCCGGCCGAGTGCAGCGATCCGGGCATGTTCTGGAAATCCAACTCAATCCGCGCAACCATCCAAGCTGCCGGCGTCCTTTCTTCCATCGCGGAAGAGGCGCTGCTCCGGGTCTTGGGGGTCGCAGATTTGCACTTGCCAGCCTTCGCTCTGGCTGCTGGCGGTATGGAAAGTCCTGGTTCGGCCATGCCCCTGCGCGGATCCGGCTCCAGCGGCTCCGGCGGCGCAAATTCCGGCTCAGAAACCGATTATGCAGCGCAACCTTCCGGCACGGATGGTGTTCCAGAAGATATGGCAACCATGGTCCTGGACAATCCGGCTATGGGAGCGGGTTCGGCCCTGCGGCCCGGCACGATGCAAGAGGAGAGGACGCGGGTCGAGTTGGACCCAGCCAGCGATGCCGCCATCATGTTGCGTGTGGCGGCGGGCGACGAGGCGGGTTTCAACTATCTGGTGGGCAAGTACCACCGGCCCATGATTCATTTCCTTTACCGGATGGTCCATAACCAGGCTGTCGCTGAAGAGTTAGCCCAGGAAGTGTTCCTGCGCGTCTATCGTGCTAGAGACAGTTATCGGGCTGAAGCCAGGTTTACTACCTGGCTTTACCGGATTGCAACAAATCTGGCCGTCAATCACGCACGCGACACGCGCCATGAGCGGGCCGCGCAGACTATCTACCTGGACGCGCCGGACGAGGAGACCGGCACGACTCCTGATCTGGCCGATGACGATCCGTCGGTGGAGCAGAAGATGTTGCGGGATGAGCGCATGGCCGCCATCCGCAGTCATGTAATGGCGCTGCCCGAAAGACAGCGCATGGCGGTGCTCATGCACAAGTACCAGGGCATGGACTACCGCCAGATCGGCGAGGTGCTCAAGCTGAGCGAGTCGGCAACCAAGTCGCTTCTCTTCCGCGCCTACCAGACGTTGAGAGACAAGCTGAAGGGTTTTGTTTAGAGGATTTGGGGAAAGTGGAAAAAAGCCGGAATCAACCGGCGGAGAGTGGGTGGCAACCATGAAGCAGATGAATCAAAATTGCACCGCAATGGAATCGAAGCTGCCAGAGTCAGTCCTTGCTGACTTGCTGCTCGATCCCTCCGCGGCTCCTGCCAGGGTTCAAGCGCACGTTGCGGAGTGCCAGGGTTGCGAGACCGAGCTCGATGAGCTCAAAAAGACCATGGATCTTCTGGATGCATGGCGGGCCCCGGAGCCAAGCCCCTTTTTCATGACCCGGTTTGAGGCGCGGTTGCGCGAAGAGCGCGAGGCTGCGCCGTCCGGCTGGCTGGCCCGCCAGATTGCGCGCTTCCGCGCCGGGTTTGCCTACGGTCCGCACACTCACGCGCGTCCGCTGGCTGCCATGGCTCTTACGGTCATGCTGCTTCTGGGCGGCGGCACTTATCTTGGCATTACGGACTGGAACAAGCCGGTTCAGCCAGCCCCGCAGGCGGCTGTGGTTCACGATCTGCAGACGCTCGACAACAATGCCCAGCTTCTGGATCAGATGGAAGCGCTGTCTACCAACGACAACGGAGACTAGGCGATTGGACTCGTGGCGAAGGGCCGGGGGAGAGAGCAGTGAGAGGGAAATCAAACGCGGAAAGAGTGCGTGCAGTCGCGATGAGCGCGACGGTCCTGCTCCTGTGTCTGTCTTCGATGTTTGCCGCCGGCCAGCATCAGCGCGTGCCGCATCAGGCTCCGCCGCGCTTTGCGGCACCGCAGCGGCGTGCTGAACGGCCGCGTTTAGAGCAGCGCTACGGCGGCCAGTTCCAGAACCGCCCAGAGGCTCGTCCTCAGGTAAGGCAGGAACAGCGCTCTGCGCCGCAAACGCCGGCTCCGGCCTATCGCACCCCTGCCCCCACATATCCCAACACCAGCTACGGTGCCCCAACACCCACGCGGCCTGCATATCCGGGCGCAGCGAACCGTCCTGCATACAACAATCCGCGTTATGCACCTCCGGGCCACCTGCAGTCATGGCTCAACCAGCACCGCAATCTTCCGCTACAGGACCAGGAGCGTCTGTTGCGCAATGACCCGGCCTTCGCCCGCCAGGCACCTGCCGAGCAGCAGCGGATGATTCAGCAACTTCATGCCGTAGATCAGATGCCTGAGCAGCAGCGCGAGCGCCGCCTGGCCCGCAACGAGATGCTCGAGCGGCTCAACCCGCAGGAGCGCATGAATCTCAACCAGGCCAGCCGCAACTTTGCCACCCTGCCGCCCGACCGCAGGCAGATGGTGAAGCGCGCTTTCCAGGACCTCCGCTCAGTCCCGCTCGACCAGCGCCAGACTGTGCTCAACTCCGCCCGCTACCAGGGCCAGTTCAGCCCCCAAGAGCGCGACATCCTCTCCAACTTCTTGCGCGTCGAACCCTATCAGTCGCCCCAATAAAGCAGCGCCCTTTCTTAAGGCTCACTGCAGGCTTGAAGAGAGCTCATTTTGCAGACAAACCTGTCTCTTTGGTTACGCATGTCGGTAACCGCGTGCAGTATCTCTTCATATTGCTCATTTCTGCTGCGATCATGTAGCCTGAACAAGGTTAACTTGACCAATTTATCTTGTTTTCAGTTGTAGATATCGCCTTGTAGTTGAAACGCTCGAATTTGGCTGTGCCGGTTCTTCTTATCTCAAATTAAACAGCCACACATCTGATTGCCGGGCCTGCCGGATACTATAGATTCGCTGAAGGAGAAACGCCCCGCATGTCGAAGCCTGTTTCCATCTGTGTCATCGGGTCAGGATACGTGGGTCTGGTGGCGGCGGCCTGCTTTGCTGAGATTGGGCATAAGGTTACCTGCGTAGACAATGACGAAGCCAAGGTGAAGATGCTGTGTGAGGGCGGCGTGCCCATCTTTGAGCAGCATCTACCCGAGCTTCTGGCAAAGCACCGCCATCATGGCATCGAATTCACCGTCGACTTGCCCACCGCCGTCGAGCGCAGTGAGGCAGTATTTATTGCTGTCGGCACGCCACAAGGTGACAGTGGCGCGGCCGATCTCTCCTTTGTCGAAGCGGTTGTCTCTGAGATCGCACGTTCCATCCGCGACTACAAAGTCATCGTGGAAAAGAGTACGGTGCCTGTCTACACCAACGAGTGGATCAGCCGCGTGTTGCAGCGCCACGGTGTGCCGCCGTCCTCCTTCGATGTCGTTTCCAATCCCGAATTTCTGCGTGAAGGAACCGCGGTAACCGATTTCCTGCACCCTGATCGCATCGTTGTTGGAGCCAACTCTGAGCGTGCGGCGGAAGTGCTGCGCCGTGTCTACGCGCCGCTCACGGACGGTGCGTACTACGCGCAGCCGGGCGCGCTCGAGGGAGCCTGCAATGCCTCCCGCCCCGCGCCTCTTCTGGTTACCTCTGCACAGAGTGCCGAGATCATCAAGCATGCCTCCAACGCCTTTCTTGCGCTCAAGATTTCTTTCATCAACGCAGTCGCCAACCTTGCTGAAGCCGTTGACGCCGACATTCAGGA
>DASZXD010000262.1:0-11226 GCA_035546015.1 Occallatibacter sp.
GCTCATCATGCCGCAGGCCATTGCAGCCATGAGCATGAAGACAGTCATGAAGCGGCTGCTGGGCGCCATCGGCTACCGTGGCGTGCTGGTTTCCAACACGCTCATTATCGGTGCTCTGCTGGCACTGTTTTCCACCATCGGTGCGCACACGCCGGTGTGGTACATCGTCGTGCTCGCATTCTTCTACGGCGGCTTCACCTCGCTCCAGTACACGAGCATGAATACACTGGTCTACTCCGATATCGCTGAACACAACACAAGTGCCGCCAGCACCATTGCCAGCACCATGCAGCAGCTTGCTATCAGCTTCGGTGTAGCCGTCGCCGGACTTGCAACCGCATTTTTCCTGCCCGCAAGTTCCTATGCGAACGCTGCAGCGATGATCCGTGGCATTCACAAGGCCTTCTGGGTACTGGCAGCGCTCACCGTCGCTTCCACGTCAGTCTTCGCCAGCCTCAAGCGCGGCGACGGCGAAGCGGTAAGCCAGGGCAAGATCATCCATCACGGCGGATAGCTGTCATCGTAAGCCCAAAATCGGCGCTCGCAGATGAGTGATATAGCTCACAGCATGTGTGACCTTTCGCACGCACACTGATGTTGCATCAGTGAGGAAGGCTCGCCGGGCGGGCCTGTATGTCCCTCTGATCTTGAAAAGAAGATCGGCTTTACGGAGGGAATTCTAATGTCGACAGCTATTCTCGATACCGCCGCACTCATCCCCGCCTCGATCTATGAACACCTCAAGCACGAGCCCAACGTCGCCGCCTTTCAGCAGGAACTGGCCGGGTTGCGCTTCTCCATTGTTCTGCTGGCGCGGTGGGAGTCGTCCAGCAGCCTCGATGCAGGGAACCGCGCCGAACTCCGCGAGGAACTCGTACATCTGCGCACGCTCTACTTCGACACCATCGACGAGATGGCGATGACATTTGGTGTACAGCACGCAATGCATGCGAAAGCAGAGGTCGAGCGCACGGTCGAAGTGCCGCGCGACATGATGCCGCCGATGCTGACCTGCGAAGACGAGCAACTGGACTTTTGATCGGCCGGGAACTTTTCAAAAACAATTTTCAGGGACAAAGAAAAGCCGCCCGCAGTAGCTGCGGGCGGCTTTTCTGCGTTTCTCAAGCGGTTTAGCGTGCGGCTGCGAGTGATGGCCGCGGATCGAGCGCGCCACTGGCGTAGCCCTTGGCCATCTCCTCAATCGCTATCGGCGTGTAGTCGCCTGCGTGGCCTGCCTGGCCGAACTCGGTCATGCGCTGTGCAACCACCTTGGCCATGGCCTCGCGGGCGGGCTTCATGTAGTCGCGCGGATCGAACTTCTCCGGGTGCTCCGCAAACACCTTGCGGATGGCGCCGGTGATGGCCAGCCGGTTGTCGGTGTCCACGTTGATCTTGCGCACGCCATTGCGGATGCCCAGCTGAATCTCCTCGATCGGCACGCCCCAGGTTGGGTTCAGCTTGCCGCCATACTGATTCACGATGTCCTGCAGATCCTTGGGCACTGAAGAGCTGCCATGCATCACAAGGTGAGTCTTGGGCAGCATCTTGTGAATCTTGATGAGCACGTCCATCTTAAGCACCGAGCCGTCCGGCTTCTTGTTGAACTTGTAAGCGCCGTGGCTGGTGCCAATGGCGATGGCCAGCGCGTCCACGCCGGTGCGCTCGGCAAACTCCACCGCCTGGTCGGGGTCGGTGATGTGTTCCAGACCCGAACCGCCCGCTCCGTGACCGTCTTCCACTCCGCCCAGCACGCCAATTTCGCCCTCAACGGTTACGCCGCGCTCATGCGCATACTCCACCACGCGGCGCGTGACCTCGACGTTCTCTTCGAATGACGACGGGGTCTTGCCGTCCTCTTTCAAAGAACCGTCCATCATCACGCTCGTATAGCCCAGAGCAATGGCGCTCTTACAGGTCTCAAAGCTGTTGCCGTGATCTTGGTGCATGGCAATCGGAATGTCGGGATTGAGCTCAGCTGCGGCCTGGATCAGCCGGAAAAGGTAAAGATCCTCGGCGAAGGCCCGTGCGCCGCGGCTGGCCTGCACAATAACAGGCGACTTGGTCTGCTTGGCAGCCATCATGATCGCCTGAATCTGTTCCATATCGTTGACGTTGAACGCGCCGACGCCGTATCCGCCCTTGGCGGCCTCGTCGAGTAGCTGCCGCATGGAGACCAGAGGCATAGCATTTCTCCTTCTTGGGTTGGTCCGGCCGCCCGGATTCGCGTGTACTCCTGCGCGATTCCTGCCCGGGATCGGCGGAAACTGCAATCGTCCTTATAGTAGCAGAGACGCGCAATCGAAAATTGTGTCGTGGAACACAACTGGAACATCCGCACACAGCGAAAGCAGGGGTCAAAAGATAGGGAAAGTTTTGCCTGGAGGGCACTTAGGCTCAGGCTTGCGTGCAGTCGCGCACCCTCATTCTCCGGGTAGCGGCTCACCGTGAGCGCGGTGCCGCCAGATGAGCATGAGCGAGTTCGTGACATTAAACAGCACCGGGCCGAGCACAATACCTGCAACGCCGAAGAGCCATACCCCTCCCATCATGGCAAGAAAAATCGGCACCGTATGCAGCTTGAGCCGTGTGCCCACCAGCACCGGATAAAGAAAGTTGTCCAAGGTGCTGATGGCCAGCGAGCCCACGCCCAGCAGCACCACTGCTTCAACCCAATGGTGAGTCAGCGCCAGGAACACCACCACCGGCAACCACACCGCGACCGCGCCCACCGCCGGAACCAGCGCAAACAGCGTTGTTGCCGCGCCCAGCACGAGCGCGCTTTTCAGCCCCAGCAGCGCATAAGTCGCGCCCGCCAGCACGCCCTGGATGCCCGCCACGACAAACCGGCCCAGCACCAGCGCCGTCACCGCCTCGCGCAAGTGCCGCAGCAGAAAACGGTTTTCCTCCTCTGCGACTGGCAGCAGCGAGCGGGCAAACTCTGCCGCCTCCTCCCGATCGCGGTAGAGGAAGAACAGAATAAAGAGCATTGCCACAATCTGCACCAGCCCAGCAACTGAATGGCTGAGCAGATCTCCAATGCGGCTTGCCACCAGGCCGGCCGCCTTTTCCACTGTCTGGCTGGCATCGATATTTTCCAGAGCCCGCGCTATCAGACGCTCGATCTGCGGATGGTTCTCAAGAGCCTGATTCAGCTCTCGCTCCGCTGTGCCGTCCTGCAGGCTGCGCACCGCATCGACAACGTGCCCGCTGACGTTGGTAATCATCAGCACCGTGGGGCCCACCAGGCTCAACACTACAAGCAGAACCGCGCAACTGGCGGCGAGGGTACGATTTTTCAGGTGCGCTTCCAGCCATGCAAAGGGCCGCGCCGTCACCACGGCCAGTACCACCGCCGCCGTAATTCCCGGCAGGAAAGGCCATATCACAAATGTGCTCAGTCCAATTGCACCAAGCGTAAGCAAAAACAGCGTCAAGCCGCTCCAGTCGAATCCCTTCCACCTGGCCGTGCCCATTTCTTCGCTCATTCGGACACTTCCTAGCCCTCGCGCTCAACTCCGCAGGTTGCAGGCGCGGTCTCCGTGCCGCCTGCTACTTCCAGGCGCCCAGCAGCTTGCGCACCAGAACCAACTGTCCCACATGATACGCATTATGGTCGGCAACCAGCAGTGATTCGCGCAGAATTGTCTGGCCGTCGCCATGCGGAATCTTCGCGTAGAGATCGGTTGCCGGGTCGGAGATAAACGCGCAGAAGGTCTTCAGGTCCTTGCGGAAGGCGCGAATGCTCCTGTCCCAGGCCTTTTCGTCGGGCGGCTCGGCAGTCGTAGGCCAGTAGCCGCCGGGCCAGGGCCGCTCTTTGTACTTGGGATTGCGGGAGAAGTCGAGAATGTCCCACTGGGCAATGCGCAGGTGCTCCACCAGTTCCCATGCCGAGTGATCTATGCCCGCAGGCCGCTTGCCGCGCAACTCGACAGGAAAGTCTTTGATGGCGGATTCGAAGCTGGCATGCGCCTGCTCCTGTGTGAGCAGGTTCACGAGTTGCTGGCGCAGCGATGCATCCCGATCGGATTGAGTCATCTTGGGCATCTTCTGATTCTCCATGAGGCTTGCTCGAACTGATTCGCCTTCACGAAGAAAAGATGCACAGATATCGGCAGAGCACGCGCAACCTATGGCGCGAGCACTGCCTTCTGCGCCGCAAAAATCTCCTTCAGCCCCACTTCCGCCAGATCGATCAGTCCATTCAGCTCCGCGCGCGAAAACGAGCCCTTCTCCGCCGTTGCCTGCGTCTCGATCAGACCGCCGTCTGCGGTCATCACCACATTCATGTCCACGTCGGCCTGCGAGTCCTCCTCGTAGCAGAGGTCGAGCAGCGGCGTTCCGGCTACGACGCCCACAGAAACTGCAGCCACCATCTGCTTCAGCGGCGACTGCTTCAGCGTCCCCGCCTTCACCAGTGCTTCGAGAGCGATGGCCAGCGCCACCGCCGCCCCTGAAATCGCTGCGGTGCGTGTGCCGCCATCGGCCTGGATCACGTCGCAATCTAGAATCACAGTCCGTTCGCCCAGAGCCTGCATGTCGACCACTGAGCGCAGGCTGCGGCCAATGAGCCTTTGAATCTCGTGCGTCCGCCCGCCAATCTTGCCCTTTTCGCTCTCGCGCGGAGTACGGGTCACCGTCGACCGTGGCAGCATCGAGTACTCAGCCGTCACCCAGCCCCGGCCCGAGTTGCGCAGCCAGGCGGGCACGCCTTGCTCCACCGTGGCGTTTGTCAGCACCCGGGTATTGCCGAATGAAACCAGCACGGAGCCCTCGGCGGTCTGCACAAAGCCGGGGATGAACGAGAGCGGCCTGAGCTGCGAAGCAGCGCGGCCACCAGGACGGAAGAACTGGCCTGTAGATGGCATAGGGGGATTTTAAGGCATCGCCCGGTACGGAACGGTGGCGTCGGGAGTGGGAGAACCTGTGCCGCAGGTTTCCGGAATGGGAAATTCGGCTTAATGATTCCCAAAATGAGAAATATTCTCGTAACGCAATGATTATAAGAATCTTAAATGCAACTTCGCATGCGCGGATCGTCCTGTTCCGGTACTCCCTGGCGAAAACAGGCAGTAGCGGTGATTCAAAAAAGGACACTCAACTCTTCCCTTATCAGGAACTTAGAAAATCAGTTCCAGTTTGGCAAACAACGTGTAAAAAGTATGGCCAAGAACCGGACTCCTTGAGCGGAAACGGGAATGATGGAAGCAAGCCGTGGAGCAGGCATTGGGGGTTTTCTCTGCGGGAACTCGTCACCCGAAATGAAACCGTTCCGACAAAGAGCTCTTCCGAGGCCGGTGAAGGGAGCCGCTGCCCGTTCGCGCTCCCGCGGAGGTAGGACCGGAATGCAGCCAGAGTAGCGCTCCGGAAGCTGACACAGTGTGAAAGCGGCGGCTGATCGATTCGCAAGTGAGGTGGTTGGTCGCAAGGGGGGGAGCTATGCAGCAGTTGGATGCTGCCGGCGGTCTGGGCAGCGCCGGACACCGGCGGATAGAGGCGGTAGTGCAGACACTGGCCACTCTGGGCGGCCGATGCGAGAGCCTTGCCGAGGTCGCCCATGACGCGCGCAATATGGTCACCGCGCTGGGCCTTTATTGCGATCTGCTGGAGGAACCCGGCGTGCTGGCCGTGCCCTTCGCACACTACAGCAACGAATTGCGGCTGGTGGCTGCAGCCAGCCGGCGTCTGGTGGAGAAGCTGGTGGCTCTCGACACCTCGGCCGCCTCGGATCCGTCCGGAAACAATCACAAGGATGGCAGTGATGCCCTGGCTGGCGGTCTTTCCGATCCGGCGCTGACGAGGGCTCTCGAACGGAGTCTCGACTGGGCCGTCAGCGGCGGTGCGGTCCCGACGGGTGCAGAGCCCCATCCGGCGGCGCGGGCCTTTCGAAGCCGGCGCTGGGAGTCGGTCTTTGCTGAGCCCATCAACAATCTGGCCGGTGAGCTTGCGGCCAACCGCAACCTGCTCGCTGCACTGGCCGGCCCGGGTATCACAGTGGCCGTGAATACCGAGGGTGGCGACGGCCCCGTGCATCTCACTGCCGAAGACCTGACCCGTCTGCTGGTTAATATGGTCAAAAACGCGGCGGAAGCCATGCCCTCCGGCGGCCGCATCGACATCGGCCTGCACGAGAAAACGCCCGCAAGTCTCCTGCTCACCATTGAAGACACCGGGCCGGGCATTCCCGAGGAGCTCTTCAATAGGGTCTTCGAGTCTGGCTTCACAACTCGCAGCTCCGGATCCACGCCGAACGGCGGCTGGCCCGCGGCCCATCGCGGGCTGGGTCTGGCCATTACCCGCTCCATTGTGGAGACGGCTGGCGGGCGCATCTCGGCGTCCAACCGCGCGGGCACGAACCTGACCGGAGCACGTTTCGAGATCGAGCTGCCGGTGCGCAGCTTTTGAGACCGATTATGAGAAACCATCCCGCGCTTCATTCTCAATCCCAGGTTCACGCAATCACACGCGAGGCGAATACAATGCTGGATGCAGTGCTCAACACCAGAGCAATGGAATTTCTTCCTCAAATTGCCGAGCCGGCGGTGCGCCTGCACTTGCTGGTAGTGGACTCCGACACCGCCGTGCGCTCAGCCTGCGCAGAGATCGCTGCTAGCCTGGGTTACGTAGTCGAGAGCACCGCGGACGTGAGCCATGCGCGCACGCTGCTGCGCGGCCGCGCCGTCGATATCCTGCTCGTCAACCTGCCCGCCGGTTCGAGCCAGGGCCTTGAGCTTATCTCTGAGATCAAGCTTCTCTATCCCGACACGGCGGTGATTGCGATGACCGCCTCGGGCTCGGTGAACACCGCTGTTGAGGCCATGCGCTGCGGAGCATCCGACTATCTCACCAAGCCCTTCGCTGTGGACGAGCTTTCTACCGTGCTGGACCGTGCCGCGCAGAGCCACCTGACCGATGCAGCCACCCGCCGGCTCCGAGAACAGTTCCGGCTCTCCCAGGGATTGGGAGCGATGATCGGCCGCTCGGCTGAAATGGAAAAGCTCTACCGCATTCTCTCGAAAGTGGCCCAGAGCACTCACCCGGTCCTGGTGCTGGGCGAAAGCGGTACGGGAAAGGAACTGGTGGCGCGGACCATCCACGCCTATGGCCCCAACGCGCAAAAGCCTTTTCTGCCCGTCGACTGCGGCTCGCTGGTGCCCACGCTTATCGAGAGCGAGCTCTTCGGATACGTAAAAGGGGCCTTTACCGGAGCCAACCGCTCCAAAGACGGTCTGCTGGTCTCAGCCGAGGGTGGCACAGTATTTCTCGACGAGATCGGCGAGCTCTCGCTCGACCTGCAGGCCAGGCTTCTGCGTGCGCTGCAGGAAAAAGAGGTCCGGCCCGTCGGCGCAACCCATCGCGTACCCATTAAGGCGCGCATTGTGGCGGCCACGAATCGCGACCTGGCGGCGATGGTTGAAAAAGGCACCTTCCGCAAGGATCTCTTCTACCGGCTCAACGTGGTTAACCTCCGGCTGCCTCCGCTGCGCGACCGCCGCGAAGACATTCCTCTGCTGGCTGCGCATTTTCTTGACCGCATCAGCCGCGAGCACAACCGCAAGTTCACACTCTCAGACGAGGCGCTGCGCACCATGATGCGCTACGACTGGCCGGGCAATGTGCGTGAACTCGAAAATTCTGTCGAACGTGCCTGCGCGCTCTCCTCCGGCCCCGTGCTGCATCTCGGCGACCTGCCTACCCAACTCCAGCAGCAGGGCCTGGAGGCCCGGCGCGGCAATGCAGCGCTTCGCGGAGAAGCTGCCGAGTCCGACGGTGTGTCTGAGGTCAGGACGCTCGCCGAACTCGAGCGTGCCGCCATCCTCGACGCCATCCGCACGCTGAATGGCGACAAGCTGCAGGCGGCCAGGCTGCTGGGCATCGGCAAGACTACGCTCTACCGCAAGCTCAAGGAGTACGGAATCGCCGATCCATTGCGTGAAGAGTAGTCCGCCGCTCGATTCTCCATCCATCCCCCGAACCGTCAATCATCGAGCGCCAGGCAAAAAGTCAAAAAACTGGCCTCAACGTTCGAAAAATTTCTTTCTCCGATCTGTGGGCTATAAACCAGGCGACCGGACAAGTGCTCCAGCAAAGAGCCGGCCGCAAAGTGCCACCGGGGCCCTCGCGTGGGTCCTCGACACGATGAGGAGATGGGAATGAGCATTTTGATGGTCACCGGGATTGAAGGCGCCCACAACTGCGCCGAGGCGGTGAGTGCGCTGCTGGGTATGGAAGTGGATGTAGCCGAAGGGCGCAAGGCTGCGCTGAGCGCGCTGCGCCGCCGCGAGTTCGCCGCAGTGGTGGTTGACGAGACCACCGCAGAGTGCGATCCAGCCGCAGCTGAAGCCATCTGGGAGCATGCGGGGCTGGCCATTCCGCTGCAGGTGAACTTCGCACTCTCCGGAACCGCGCGCCTGGTGCGCGAGATTCGTGCGGGGCTGCACCGCCGCGTGCGCGAGCAGTCTCTGGCCCGCCGCGCCGCTGCTGCTGAGATCGAGGCTGAGCTCAAATCTACTGTCGCGGGACTCCTGCTGCACTCCCAACTCGCGCTCAAGGGCAATGAAGTTCCGCCGCCGGTGGCAGACAAGCTCCGCATGGTGGCTGATCTGGCTGGCAACCTGCGCCAGAAGCTGAGCGCGCCGCTGGCCGTCGGCAGTGACACCGCTGCCTGAGCCGGGCCTGAAATTTCAAAGAAAGAACCTGCAAGCGTTGCACGCGCATCGCCGGGGCTGCTTTCGGGCTCCGGCGTTTTTTTGCATGAAGAATTGGTCTTGCTCTCTCCGGTATGCTGGTGTGGTTCTTTTTCCATGGAAGGGAATACGATCGCGATGGGTAGTGACTCGGCACCGATGGCGCGCCGCGATGTTTTGAAGGGATGCGCGATGCTCGGCATTGCCGCTGCCGCCGGAGCGGAGGTCTCCGCCGCCGCTGCCGGTTTGGACGACCGCTCCTACTGGCTGCATCTGCTGGATAAGATCTGCGCCCCGGTACTGCGCGCCATGAGCCAGGGCAGGCTCAAGGCCACCATGCCGGTGGCCGTTCCCATGGGCAGCCTCGCAGAACGCAAACCCTTCGCCTATCTTGCTGCGCTGGCAAATGTGCTCGCCGGCATTGCCCCATGGCTTGAGACCGGCCCTTCGGACGGACGAGAGGGTGGGCTGCGCCAGCAATACGCTGACTGGGCGCGCGCAGCCATCCGCTCCGGTTGCGATCCGCACTCGCCGGACTTCGTCGACTTCAACGAAGGCAGCCAGCCTGTTGTCGATGCAGCGCTGCTCACGCTGGCCATCGTCCGCGCGCCGAACGAACTCTGGCGCAAGCTCGACCCGGCCACGCAACAGAACCTCATTCGAAATCTTGAATCCACGCGCGTCATCCGCCCCGGCTACAACAACTGGCTGCTCTTTTCGGCCATGGTTGAAGCTGGTCTCGCCTTCATGGGCCGTCCCTGGGACGCAATGCGTGTCGACCTTGCTTTGCGCACCGTCGAACTCTGGTACAAAGGCGACGGCGCATATGGCGACGGCCCTGAGTTCCACTGGGACTACTACAACAGCTTCATCATTCACCCCATGCTGGTGAACATTCTTGAGGTCATCGCCTCTCATTCCAACGCGTGGGAACCGCTGCGTCCCGCCATTCTTACGCGTGCCCGGCGCTATGCCGCTATCCAGGAGCGGCTCATCAGTCCTGAAGCCACATACCCGCCCATCGGGCGCTCGCTCTCTGACCGCACCGGGGCCTTTCATCTGCTGGCGCAGATGGCTCTGCGCCGCGAACTGCCCGAGGGCGTCTCGCCCGCGCAGGTCCGCTGCGCGCTCACCGCAGTCATGCGCCGCATGCTTGAAGCGCCCGGCACCTTCGACGCTCAGGGCTGGATGCAGGTAGGCTTCTGCGGTGCGCAACCCTCGATAGCCGAGAGCTACATCACCACGGGCACAGCCTACATCTGCACATGGGCCATGCTGCCGCTCGGCCTGCCGCCCTCTGACTCCTTCTGGTCCGGTCCGCCCGAGCCGTGGACAGCGAAAAAGGCATGGTCTGGCTTGGACATTGCCAACGACCACGCTATTAGCGACTAAGCCGGTACACCTCACCCGAAGCCAGCAGAAACGCGCCGGTCACATACTCATGCGTGCTTGCCTGCGCCGCGGGATGCGGTTGCGCATCCACCTGCTGTCCCCACTGCACCATGCCCTCCGGACTTACTGCGCCCGCCAGTGCCGCATAGGCCTTTTCGACGACGGTAAGATACTTTTTCCGGTCCAGCAGATGATGCCGGATGCCCCACGCATACCCGAAGCAGAAGAACGCCGTGCCGCTGCTCTCGGGATTGGGAATATCCTCCGCATCGTCCAGGTTCGCCCGCCAGAAGCCGTCTGCGGACTGACGCGGCGCAAGCGATTCTGCCATCCGCCGGTAAAGCGCCAGATACTTCCCACGCTGCGGATCGTTCTTCGGCAGGTATTCGAGCAGCCGTGCCAGCCCGGCAAAAGCCCATCCGTTGCCGCGTGACCACAGCACCTTCTTGCCTCGCGCCGTGCGCCTGCCGATGTAGCTCGGGTCGCGATAAAAGAGCCCCGCGTCTTCATCCCACAACGAACTCACGATGTCGTCTGTAAATGCGTGCAGTGTGGTCAGGTACTTCCGATTGCCGGTCGCACGCGCCAGCATGGCGAAGACCGCCGCTCCGTACAGCGAGTCCACATAGGGCCGCCCGGAGTCGAGATACCAGCGGGCCGCGCCAGCCGGTGAGTTCGGCGCATCCATCGCCAGCCACTTTTCGGTCGGGGCAATCATCGTTGCGTTGTGCTTCGCCAGATACAGCTCCGTCCACGTCTCGGAGCAGAAAAGCCGGTTTGCGCCGAGTCGCTCTGTCCCCACCTGCCACTCGTTCTGCCGGCCCCAGTCAAGCGCCTGGCTCAGAAAGCGTTCGTCTGCCGTTGTCTTCCATGCGCCCATCACGCCCGTATACCAGGTGCCGCGCTCCCAGTTCCGGTCACCCGGCTTCATGACTGGATGCGCCGTCTGCCAGTCGTCCACCTTGTGCATCAGCGCCAGTATCTCCGCGCGCGAAGGTAACGTGCTTGTATCGGCGGCGAATGCAGGCAGAGACAGAGAGAAAAGAAGGGCTGCTGCCAGAAACAGCGGGATCGATCGTTGCATGACGCCTCTTAGAAAAACTGAACTTCTGCGCTCAACAGCTACCCGCGCGAAGCCGGATTCTATACG
>DASZXD010000263.1:0-28625 GCA_035546015.1 Occallatibacter sp.
GTTGTAGGCTGCGCGATGGCGTGGTGGGCCGTAGGCTGCGCAGGCTCACAGGGATTGAGTGCGGGCCAGGGATTTGGCACCGGTAGTGACCTGCTGCTTGCTGCAGGTGGCACGGCTGCCGTGGCGCAGGTGGGGATTCTGGTTCTCACGGCAATCACACTGCTGTTGCTGATCGATTCGGATTTCACCAGGCATGCGGGCGAATATGTAGCCGTGGTGCTGATGGCTGCGGCGGGCGGCATGCTGATTGCCGCGGCGCAGGACCTGCTGGTGATCTTCATCGGGCTGGAGTTGCTCTCGCTAGGGCTTTACATCCTGACGGCGTTTGCGAAGAAGTCGGGCAAGAGCGCCGAGGCTTCGATCAAGTATTACCTCTTCGGCGGCATGTCGGCGGCGTTTCTGCTGTTCGGATTCAGCTATTTGTATGGGCTGAGCGGCTCAACATATCTGCCACGCGTCGTGTACAGCACGTACATGGTTTCCGCTCACGGCGGGACGGTGTTGCTCTATGTCGCTCTCGTGATGATCGCTGCGGGGCTCGGCTTTAAGGTTGCCGCTGTGCCGTTTCATCTGTGGGCACCGGATACGTATGAGGGCGCGCCGGCACCCGCCGCAGCTTTTATTGCATCGGTTTCAAAAGTGGCCAGCTTTGCACTGCTTATTTCAATCAGCTCGGTGGCGCTGCACTTTTGGAGCGGGCTTCATTTCATGCCAGGGAGAGTCTACATTACCGCGCAGGTTGTAACCGGGCCTGTGCGTGTTACTCAGGGCATTCCGACGGCGTGGCCGTTAATCCTGATGGTAGTGGCGGTTGCATCGATGGTGGTCGGCAACCTAGCCGCGCTGGCGCAGGTAAGTGTGCGGCGGTTGCTTGCGTATTCGGCGGTTGCGCATGCGGGGTACATTTTATTGGGCCTCGCGTTCTTCTCGTGGTCCAATACAAGCGCGCAGGCGGTTCTCTACTACATCCTTACCTATGGGCTGACGACGATTGGCGCGTTTGGTGTGATTGCCGTTGTGGAGCGCGCGACGGGGAGCGACCGGCTCGATGCGTTTCTCGGGTTGCAGAAGCGGAATCCGCTGCTGGCGAGTGTGACGCTGGTGCTGTTCCTTTCGCTTGCGGGCATTCCACCATTGGTTGGGTTCTGGGCCAAGTTCAATCTGTTTGCGGCTGTGCTCAATGTGGGCGCCGGGCCGGTTGCGTTGTGGCTGGTGGCGCTGGCGATTGCGATGAGCGCGGTTTCGCTCTACTACTATCTGCAGGTGCTCAAGCGCGTGTATGTGATGCCGGCCGCGGATGAGACGCCGATTGTGGCGCATCCGGTGACGATGATTGTGCTGCTGGGGATTGCGGCTGCGGTTGTCGTGATGGGGTGCTTCCCAGCGCTGCTGCAGAACTGGATTGCGAGTTTTTATCCGGGGATGTGAGCGCGGGCCTGGAAGCCCGCGCTACAAAGAACACGGCCGCTCGGAATTTTCGTTCCGAGCGGTCTTTTGCTGACAGGCGAATCTGCCGACTTGCTGCTTTTCAGTACTTCACGATGGCGGTGAAGGAGTCGGGCTTGAGGCTTGCGCCGCCTACGAGCGCGCCGTCGATCTCCTCCTGGCCGATGAGCGCGGTGGCGTTGTCGGGCTTGACGCTGCCGCCGTAAAGGATGCGCATGGCTGCGGCTACTTCTGCGCCGAGCAGTTTGGCTACTTCCGCGCGGATGATGCCGTGGGCGTCGGCGGCGATCTCAGGCGTGGCGGTCTTGCCGGTGCCGATGGCCCAGACAGGCTCGTAGGCAATCACAATGGGCGCGGCGGCCTCGGGCGTGATGCCGGCGAATGCGCCGTTGACCTGGGTCTTGAGCACGGTAGCGGTTTTGCCGGCCTCGCGCTCTTCCAGGACTTCACCGATGCAGACGATGGGGACGATGCCGTGCTTGAGCGCGGTGTGGAGCTTCTTGTTGACGATCTCGTCGGTCTCGGAGAAGTACTGGCGGCGCTCGGAGTGGCCGATCAGCGTGTGCGTGCCGCCGACAGCCTTTAACTGGCCGATGGAGGTTTCACCGGTGTATGCGCCTTCTTCAGCAAAATGAATGTTCTGCGCGCCTACGGCGACGTTAGAGCCTTTGACGGCCTCAATCACGTTGGGCAGCAGGACGGGCGAGGGAAACAGTGCGATCTCGTCGCGGGAGTGATCGGAGACGAGGGGCAGAAAGGCATCGACGAAGGCTTTGGCTTCGGCGGGCGTCTTGTACATCTTCCAGTTGGCGGCGATGAGTGCTTTGCGTGGCATGTTTTTTGTGTGTCCTCATGTTGATTTTATGAGATCGAGCTGAGAGCAGGGAGTGACTGAGGACACAAAAATGGGGGCAGACATTCAGATTCTTCCGCGTGTGTCTCTCCGAGCTGCGCTGGTCGGGAGACAGGCCTCTGATGCTCAGTGGTGCAGGCGCGGGTGGAGGAATCTGAAGTGATGGCGGCGCGGCGTTTCGTGTTGATGGAGCTGAATGTCAACGAGTATTCCGCTCAGGGCGGCAATTGCAATGATGAGTACGACGAGCGCGCCAAAGGCTGTTTCCGCGGGCGAATGCAGGAGCTGGGGTATCGTCTTGAGAAGCAGGTCGGCAATCAGCCACCAGAATGCAAAGAAGACCACGGTGCCGAAGACTGCGGTCAGGACTACATTCACGTAATGACGAGTCACGGCTGCCCCCACGGGACTGCCACTTGCGGACGCTGCATTGGCATCCCGAGCATTTATTTCGGGCAAAAATGTTAGCGCAATATGGAGGGAAAGTCAGTGATGGCCGTCATGGCAGGATGGAGAAGTTATTGTCAGGCGCGCAAATAAAGAGGGACCGCACGTGCGGCCCCTGCGCGATCATCAGTGAATTACTTGTCGTTGAGCGCTTCGACGCCGGGGAACCTTTGCGTTCCGAAAAACTTTGGGCCGAACTCATTACGGAACCCGAGCTAGTGGCCACCCGACACGTTACCGATCATTGGCAGAACGCCATTGCCGCCAACCACATTCGGCAAGTGACCATCCCACTTTTGAATGGCTTGCTGCTGGATCAGCTGCGGTGTGAGCGTCTGCTGCAAGAGCTTCTGGGCTTCAGCCTGACCCTGCGCCTGTGCAATCTGGCGTTCGGCTTCTACCTTGGCCTGTTGCAACTCATATTCGGCCTGCTGGGCGCGCTGCTGCGCCACCTGCTTCTGCTCGATGGCGCTTGCATAATCGGATGAGAACTGGAAGTCCGTGATGCTGACTCCAGACACATCCACATTCACATGGTATGGCTTGAGATTGTTTCGAATCAGTTCCTCGATCTGGGTGCGAACCTGATCTCGCTTCGTCACAAGCTCCTCTGCGTTGTAGTGCGCGACTACCGCTTTGACCGCATTGGAGACAACGGGCTGGATGATTCTGTCGTTGAGAGCTTCTTCCAAGCCTATTTTCTGGTAAATCCATGAGGCGTCGCTCTGATCGATGTTCCAGTTGGTGGCTACTGTGGTCTCCACATCCTGAAGGTCCAGGCTGGCAGCGTGCTCGGTGAGCTGGTTCTTCTGGACCTGAACGTTCATTCTGACTACACCCTGCATGAGTGGTAGCTTGAAGTGCAGTCCGGGGCCAAGCACATTCTGGCTGGCGGCGCCGAAGGTGGTCAGCACACCGCAATACCCTGCCGGTATGGTGAAAAAGACACCGAACAACAAAATCAGGGCAATCAGCCCACCGATGCCGTAGAACGCGATGGCTTTAGTATTGCCAATCCATTTATCGGTATCGTAGTCGCCCTTGACGATGCTCATGGCCCAACCTCTAAGAATTGAAGATTTTCACCAAGGATACTATTCCCGAGACAAAAAATCGCACCCGGCAAAACTGCCGGGTGCGATTTTGGGGTTATAGCTGTTGCAGGTACCGACAATATTGCCTGTTGGTCTGCGCGGCAAATAGTTACGGGAGAAACCAAATTTGCCTCAGTCTTGCGGGCCTGTAACCTGAACCGCGGTCAGATCGTCTGGTACTTCGCCCTCAAAGAAGGCCGCCCGATGATCGGGGTCGCCAAGATCCATTTCGAAATGGTGCCAGAGGCCGTCTTTATACACGCCCATATTCCACGGCCCCGAGACGGAATCGGAAAATTGCCAGACGATGTGGTAGCCATCCTCGTTCGAAAATCCTTCGCCGTTTGCCTGGATGATTGCATCTCCGCGCTCCCATATTGCCGAGCGCAGAGCGTTGAGCACATTGCTGCCGTCTACCGTTTCCGATCCCTGCAGATGCTGGAATGCGTAGATCGTTTTGACTTCAGCAAGATAGTCGGCAAGCCATTGAACGCCGCTTTCGGGCTTGCAATCGCGGGTTTCCTCGATAAACTCGGCAATCTCGTCCTGTCCGAGAGAGCCGTCGGCAACAGGATTACGCTCAATGACTGCGACCTCGACGTCGTCATTGCCGGAGAGAAGAAGACTCTCCCATTCTTCCTCGGTTCCGTCTTCTACGGTCAACTTGTAGTGGGGATGATCTGCGCGAATGGACTGCGCGAGTCCGTCGAGTGCCGGAAATTCTTCCTGCTTCGACAAAACTCGCGTGTAGTATCCCATGATCTTTACCCAAACGTGCCTGATTGCTACTTGTCCGTCAGTGCTTCGACGCCGGGGAGCTTTTTGCCTTCGAGGAACTCGAGGCTGGCGCCGCCGCCGGTGGAGATGTGCGTGATCTTGTCGGCTACGCCGGCCTGGTTGATGGCGCTGACCGAGTCGCCGCCGCCGATGATGGAGATGGCGGATTTGTTTGCCGCGACCGCTTTGGCGATGGCGTTGGTGCCGACAGCAAAGCGCGGGAACTCAAAGACGCCTGCGGGGCCGTTCCAGACAATGGTCTTGGCACCGGCGACGACCTTCTCGATGGCCGCGATGGATTTGGGACCGATGTCCAGTCCCTGCCAGTCGGCGGGGAAGTCTTTCGACGTGTCCCAGGGCTGTGTCTTGGCGTCGGGCGAGAAGCTGTCGGCGAGGATGTTGTCTACAGGCAGCAGGAGTTCCACACCCTTTGCTTTGGATTTGTCCAGCGCCGCCTTTGCAAGGTCGATCTTGTCTTCTTCCACGAGCGACTTGCCGGTGGCGATGCCGAGTGCGCGCTGGAAGGTGTAGGCCATGCCGCCGACGATGACCAGCGTGTCGACCTTGTCGAGCAGGTTCTCGATCACGTCGATTTTGCCGGAGATCTTGGAGCCGCCGATGATGGCGACGAAGGGCCTCTCGGGGGCTTCGAGCGCCTTGCCGAGATAGGTGATCTCCTTTTCCATGAGCAGGCCGGCGACGGAAGTCTTGATGTGGTGCGTGATGCCTTCAGTGGAGGCGTGCGCGCGGTGTGCCGCGCCGAAGGCGTCGTTTACGTAGATTTCGGCGAGCGAGGCGAGCCTTTTGGCGAAGGCAGGATCGTTGGCTTCCTCTTCGGCGTGGAAGCGGAGGTTCTCAAGCAGCAGCACCTGACCGGACTCGAGCTGGCGCGCGAGCTCCTGTGCGAGGTCTCCAACGCAGTCGGGCGCGAAGGCGACGTTGATGTTGTAGTCGTCTTCCTTCTTGTCGAGCAGCTCGCGCAGGCGGTCGACGATGGGGCGGAGCGAGTACTTCGGATTTGGCTTGCCCTTGGGGCGGCCGAGATGCGAGGCGAGGATGACCTTGGCGCGGTGCTCGAGCGCGTACATGATGGTGGGCAGCGTGGCAACGATGCGCGTGTCATCGGTGATCGTCGAGCCGTCTTCAGAGAGCGGCACGTTGAAGTCGACGCGGATGAAGACGTGCTTGTTGGCCAGTTCAACGTCGCGAATGGTGAGCTTGGACATGATGCGAAACCTTTCGTAGAGGTCGTGGGTCAGGATTCAGGCAGGATGGCTTCGAACTCCATCTCGATGCGCCATGCTGGATTGAGCAACGCCGCGACGACGACCATGGTAGCGGCGGGACGGGTGTTTGCGAAAAACTCGCCGTGGACGCGGCCGACGGCCTCCCAGTCTTCAGCGTGGGTGAGATACATGCGGGTAGCGACGACATCGTTGAACGTGGCACCGGCCTCAGTGAGTGCTTTATCAGCGATGGCGAAGATGCGGCGGGTCTGGCCTGCAGCGTCTTCAGTGTCCGCGCCGACAGGGCCGGTGCCGGCTACACGAACGACGTTGCCGATGCGGACGGCGCGGGAGAAACCGATGATAGGCTCGTAGGGCGAGCCGCCGGAGATGTTCTGGCGCATAAGAGAGACCAGGGATCAGAGATCAGGGGTCAGTTGCATCGTGCTTGTATGAGCGGAATCAACTGATCCCTGAAACCTGATAACTGCTGTTAGAGGCCTTTGGAGGCCAGGAAGCCGATGAGGTCGACGACGCGGTTGGAGTAGCCCCACTCGTTGTCGTACCAGCTCAGCACCTTGACGCTCTGGCCGACGACCTTGGTCAGCGGCGCGTCGACGATGGAGCTGCGGCGGTCGCCCTTGAAGTCAGAGCTGACCAGCTCGCCGGCTTCGTAACCGAGGATGCCCTTGAGCTCACCTTCAGAAGCGGCTTTGAGCGCAGCGTTTACGGCCTTGGCATCAGTGGTCTTCTCGCTGATGAAGGTGAGGTCGACGATGGAGACGTTCGGAGTTGGAACGCGGATGGCGAAGCCGTCGAGCTTGCCGGCGGTCTCGGGAATAACGAGCTTGAGGGCCTTGGCTGCGCCGGTGGAGCTGGGGATCATGTTCAGAGCGGCAGCGCGGGCGCGGCGCAGGTCCTTGTGCGGGAAGTCGAGGATGACCTGGTCGTTGGTGTAGCTGTGAATGGTGGTCATGATGCCGGAGACGATGCCGAACTCCTTGATAAGCACCTTGACGACCGGGGCGAGGCAGTTGGTGGTGCAGCTCGCGTTGGAGATGACGTTGTGCTTTGCCGGATCGTATTTGTCTTCGTTCACGCCGAGCACCACGGTGATGTCTTCATTGGTGGCCGGAGCGGAGATGATGACCTTCTTGACGGTTGTGCCGAGGTGAGCCTTGGCCTTTGTGGCGTCAGTAAAGTGGCCAGTGGACTCGACGACGATCTCTGCGCCGTTGTCAGCCCAGGGCAGCTTGGCGGGGTCGCGCTCGGCATAGACCTTGATCTTTTTGCCGTCGATGGTGATGGAATCTTCACCGGCGGAGATCTCGTTCTTCAGGTTGCCGAGAATCGAGTCGTGCTTGAGCAGGTGAGCCAGGGTCGCGGGACTGGTGAGATCGTTGACTGCAACAAATTCAATCTCCGGATTGCCGAGAGCGGCGCGCAAAACGTTGCGTCCGATGCGGCCGAAGCCATTAATTCCAACCTTAACTGCCATGTGCGATTTCTCCTTGAAATTCAGTGAGGTTGCGGTTTCTGACTCGTGCGGTTATTCATCCTGTACGGCGTTTCTGGCGCTGTGCAAGGTGCCTGGAAGGCACGCAATCACAGCGGCTTTGCCTACAGTGACTGAAGAACTGCTGTAGAATGCGCGGAGTCTGGAGTAGGCCCTGGAGGCGATTCCACCAAACTCTTGATGCTAACACCTGAGGTGTGGGCGGCGAAACGTAAACGTTTTCGTGCCGCCTATTTCTGCCTGCAATCTCCCGATACAAGCATGCCTGCGCGTTGCCCGTGCTGTATGTGATTCCATGCACAAAGGCGGGCTGGGCGTTCGTATGGTTATGTTTGCAGCGCGCGCGGGATGTATGCTATTCGGGAGAACAGACTGTTCCGCACGACGGGTTAAAGGCAGCATGAGAAGACGGTCCAAACGCGCTCCGAATAATTCAGAATCAACTGGCAAGATCGGCCAGGAACTCCCATCGAATCAGCCGGCACCGCTGGTGCCTTCCTACAGCGACGACGCGCCGGGGAGACAGACGCACGCGCACCCAGGACACGAAGGGCGCGGCGGGCAGAGCCAGCGCGGCGGAAAGCCGCAGTGGGCCAGCAAACCCGACTGGGGCGAGCAGGCAAGCCAGGGAAAGTTGGAAGTGGAGACGCAGCCGGAGATGCCGGTGGCTCCGGCTCCTGTGGCTTCAGAGAAGTCGGCGCAGGCGCCGAAGGGCTATGTGGTGCTGGCTATCGGGCTGCCGGGATCAGGCAAGACCACGTGGTTCGGGCGTCGTGGCGTTACGCCGCTTTCGAGCGATCTGCTGCGCAATATTCTGTTTGACGACGTGGAGGAGCAGCGCTACCAGGGGCTGGTGTTTTCCACGCTGCGGTCGCTGCTGCGGGCGCGGCTGATTGCGCGCATGCCATGGAACTATGTGGATGCGACGAATCTTTCGGTGCACGAGCGGCGGCAGTGGATTAAGATGGCCAAGAGCTTCGGCTACGAGGTGCAGGCGGTGTTCTTCGATGTGCCGCTTGAAGTGTGCCTGGAGCGCAACCGCCAGCGCGACCGCTCGGTGAGCGAGGATGTGATGCGCAAGATGGCCGAAAAGCTGAAGCCGCCGGTGTTCGAAGAGGGCTTCGAGAAGATCACCGTGGTGCGGGTGAAGAGCGCGAGCTAGAGGGCCATCGAAGTGAGTACTACTGCCACACCTTATATCGAACCATGGCTGCGTGGTACGCACACGGATGTGCATGCCGTAGGTCGCGCTGTGCTGCATGCGCTCGATCTGGCGCTGGACGATCTGACCAGGTGGACCGAGGGGTTGAGCGACGACGAGGTGCGGTCGCAGCCGCTGGGGCTGAATGCGATTGCGTTTCATCTGCGGCACATTGCGCGGTCAACGGACCGGATTCTGACTTATGCCGAGGGCGGGCAGTTGAGCGCGGAGCAACTTGCGGCGTTGAAGGCTGAGCAGAGCGGGGAAGAATCGTTAGCTGAATTGCTGGGCGAGGTTGAGGCTTCATTCAGCAACGCTGCGGAGCGGATTCGGGTGCTGGCTACGGCGAAGTTCGATACCTTTCGCGGCGTGGGACGCAAGCAACTGCCGACGTCGATTGGCGGTGCGCTGATTCACGTGGCCGATCACACGCAGCGGCATGTGGGGCAGGTGGTGACCACGACGAAGGTGATTAAGGCGCTGCCGAAGAACCGCTCAGAAAGCCAGATCACGGCGTAACCAGCAGCTTCTCCAGCACAATAATATTAATTCCCGGAATGGATGCCAACTGCTCGTCGTTGGTGACGAGTGCGGTTGCGCCGCCAATCTGGGCGGTCGCAATTTGAACCGCATCCGGCGTTCTGATGCCAGCGGTGGCTCGCAACTGGGCTGCTTTGGCGGCGATTGCCTCGGATACAGGAAGCATTGTGACATTCCGCGACTTCGTGAGGATATTCACGTATTCCGATACCAGCAAATTGTTGCCTGTGCGAAGGGGGAGAACCAACGCCTCTGTCAAGGTGAGAGTCGATGTGACGGCTTGAAAGAGTCCACGATCAAGGGCATTGAAGAACGGATCGATGGTGCTGAGATAGCGAGGATGTTTCTCTATGAAATAGATGAGCGGCGCGGTGTCCACTGCGACGATCAATCCAGCCAGCGGCTCTATCCATTCCATGAGTTGCGTTCACGCCGCACATACTCCTGCGCGTCCATTTGCCCCCAAACCTCAGCGCCCAGACCACGCAGTTCCAGGATGCTTCGCTCGTGCTTCGTTTGTGAGGCGGGTTCATTTGACGATAGCAGGGCGCGAATCAATGCGAGCTTTTCCTCAGCCGGTAAAGAGCCAGCGAGTGCGAGCGCGGATTCGTAGTTCGCCGATGTCATGAAATGCCTGTGAAAATCATAATGCCAACCCTTCCAGGGTCGCAACACATCCGGACGCTCTTCGCATCCTGTCTTACGCGGCGACTATTCCGATTGGTCTTCGCTGACGACCATTTCGAGGATGTGGCCCATCTTTTCCTGCTTGGTGCGCAGGTAGCGCTCGAAGGTCTCCTGCGGCTCGACTTCAGCGGAGACACGTTCGGCAACTTTGATGCCAGCGGTTTCGAGTGCGGCGACTTTTTCAGGATTGTTGGTGATAAGGCGGACGGAGGTGACTCCGAGGAGCTTGAGCACGGCGGCAGGCAGCTCGTAGGCGCGGCAGTCAGCGGCGAAGCCAAGCTCTTCGTTGGCCTCGACGGTGTCGCGGCCGTGGTCCTGAAGCTCGTAGGCTTTTAATTTGGCCATGAGGCCGATGCCGCGGCCTTCCTGCTGCTCGTAGAGCAGGATGCCCGCGCCGGCTTCGGTGATTTTCTTGAGCGCGAGCTCGAGCTGCAGGCGGCAGTCGCAACGCAGCGAGTGGAATACGTCGCCGGTGAGGCACTGAGAGTGGATGCGCACGAGCGGCGGCGCGGAGTGGATATCACCCATGACCAGCGCCACGAGTTCCTCATTTTCACAACTGGGCGCGCAGCCGGGCTGAGAGATGGTTGCGCTGCCTTCGAAGCCGAGGATGCGGAAGTGTCCCCAGCGGGTGGGGAAATCGGCTTCGGCAACCTTCTTCACACTGTCCATTGGCATGATTCCATTTTACGTTGCGGCTCGCTCGGGGGTTGTGCGACCGCCGTCACAGCAGCGAATCCCCCATTCGCCTGCTGCATGCGAGCCGCCTGCTTTATTAGATACGCGGCGGCGCGGCGCGATACATTTGTGACGTGACCGATAAGCTGATTCTGATAACGCTGCTGGTAAAGCTGGGGGTGGTGGCCTCAGTAGCCAGCATACTGGCGCGCGCGTCGAGCTTCAGGCGGCTGTTTTTTGCCGAGAAGAGACGACACAGGCAGACACTGGCGCTGATGGCGTTCTTTCTGGTGCCGCTGACTACAGGCGTCTATTTGCGGTTCCTGGTGCCGAACTTTCTGGCTGCGGATATTTCTTTTGAGACAACGGTGCTGCTGGGACTGCTGGTGGGGCCGTACTGGGCGCTGCTGAGCGGAGCGGTTCTGTCGATTCCCGCGATGCTACATCATGAGTATCTTTCACTGCCGTTCAATGCAGCTTTGGGGCTGGCGGCGGGGCTGATCGGGAGCTTTGTCGAGAAAGAAGAGATTTGGTCGTTTACGCCGTTTATCGACTTGAGCCTTTATCGCTGGGTGAGGCGCAATCTGCGCAAGCCGCGGGTCGATCGGCAGATATTGCTGCTGTTCCTGATTGCGGCGCTGGAGATGGCGCGCGACTGGGTGTCGCGTGCGTTTCCGCACAGGCTGTTTGCGCTGCGCGCAGATTCAGTCTGGCTGCAGGCGCTGGTATGGCTGAGCGCGCCCATCATGGTGGGCATTGCGCTGAAGGTGTGGAATGCGCTGCGGGTGGAGATGTCGCTCGAAGAGCAGAAGCGGTTGGTGCTTGAGGCGCGACTAGATGCGCTGCAAAGGCAGATCAATCCGCACTTTCTTTTTAATACGCTCAACTCGATTGCGGCACTGGTGCGCAGCAAGCCGGAACTGGCGCGCGAGATGACTGTGAAGCTCGCGAATATTTTGCGCGCGCTGTTGAAGGATCACGATACGTATGTGCCGCTGAGCCAGGAGCTGCGGTTTACCGACGATTATCTCGACATTGAAGTGGTGCGCTTTGGCGCGGACAAACTGAGAGTGGAGAAGGAGATCGATCCGCGGACGCTCGACGTCATGGTGCCGAGCATTCTGCTGCAGCCGCTGATTGAAAACAGCATCAAGCATGGGCTTGAGCCGCGCATACACGGTGGAACGATCACGCTGCGCAGCAAAATGGAGGGCAAGCGGATTCTGATCGAGGTGGCCGATGACGGCGTGGGCATGGGACATCGGCCCGCTTCTGCGCTGCGGCGGGACGGTGCGGGGATAGGGATGAAGAACGTGCAGGAGCGGCTGGAAGTGCTGTATGGCGATGAGGCGCACTTCAGCGTAACGAGCAATCCAGGGAGAGGAACCCTGGTGTCGATTGAGATTCCGGTGGTGATGAACGGATTAGATTAAGTTCGGGCTATCGCAGCTCAGGCACAGAAGGCCACCCCACGGACGAAGATCTGTCCGTGGAGTCCCCGGCGACGCGCTGAAACTGGAGCATGCGGAAATTACATGGCTACTGATTTTGTGCAGATGTTACACTGCCGCACATGTCGGGCACGAATGCGGCATTGCCACACGGATTTGGCAGAGTGAGATTCGCGCTGCGCGTGTGGGATGCGAGTATCGAGGTTCAGGCCGATCTGCCTGAGGGGCCGGTGAAGCCGGCGGTGCTGCTGCCTGTGCTGCAGAACCTGTCGAATTCCATGACTGACCTCGCGGTGCTGCAGGCCGGCCGTCAGGGACATACGCTGAGCTGCCGCGAGGGATGCGGCGCATGCTGCCGTCAGGCGGTTCCGATTACGCCGGTGGAGGCACATGCGATTGCGGAGTGGCTCGATGCACAGCCGGAGGAACGGCGCGCTGTATTGCGCGAGCGCTTTTGCAAGGCTGCGGAGCGGCTTGAAGAAGCCGGCATTGCGCAGGAGATTCGTGCACATGCGAGAAACGGTGGCCGGGAGGCAATGCATGCGCTGGGGCTGAGGTACTTTGCGCTGGGCATTCCGTGTCCATTTCTCGAAGACGAGCGCTGTACGATTCACGAGATTCGCCCGCTGCGGTGCCGCGAGTACCTTGTGGTTTCGCCGGCGGAACACTGCGCGCATCCGGAGACGAAGGAGATTGTCGGCGTGAAGCCGCCGGTAATGCTGTCGCGGATTCTGGAGCGATGGGATGTGAACGGCGATGCGCAGCAGGCGGAGATCATTCTGCTGACGATGCTCGACGAGTGGATGGCGAAGAATCCGGCGAGTGAAGGCGGCGCGCATCGGACGAGTCCTGAATTGCTGCAGGAGTTTCTGCACGCCTTTGCGAGCGATGCGGCCATGGCGAAGAGCGATCCGGATGGATTGCTGAAGGGGATAGACGAATGAGCGGCGACGAGCAGAGTGTGAAATCAGATGTACGCCTGGACCGGATTGGGCAGATTGCGCTGACGGTGAGCGACATTGCGCATGCGAAGGATTTCTACCAGAACACGCTGGGTATGCGGCATCTGTTCGATGCGGGCACAATGTCGTTCTTTCAATGCGGAGAAGTCAGGATGATGATTGGCGCGAAAGAGAAGCCCATACAGAGCGGGGGGACGATTCTCTATTTCCACGTAGACGATATTCATGCAGCGCATGAAGCGCTGGAGGCGAGGGGAGTGGCCTTTACGCACAAGCCGCATCTGGTGGCAAAGATGCCGGACCACGAATTGTGGATGGCGTTCTTCGCCGACCCTGACGGCAATCCGATTGCGTTGATGTGCGAAGTGCGATGAAGCGGCGCCTGGGGGAAGAGCCGCGAAATTTTACTTCTGTGTCGCCGCTGCGAAATGACGTGAAGCGTTATAACGTGACGCCTGGTGCTGCTTCTTGGCGCGATCCTGCAACCAGAATTTGAACTCTTCCTTGATGGTCCGTCCGGGCTTGCTGAATTCGCGGTCTTTGCCGCGGAGATAGGCGATGAATTCCTCATATTCTTCTGCCGAGCAGGTCGAAGTCGGGTCTTCTGCCATCTCGCCAGAGTTCTTGCCTTTAAAAAGCCATGTAAAAATACCCATATTCTCCAAACCCCAATTCTCCGCGAAGCCGCTGTGCCCGCAGTGTTCTATTTGTGCCGATGGTAGCAATTTGCCGGGATTAAGTGGATTGCACATTTGCGGCAGGCGCATGTGACCAATTTTGCAGCCTTGGTAACGTGATTTAAGTGGGTCACACGCTACCACCTTGGATCGCAATGGCGCTTGCCGTGCAAGTGCGCCGGTTGCAAGGTTTTGCACTGGGCAGACGAGCGATTCGCGTTATGCTCGAAGGATGGTCCGCTTCACGGTACTGGCCTCGGGATCGAAGGGCAACAGCACAATTGTCACCGGAGGGCGTACGCGCGTTCTGGTGGATGCGGGGCTGAGCTGCCGCGAGCTCTTTAAGCGCATGAGGCTGGCAGGCGAGGATCCGGAGACGCTGGATGCGATTGTGGTGACGCACGAGCATCAGGACCACATCAATGGACTTGCAGTGACGGCGCGGCGGCTGGGGATTCCGGTGTACTTCACAGAGGCAACGCATCGGGCGTGGATGCGCTGGCTGACGCCGCGGCGGCAGATGAGCTATGCACAGTGGCTGGAACAGTGCCGCAAACAAGCTGCAGAGCGGCAGGCTGAGGCTGCTCCGGAAGAGGGCGAGCCGGATGATGCGGCGGCCGAGGCGCAGGCTGCGGAGTCTGGCGAGGCTGAGCCGACATCGACGAAAGAAGATCCCACATGGCTGCCGGCAGTGGAGTATTTCCAGGCGGGACAGCCCTTTACCATTGGCGACATTGCCGTGAGCCCGTTCACGATTCCACACGACGCGGCCGATCCGGTGGGCTTTGTGTTTGTGGCCGAGGGGGTCCGGATGGCCTTTGCGACCGATCTGGGCTACGTTACGCCCAACGTGAAAGCGCAACTGAAGGGTGTGGACCTGCTGCTCCTTGAGTCAAATCACGACCTGGAGATGCTGCGGGACGGGCCGTATCCGTGGTCGGTCAAGCAGCGTGTGCTTTCCCGAGTCGGTCACCTTTCCAACGAGGCTGCATCAGAGTTTCTGGCCAATGGGTATGATGGGCAGGCGGCCTATGTGATTCTGGCGCATCTGTCTGAAAGCAATAATCTTCCAGAACTAGCGCGGGTAGCTGCGGAGCGTGCGCTGGATGGCCGGGCCAGCCTGCTGGCCAATCGGCTGCTGGTGGCGGAACAGCACGAACCTCTTTCGGCAATTCATTTTTGACGATCCGGGTTACAATAGCCATAACGGGCGTCTTTTTCGCAGTGGGATCTGCAACGGAACGGACCGCTATCCGGTATGCTTGCCCGGGCCGGAGATATGCGGAAAGTAGTTGAACCTGTCAGGCCCATCGAGCATCTATCTCAATGAGGGCCGATCCGTTGCCGGTGGCCGCAAGTTGTTAAAACGGCTGAGCGTATCCTTTGCAAAGCGAGTCTTTATGGCTATGGCACGAACCCGATGCACCGATAGAGTCGTAGGCGCTATTCTGGCAAGCTGGCGCTATGACATCTCGGGAATCTCTCCTGAGATGCGCAGAGACTACGAAGGTCATTTCGCCGAGTGCGCACGCTGCCGCTCGCGGCAGAACTTTCATCGCAGCCTGGATGCAACGCTGGCGATTCTTACATCGACGGCGGCGCTGTTCTTCCTGTTTGCGCTGGCAGTGCTCAAGCACATCAAGCCGCTGGAGCATGTTGCTTTCAAGGTCCTGGGTCTGGATATCTTCGACATGTATCACATGCTGGTTTCAGCCGGGATTGCGGGGCTGGTCTTCAGTGTGATTGCGCTGACCCTCGTACTGACGGCGACGCCGGCGCCGAGCTATCTTAGCGGCATTGCCGCGGCGCGTGCGCGCGTGATCGAGGAGCATCTGCCGGCGGCGATCAAGTCGCTGCGACTGCGATAAGATCACTTTCCGCGCAGGAAATTACAAAGGCCTCCCATGCGGGAGGCCTTTGTGTTGCGTGGAGAATATGTCTCGCGCTACTTCGCGATCGGCACGCGCAGATCGCCGCCGGTCATCTCCTTGGGTAGTCCGAGATTGAGGAGATTGAGCAGCGTGGGTGAGATGTCGCGCAGCGAACCGTCGGTGCGCAGGCGATAGCGGTCGGCTTCTTCGCCTACGTAGATGAAGGGCACCGGATTGGTGGTGTGCGCCGTGTGCGGGCCACCGGTGACTGGATCGACCATGAGCTCAGCATTGCCGTGGTCAGCGGTGATGAGCCAGTTGCCGTTGCGCTCTTTTACTGCTTTGAGGATGCGGTCGAGCTGCGCATCG
Source organism: Occallatibacter sp. (assembly GCA_035546015.1). Taxonomy (GTDB): domain Bacteria; phylum Acidobacteriota; class Terriglobia; order Terriglobales; family Acidobacteriaceae; genus Telmatobacter. The sequence continues at coordinate 15,796 of DASZXD010000263.1, forward strand.
ACGGCTTCGCAGGCCTTGATGGTGGGCTCGAGCTTGCCGGAGTGGCCGACCATGTCGGCATTGGCGAAGTTGGCGACGATGAGGTCAAAAGCGGTGTCGTTGACGGCTTTCACGATGGTGTCGCCGATGCCTTCAGCGCGCATTTCCGGGGCGAGATCGTAGGTGGCAACTTTAAGCGAAGGGATGAGCGTGCGCTCCTCGCCGGGGAAGGGCGTTTCGATGCCGCCGTTGAAGAAGTAGGTAACGTGCGCAAACTTCTCGGTCTCGGCTACGCGCAGGTTGCGCAGGTGATGTGCGGAGAGGATGTTGGCGAGGATGTTATCCATTGACTCGGGCAGGATGACCAGAGGCAGCTCGTAGAGCTTGTCGTACTGGGTCATGCAGACGTAGTGCAGGTTCTTCGGGATCTCGCGGCGCGGGATAATCTCGTCGAGCGACTCCCATGAGTCGAGATTGCGGCCGCCCTGCGCGTTGAGTACGCTCTCGCGGGCGAGGACGCGCGTGATCTGGCGGGCACGGTCGGCACGGAAGTTGAAGTTGATGCATACGTCCTCATCGCGAATCTGGCCGATGGGCTTGCCGGCAGCATCGGTCACCACAAAGGGAATGAGGAACTCGTCGGTGGTGCCGCCGTTGTAACTTTCCTTGATGCGCGAGACGGCGTTTGCGTAAGCGCCTCCCTCGGCTTTGCCATTGACCATGGCTTCGAATGCCTTGCGCTCGCGTTCCCAGCGGCGGTCGCGGTCCATGGCGTAGTAGCGTCCACTTACGCTAGCCAGCTTGCCGGTGTTGAATTCGCGCATCTTCTGCTCGAGTTGCGCGACGTAGCCTGCACCTGAGGTGGGCAGGGTGTCACGGCCATCCATGAATGCGTGGACGAAGACGCGCTCAACCCCGTATTCGTGCGCTGTGCGCAGCAAGGCGTAGAGATGCTCCTGGTGCGAGTGCACGCCACCATCGGAAACCAGGCCGAAGAGGTGAAGCTGGCGTCCGCCTTCGCGCGCGCGCTGCATGGCTTTGGCGATGGCAGGATTCTTGCTGAACTCGCCGGAGGCGATCTGGGCGTCGATGCGTGTGATGTCCATCTGCACGATGCGGCCCGCGCCGATGTTGAGGTGGCCCACTTCGCTGTTGCCCATCTGGCCGTCAGGCAGGCCGACAAAGTGCTCTGAGGCGCGGATCAGCGTGTTGGGAAATTCGCGCAGCAGCTTGTCATAGGTAGGTTTGCGTGCGAGTGCGATGGCGTTGTTGGCGGTTTCAGCGCGATAACCCCATCCGTCAAGGATGGTGAGGACGAGCGGGCGTTTGGACACGGGCGGATTCCTTTGGTTTGCGAGTCGGAGAGTCTGTGTTGCTGAGTTTGACGTTTGTACTTTCCCAGGACCCAGCAAAGCATGGTATGTGAAGACGAGTGGAAAAGCTGCCGCAGGTCCTTCGACTTCGCAGGGCGCAAAGAACGCGCCCTGCTTCGCTCAGGATGACAACATTATTTGAGCGTTAGTCGTTGTAGTTGATGCTTTCGAGACCGAGGTACGTTGCGCCGGTGCCCAGCTCTTCTTCAATGCGGAGAAGCTGGTTGTACTTAGCGATGCGATCGGTGCGGCTGACCGAGCCGGTCTTGATCTGGCCTACGCCGGTGGCTACGGCGAGATCGGCGATGAAGGTGTCCTCGCTTTCACCGGAGCGGTGCGACATGATGGCAGTGTAGCCGTAGCGGCGACCGAGCTCGATGGCTTCAAGAGTCTCAGTGAGGGTGCCGATCTGGTTCACCTTGATCAGGATTGAGTTTGCAACACCCTCTTCAATGCCACGCTGCAGGCGCTGCGTGTTGGTGACGAAGAGATCGTCGCCCACGAGTTGAATCTTGCTGCCCAGCTTGTCCGTGAGGGTGCGCCAGCCTTCCCAGTCGTCTTCAGCGAGGCCGTCTTCAATGGAGACGATAGGGTACTGGCGGACCCAGTTGTCCCAGAAGTGGACCATTTCTTCGCTGGTAACTTCGCGCTTGTCGCTCTTCTTGAAGACGTACTTGTTCTTTTCCTTGTCATAGAGCTCGCTAGTAGCGGGGTCAAGTGCGATGGCGATCTGCTCGCCGGGCGTGTAGCCTGCGGCCTCGATGGCTTCGAGAATGAGTTCGACGGCCTCGGTATTGGACTTGAGCGAGGGCGCGAATCCGCCTTCGTCGCCGATGGCGGTGTTATAGCCCTTCTTCTTAAGCACGCTCTTGAGCGTATGGAAGGTCTCCGCGGACCAGCGAAGCGCCTCACTGAAGCGCTCTGCGCCCACGGGCATGATCATGAATTCCTGGAAGTCGACGTTGGAGTCAGCATGCGCGCCGCCGTTGAGCACGTTGAGCATGGGGGTGGGCAGGATGCTGGCGTTGACGCCGCCAAGATAGCGATAGAGCGGAATCTCAAGCGTCTGCGCCACGGCGCGCGCGTTCGCCATGGAGACGGCAAGAATCGCGTTGGCGCCAAGCTTGCCCTTGTTGGGCGAGCCGTCGAGTTCGATCATGGTGCGGTCGATGAGCCGCTGATTGGCAGCGTCCATACCTTCGAGCTCGGGAGCAATCACCGTCTCAACATTGGCTACGGCCTGCAGAACACCCTTGCCGAGGTAGTGGGTCTTGTCGCCGTCGCGCAGCTCTACGGCCTCATGCTCGCCCGTGGATGCGCCCGAGGGCACAATGGCGCGGCCCATAGCGCCGCTTTCCAGAATTACGTCAGCTTCCACGGTGGGATTGCCACGCGAGTCGAGAACCTCGCGGGCACGGATGGCAACAATCTCAGTCATATCGCTCCTCATGATGCGGTGCAGCAGCCGGTCGTTCAATTTGGGGCGGCGATCCACGGCCAGAGCCTCTCCGGCAGCGCTTCGAATCATGTTCAGAAGCTCGGGCACCCGATGGATCTCCTTCATAGTTCAATGAGTGAAAAAATCTTCTATTCCGTTTGGATTCTAGCAAATTGGGCTTGATCGGCCGCTGTGGCTCGTGTCACACGCTACGTAAGTCATTCGAGCGAAAGGGGCGGGGGTAACTTTCTGGATTCGTATCGCGCGAGGCACCTGCGCGGTGGGCCGCGTGTCTGCGTGGATAATTTGCGGGCTAGCCTTAATTTAGGCAAGTTGCGCCGCGAGAGCCATGCGCCAGCGGCTGCAGAGCAACCTATGCCAAGCGACTTTTTTGTTGCCGCGGGGTCTTATACGGGAAGGGAGATTCCCGTCTGCGGGACGAATCATCGGAAGGAGTCCATGATGAATCGCAAAATTCTCGTAAGCGCACTATTCGTCGCGGCTGCCGCTACGCTTGCGGCGCAGAGTTCGCAGAATCCTTACGAAGGGACTTCGAATCCTCCACCGGACGACACGATCATCAACAGCGAGCCACCGCAGCCTGCACCTCAGCCAGCGGCCAAGCCGCCCGCAGCGCACTATCTGGCGCCGGTGACAGCGCAGCCTGAGCCTGCCGCGACGACGCAGCCCGCGCCGCAACCAACTCAGGCGCAGCAGGACTCGAACGATGTGAATGGCACGGACGATGGGATTGTGCAGGTGGCACCCGCCTCTGCGCAGCCCTCGCAGACATACACGCAGCCGCAACTGAACCAACGCGATGCGGCCAGCGATCCCGATGGAGATATTGTGCATCCGGTGGAGACTCCGGGGCAGCTTGGTCCGGGCGTGGAGATTCGCGCCCGATTGCTGGACCGGCTTTCAACGGCGATGAGCCAGAACGGCGATCCATTCCGTGCGCGCGTGGCTTCCGATGTGTACCAGGGCAGCCAGGTATTGATTCCCGCAGGTGCAGAGATTGACGGTACAGTGGTGGAAGTATCAAGCGGACGGGTTGGCGGCCATGGATCAATGCTTTTGCGGCCCGAGACTGTGGTGCTGCCGGACGGCTCGCGCCATCGGCTCTATGCGCAGACAGCGGATGCGCCGGGCACGAACACACGCATTGGCTCAGAAGGCGCGATCAATCCTGGTTCGCGGCTAAAGAAGGATGGCATTGAGTATGGCGGTGCGGTGGGCGCTGGCGCAATTACCGGAGCCATTGTTGCGGGGCCGGTGGGTGCACTGGCGGGCACGCTGATTGGCGCAGGTGCAATTACTGTGCATCTGCTGGTGGATCATCCGCAGGCGACGCTGGAACCGGGCACGGTGCTGATGTTTTCGCTGACCGAGCCGCTGAATCTGGGGCCTGCAACGCAACAACAGCAGCCGGCGGAACAGTCGGCACCGCAGCCGATTGCGAGCAACTGAGCAGGCAAGAAAACTATGCAAACGAAATATGCGGGGCTTTGGCCCCGCATATTTTTTGCTGATGAAGATTAATACTGCTTTTCCTGAAATTGCTAAGCGGCAAAGTTGCGGTGCTCCATGCGGAGCTCTTCGATCCGTTTCTTCTGGGTGTCCAGAACCAGGTTTTCCAGCTCCTGTATTCTCGCTCGGATCGAAAGTTCGGGTTCAGTGCCGATCGCCTTTTCAAGCTCAATTAACATTTTCAAGAGGGTCGTGTAGTTCATCCTCAGCCCAACCTCCTGCGGGCAAGATAAACATTGCGGCGACCAATTTTTCATGCGCCCGCTGAGGTGGCGGGCGGCAAATTACTGCAGCTTGAATCGCGGAAAAACAACAAAAAATCCGGCCCTTATTTTCCAGATATAGATGCACGCCTGATTGGAAATGTTGCACCCATTGCTGAGCCATCGAGAAGTCTTTGCATAGAAATCGCATTTCCAGGCACGCAGGAAGTATTCAGCCGCGCTCTGCGTCGCTTTTCCGGCATTTACACTTAAGGATTAAGCAACGGAGAGCATCTGTTTTTTCCTTATGGATAAGTTCGTTATTCGCGGCGGCAATCCGCTGACAGGCACGATTCACGTTTCGGGCGCGAAGAACTCAGCGCTGCCGTGCATGGCTGCGGCGATTCTGACTGAAGATCCAGTGACGCTCGAGAACATTCCCCAGGTGCGCGACATCGAGACAGAGCGCAGGCTGTTGCAGTCGATGGGAGCGGCCGTGGAGCCTGGCGAGGACCGCACGACGATTTCGTGCGGCACGCTCTCCGATCCGGTGGCTAAATACGAGATTGTGAAAACCATGCGCGCCAGTTCGCTGGTGCTTGGTCCGCTGGTGGCGCGGGCAGGCATGGCGCGCGTGGCGATGCCGGGCGGATGCGCGATTGGGGGACGGCCCATCGATCTGCACATCAAGGGACTGGAGCAGATGGGCGCGACGATTACGCAGGAGCACGGCTATCTGGAAGCGCGCGCGGAGCGGCTGCGCGGGACACATCTGGTTTTTGACAAGATCACAGTGACGGGAACCGAGGACCTGTTGATGGCCGCGGTGCTGGCCGAGGGCGAAACGCTGATGGAGAACTGCGCACGCGAGCCTGAGGTGACGGATCTGGCTGCGTTGCTGATTGCGATGGGCGCGAAGATCGAGGGCGCGGGCACATCTACGATTCGCGTGCAGGGCGTGACAAGCCTGCACGGCGCGCGGTATCGCATCAACCCCGATCGCATTGAGGCGGGAACATTTCTGATTGCGGGAGCGATTACTGGCGGCGATCTTGTGGTGGCCGATTGCAATCCTGCGCATCTGGGCGCGGTGATTACGAAGCTGCGCGAGATGGGCGCGCGCGTGGATGAGATGGGACAGGATGCAGTGCACGTGCATGGCGCGGAGAAGCTGCGCGCGGCAGACATTTCGACGGAGGAGTATCCGGGATTTCCGACCGACATGCAGGCGCAGTATATGGCGTTGGCCACGCAGGCTGACGGCGTTAGCCTGGTGACGGAGAACATCTTCGAGAATCGCTTCATGCATGTGCAGGAACTGGTACGCATGGGCGCGAACATCAGGGTGGATGGAAAGACAGCGACTGTGCGCGGGCCGGCGAAGTTGTCCGACGCGGCGGTGATGTGCTCCGATCTGCGCGCATCGGCGTCGCTGGTGCTAGCCGCGCTGGTGGCCGACGGTGAAACGATTGTGGACCGCGTGTATCACATGGATCGCGGCTACGAGCGCATTGAGCAGAAGCTGAGTAGCGTGGGCGCGCAGATTCAGCGGCTGGGGAATCTGTTTGCGCCGCGTCGAAGTGAAAAAAATACTTCCGGACTGTAAAAGATTCACACTTGTGAAAATGCTGGGATTACATGCGCGATATGTACATAAGTTTTTTCGCGGAGAGAGCAACTATCCATGCACGGATGCGTTCATACGATCAGTAATCCGGGACAGATGCACGAGCCCGGGACGGCATAAAATGGAGGTAGTTTTCCTGTGAAAAAAATTGCTCTTACGCTTCTGCTTGCAGCTTGTATGGTTCCCGCGGTGGCAAATGCGCAGGTGGGTGTGACAGTGCGCATTGGTCCACCGCCGCCGGTACATGAGCACTATGGCCCTCCGCCGCATCCGGGATGGGTGTGGCAACCGGGCTATCACTACTGGGACGGTCAGCGCTATGTGTGGCGCGGCGGCGTGTGGGCGCAGCCGCCTTATCCGCATGCACGGTGGGTTCCGGGCCACTGGGCGCACCGCCATGGCGGATGGGTCTTTGTGGAAGGGCACTGGCGGCGCTAAAGCAACGCAAAGCGAAGAATGAAAAAGCGGGACGCGCGTCCCGCTTTTCTGTTTGATGCGAAGAATCGCTAGCTGATTTCGATTACGTCTTTTGCCCTGGCAGCCGCGGCTTCGGCCTGCTCCATGAGCTTTTGCGCTGCGTCGAAGAATGCTGCAGCCTGCGGGCTCTTGGGTCCTGCGAGTGTGACGGGCAGGCCGCGGTCGCCGCCTTCACGGATGGCGGGGATGAGTTCGATCGATCCGAGGAAGGGGACGTTGAACTGCTTTGCTGTGCGCTCTGCGCCGCCACGGGAGAAGATGTCGATCTCATGGTTGCAGTGCGGGCAGGTGAAGTGGCTCATGTTCTCGACGATGCCGAGCACTTCCACGTTGACCTGCGCAAACATGGCGAGCGCCTTGCGCGCGTCTTCAAGGCTTACGTCGCTGGGCGTGGAGACGACAACGGCGCCGGTGAGCGGCACGGTCTGCACGAGAGAGATGACCACGTCGCCGGTGCCGGGAGGCAGATCGACGATGAGGTAGTCGAGCTCGCCCCAGTTCACCTGCTGCAGAAACTGGCGGATGATCTGGTGGAGCATGGGGCCGCGCATGACGAGCGGCTTGTCGCCGGGCGAGATGTAGCCAATGGAGATGGTTTTGAGTCCGTGCGTGATGTTGGGCTCAATCACATTGCCGGGACCGACCATTGGTTGCTTGGATGTGCCCATCATGAGCGGCACGTTGGGACCGTAGATATCAGCGTCGATGAGGCCTACGCGCTGACCAAGCTTGGAGAGTGCGATAGCGAGATTGACGGCAACGGTGGTTTTGCCTACGCCCCCTTTGCCGGAACCGACGGCGATGATCTTTCCTACTCCAGGCAGCGCGACGGGCGCCGGCATGGCATGTGAATGCGCCATAAAAACTCCTTCTGTACGGGTGAATCGAACAAGACTCGGCAGAGACGGGCCGCACTTTTCCAGGGCTAAAGCCCGCATGAATTTCGCAGGCTTTTTCGAGGCTTAAAAGCCCCGGCTCCCATTCTTCACGGTGTGGGAAGCCGCATCAAATGCGAATCTGCTTTCTGAAACACCCTCAACTCAATTTTACAGGAGCGTAGTTTCGAGCGTCTCAAACGGTTCCGCAGGCTTCAGCTCTGCAGGAACTTCGACGCCCATGACATGCGCGAGCACAGCATGGAGCTGGCGCACGCCATCTGTGAGAGATGCTGGGCCGGGCTGCAGGATGCATGTGCCGGGGATCTCATAGATGTGGCCGCGCTGGACAGCATTGATTCGGCCCCAGCCGCCGCGCGCGACAATCTGCTCTTTCTTGACTTTCATGCCGCACCACGAGGCGAGGACGATTTCAGGATTGCGCTCGATGACGGCAGCGGGATGGACGATGCGGTCCCTGGCCTTGCCGCACTTCTGTAATTCAGGAAAGATCGGGTCGCCGCCGGCGATCTGGATAAGCTCTTCAACCCATGGAATGCCGCTGATGAGCGGATCGTTCCATTCTTCGAAGTAGACGCGCGGACGGTGGGGGAATCGGCTTGCGGAGTTGCGGATGGCGTCAAGGCCATGCTGGAGCGATGCGATGAGTTGGAATCCTTCGTCCTGTTTGCCGACGATGCGCGCGAGCATGGCGATCATTTCGAGGATTTCAGCGATGCTGCGCTGGTTGAAGTTCATCACATTGAGGCCGCGCAGGACGAGCTCGCGGGTGATTTCGGCCTGAACATCGGAGAAGGTGAGTACGAGATCCGGCTCGAGGCGGAGGATGGCGTCGAAGTTGGCGTTTTTAAAGGCGGAGACACGCGGCCTGGTACGGGCTTCGGGCGGGCGGCAGGCGTAGGCGGAGATGCCGACAATGCGGTCCTGCTCTCCGAGGAGATAGAGGGTCTCGGTGGTTTCGTCTGTGAGGCAGACGATGCGGCGGGGGAAGTGGTGCGGATTGGCGAGATGCGTCACGATTGTGTGGATGTGTTTTTGAGCGCAGCGGTGGCACGCTTGGCTTCTTTGCGATGCTTGTGTTCTGCTTCGCGGTTTTCGCGGCGGCGCAAAGCACCTTCATAACGGCGCAGTTCGTCGGGGGTCTGCGGCTCAACAAGCGGAATGCGGACGGGCTGGCCCTGCGCGTCTATGGCGACGAAGACGAGGTAAGCGCTGGCCACGTGCGCCACCTCGCCAGTGCGCGTGTTTTCGGCCCATACCTTGACGCCCACTTCCATGGAGCTAGAGAAGGCGCGGTTGACGCAGGACTTGAGCGTGAGCAGATCGCCGAGATGGACGGGGCGGATGAAGTCGATGTGGTCCATGGCGGCGGTGACGACGTGGGTGCGCGAGTGGCGATAGGCGGCCATGGCGCCGGTGAGGTCAATGAAGTGCATGAGGCGGCCACCTAGCAGATTGCCCAGAGTGTTGGTGTCATTGGGCAGGATGATCTCAGTCATCTCCGATTGCGATTCGGACACTTTGCGCGCCTGCGGTGTGCTTTGCTTTTCGTTCATTGCTGATCGAACTCCGTGTTTTGTTTGCGATTCAGTGTTTTGTTGGGTAAAACGCGCTTGTGAGACCCAGCCGTGCAACGCTTACGCCGTTCCGGCTACAATAAGGCAGGCCCCTGCCGACAACGAGAGAGACATTCAGCTTCAGTTTCGGCAATCCTTGCCAAAACCGCAAATTTCCCTTCATGTCCCATTAAGACCGGGACCGGATATACGAGCCAAATGGACAAGATTGCAGGACTGAAAGAGATTCTCGCGCTGGATCCGAAGAACAGCTTTGCGCGCTACGGAATTGCCATGGAACTGGCCAGCCGCGGCGACGTGGCCGGAGCGCTGGAAGAGTTCGACACGCTGCTGAAGAATGACCCGGATTACACGGCGGGTTACTTCATGTCAGCCCAGACGCTGGCCAATACGGGACGGACGGCGGAGGCGATCGAGCGGCTGAAGGCCGGTATCGGCTGTGCGGCACGCAGCGGTAACAGCCATGCGCTCAGTGAGATGCAGTCGATGCTGGACGAACTGGACCGCTGACGGGAGTGGACGAGTAGTTTCGCAGATTCTATTTTGATTTCTTTTAGGGATTTTTTGCGGACCTTTGGGTAGACTCGTATCATCAAAGGTACGTCAAAGTATCTATGGCTAAGTATTCGATTGTAGTGCCATTTCATAACGAAGAAGAGAACGTGACCGTTCTCTATGCCCGCCTGAAGCAGGTGATGGAGCAGGTGGGCGAAAGCTTCGAGCTTGTTCTGGTGGATGACGGTTCGAGCGACCGTACGTACAAGCTGCTGGAAGAGATTGCCGCGGTTGACAGTCGTGTGCTCGTCGTGAAGCTGCGCCGCAACTTCGGCCAGACGTCGGCGCTAGCGGCTGGTTTCGATCATGCTTCGGGCGAGTTCATCCTGGCGATGGACGGCGACCTGCAGCATGACCCGAATGAGATTCCCGGTTTTCTTGAAAAGCTGGACGAAGGCTACGACGTGGTGTCGGGCTGGCGCAAAGAGCGCATCGACAACTTCGTGATGCGGCGTATTCCCTCGCGTTGCGCCAACTGGCTGATGGCCAAGCTTTCGGGTGTGGATATTCACGATTTCGGCACGACATTCAAGGCGTACCGGCGCGAGGTGATCCACAACATTCCGTTGTATGGCGAGATGCACCGGTTTATTCCGGCGCTGGCGAGCTGGTATGGCGCTTCGATCTGCGAGATTCCGATTCGCAATGTGCATCGCGAGCGCGGCAAGAGCCACTACGGCATCGGGCGCACCTTCCGGGTGTTCTTTGATCTGCTGACAATTCGCTTTCTGCTGAAGTACATGAGCCGGCCGCTGCACTTCTTTGGCGGCTTTGGCGCACTGGGCATTCTGTGCGGCGGCTTCATGGCGATGATCCTGCTGGGCATGAAGATTCTGCATCCGACGATGAACGTGATGGAGCAGCATGAGCCCATGTTTGTCGTCGGTTCAGTGCTGATTGTGTCGGGCATTCAGATGCTGGCCATCGGGCTGCTGGGTGAGCTGCAGGTGCGGCATTACTATACGGGGCAGCATCCTGCTTCCTATACGGTCGACCGACTGGTGCGGCTGGCTTCGCCCGACGAGCACAACCTGATGTCGGAGCGGCAGGACGGGAACTTCTGAAGAGCCGGGAACAGGGAACAGAGCTTTCCCGATTGCTTTGAGAGACAATTTGAAACAGTGAACAGGCGCTACATTTTTGTAGCGCCTGTTTGTTTTACGGCTCTCACTCTGATTTTTAGGTAGTGACTCATTTTGCTTGAGCCGGTCAAGATTGCAGAATTAAGCCTATTTATGGGATACTTCATGCATGAGGCGCTTAAGCAAAATGCCATCCGATCCGAACCGAGCCGCTGCTTTGACAGTGAAACTTGCAACGGAAGAGCCAGAACCATCACCAGTTAGCATCAATCCAATTTCGCAATATTTAGCGACAATTGGACGAAAGGGTGGTATAAAGGGCGGCAAAGCCCGCGCTGCCAGTCTTAGCGACAAAAGGAAAAAAGAGATCGCGAGGATTGCTGCGCAGGCACGATGGAATGCCACTAAAAAGTGACGGTTTGGATGTGCGCGTGAGCAGAGACAATATGGCCCCCGAAGGATATTCCAAAATCCCCGAAAGCCAACAGGTACTTTCCACTGTTCTTGGCGAGCATGATGTCATCACCGCGCAACGGGTGAAGCGCAAAGACCTTTTGGCGTCATTGGAGAAAAAGGGGCAGAGCCCGAAGGGCAAAACTGCGTACATCTCATTTTTCTGCTCAGACTACTCATCAATCGAGGCGAGCGACATTCCGGCAATGGGGGACATTCTCCTTTCGGTGGGAGATGTTCATCAGCTCAACTTAATTATCGGTGGTCCTGGCGGCGATGGGACCATTGCCGAGAAGATGATTGAGATTTGCCGGGCCTACTGCAAGGAATTTCGGGTTATTGTCCCTAATCGAGCCAAGAGCGCAGCGACCATCATCGCGTTAGGGGCTGATGAGATCGTAATGGGATATTGCTCCGAGTTGGGACCGATAGATGCTCAAGTCCCCATCATCGTAGGCGGTATTCCACGCTATATTTCGGCGCAATCGTTTATCGACTCACGCGCGTCCCTGTTAAAGAGTTATGCGGAAGCGGTGAAAAAGAAAGAGGACACTAAACCGATTTTGCAGCAGATCGCAGTCCTTGATGCACCGTTTATCGATCACTGCGAAAAATTGATGGACTTCAGTAGGGCTGTCGCATCCAAGTATCTGGAACGGTATATGTTCGCACAAGCCAAGAAGGCCAGCAGGGACAAGGCGATTCAGAATGTTCTAACCCGGCTATCTTCCGTTGGGATTTTCAAAGTCCACGGGCGGATGATCGATGGGAATGAGGCAAAAACTGAGCTGAATTTGAATGTAAAACTGCTCCCCAAAGATGATCCACTGTGGCAGGATATTTGGCATTACTACATCAGAGCCGATGTCGCATTGGCGTCCGGCGCGTCTAAACTCATTGAATCCCGATGCGAATGCCTGTATAGCGGGCGGCGCGGGGATTAACAGAAAGAAAGGAGGGTTCTCTCAATGCCAGCTACGGAACAGATCAAAGACCAAGAGCAGTCCGAAATGGAAAATGCGCTGAATTCGTATCTCCAGGAAAATAAGGAGATTTCAGAGGCTTTGGAGATCATGAAGCAAGCAGCTTCCGTGCGCAACCGAGACCGGTACTCCATAGAACCTGTCCCTTATCGATCCGTGCGCACACCACACTAAAACCGGTTGACATGCTTGAGCGGCTCATGCATAATGAATTGCATGAACCGCTTGAGTGTGTCTGATCGTGCCCGAATTATTGCCGCTCTGGTCGAGGGCAATTCCCTCCGTTCTACTTCGCGTCTTTGCGGAGTCGCATTCAACACAGTTCTCAAACTGGTGCCTGAGATCGGCATGGCTTGCGCTGACTACCACGATGCCCATGTCCGCAATGTTCGGGCGAAGCGGATTCAATGCGATGAGATTTGGCAATTCGTGGGAGCTAAGGCGAAAAACGCCACGCCAGAGCAAAAAGCTGAAGGGTGGGGCGATGTTTGGACCTGGACGGCTATTGACGCCGATACAAAGCTCTGCATCTCCTACATGGTCGGAGGACGTGATTCCGGATGGGCCTACGATTTTATGCAGGATGTTGCCCACCGCGTCCGTGGGCGTGTCCAGCTAACCACGGACGGTCATAAGCCCTATCTGGAAGCAGTCGAA
>DASZXD010000264.1:0-80876 GCA_035546015.1 Occallatibacter sp.
AAGGGATGTAGGAAATGTAAGCAGTCGGGATGGATTGAACTGCTCGGCTGCGGCATGGTAGACCCGGCGGTGTTTGCGTTTGCGGCCGAGAAGCAGCCGGCCTATGACCCGAAGAAGATCTCCGGGTTCGCGTTTGGCATGGGCGTGGAGCGCATCGCGATGATGAAGTACGGCATCAGCGAAATTGGGCAGTTCTATACGGGGGATATGCGCTTCCTGGGGCAGTTCGCATGAAGATACTCACAAAATGGCTTAGGGCATATCTGCCGGCGCTGGCGGTTTCTGATGCTCAGCTTGCCGAGGACCTGACCCTGCGCGGTGTTGCAGTGGAAGGGATATACGATCTCGGCGACGGCAATGGTTCGCTTTACGAGATGGACATCACCACCAACCGCGTGGATGCGATGAACCACTATGGCGTAGCACGCGAAGCGGCGGCGATCTATGGGTTGCAACTGCCGGAGCTGAACTTCGCGCTGCCGACTGCGAAGTCTGCGGCGCCGCCGTTTTCTGTGCGGATCGAGGCTGAGGATGCGTGCGGCCGGTTCACGGCGCGGGTGTTGCGCGATGTGACCATCGGAGAGTCGAAGGACTGGTTCCCGGGCGCAGAGGTGGCGACGTACTTCCGGCTGCTCGAGCAGAAGATGATCTCGAATGCCGTCGACGCTACGAACTATGCCTGGCTGGCTATGGGGCAGCCGACACATGCCTTCGATCTCGACAAGATCGAGGGCGGCATCATTGTTCGTCGCGCGCAAAAGGGCGAAAAGCTGAAGACGCTCGACGGCATGGATCGTCTGCTGGACCCTGAAGACCTGATTGTTGCCGACCATAAGAAGCCGCTGGCGTTGGCTGGAGTGATGGGCGGATGGGACACGATGATTACACCTTCGACGAAGAATGTGCTGGTCGAGGCGGCGTGGTTCGATCCGGTTGCGGTGCGGCGCACGGCGCGGCGGCATGGCCTGCACACAGACGCGAGCCATCGCTTTGAACGCGGCGCTGACTTCAATGCGGCGCCGGTGGCGTCGGCACTGGTGTGCGCGATTCTGCTTGCCAATGGTGGATCGATCGAAGGCGAACTCGTCGATGTGAGCGTTCCTGTGGTTGAAGGCAAGACTGGACGACGTAAGCCCATTGCGCTGGAACTCAGAGAGGTGCAGCGGATTTTAGGCAAGACCGTCGATGAAGAGGGGATCACCGCGGCGACTGTCGAGAGCGTGTTGAATGCACTGGGATGCGAGCTTGTGAATCTGACCGGACAGAATTCTGCATGGCAGGTCAGTCTGCCCAGCTGGCGTCTGGACCTGGAGCGCGAGATTGATCTTGTGGAAGAGGCTGCGCGCGTTTACGGCTACAACCGGTTTGCGAATACACTTCCGGCGTTTGGTGAGGGTGTGAAGGCGCTGCCATGGGCTGCAAGCGAAGATGCGGTGCGGCGCGTGCTGATGGCCGCAGGATTTCACGAGGCCATTGCGAGCACATTCTGTTCTGCTGCTGAGGCAGCGATGACAGCACAGCAGCCGGGGCAGGTGGTGCGGTTGGGTAATCCGTTGAGTGAAGAGGCGGGTGTGCTGCGGCCTTCGCTGGTACCGGGCATGCTGGGCATGATTGCGGGCAATCTGCATCGCGATGTGGGCGATGTGCGGCTGTTTGAAGTGGGAACGGTCTTCAGCGGAACGACCGAAAAAGTAGATGAGCGGCCAGGTCTGGCGTTTGGCGCTGCAGGCAGCTTGCCTGGACTGAGCGCACTGCACGCGGCACGCGCAATCGACTTTCACGACATGAAGGGTGTTGTGGAACAGGTGCTGGAGCGGTTTCAGATGAAGTCGATGTACTTCGACCGTTTTCCTGCAGAGGCCGGATTGACACCGGTATGGCTGCATCCGTATCGCGCAGCACGTGTAGTGGCCGAGGGCGTAACGGTTGGCTGGTTCGGGCAGGTGCATCCGCGAGAGGCTGAAGCTCGCAAGTTCAAGGAGCCGGTTCTGGTAGGTGAGTTATATCTCGACCGGCTCTACAAATTGCCGTTACGTAAGCCTGTTGCGCGTGAAATCTCACGATTCCAGCCGGTGCGTCGCGACTTCTCCCTGTTTCTGAATGACGAAATTGCCTGGGAGAACGTTGATCAGGCGCTCGGTGGATTGCAGATTCCTGAGCTTGTGGACTGGCGCGTACGCGAGGTGTTTCGTGATCCGCGGCTGGGCAAGGGTGAATATTCACTGTTGCTTGGCGTGACGTTTCAAGCCCAGGACCGCACGCTACGCGAAGAAGAGCTGAAGGATTTTCACGCGCGCGTTGTTGAGGCTGTGAGCAGCGTAGGCGCGCGGCTGCGCACATAGCGTTTTCAGCGGTAAGCGACCTAGAGTTCTGATGCAAAACCTGATTCGGAGCGGGTTTTGAACAGGTATAGGACAGAAAAATCGTGATGCAACGGCGCTATACTCAAACGGAAATGGCGCGGAGGCGAGCTCCGCGGAGGTTGGTTCGATGACGGAGTCTTTTGAGGAGTCGGGAGTGGCTGTGGAAACAAAGGCCGAGGGCGAGCAACTGGAAGGGAACGATACCCTGGCAGTGAGCATGCAGGATTTTTCAGCGCTGGAAGAACGTGTGTTGCGTGCGGTGGATGTGGTGAAGCACGAACGTAGCGTGCGCGCTGCAGCCGAGGTGCGTGCTACAGAGGCCGAGGCAAAGGCCGCACAGGCTGAGGCTGCGTTGCGCGAGCAGGTGCCAGTAGTGGAAGGTCTGCAGGCGGAGATCAAAACGCTGCGTGCCGAACGCGATCATGTGCGACAGCGCGTGGAGCGGTTGCTGGAGCAACTGGAAGGGCTTGAACTGTGAGGGATGCCATGATGCCGGATCCTCACGACAATCTGAGCGAGTACGTGACGGTGGAGATCTACGACCAGGTCTATCACCTTTCAGGGCAGGACCCGCAGCATATTCGTGCGCTGGCGGCGCGCGTGGACGAGAAGATGCGCGCTGTGGCAGCGCAGAGCCATACGGCAGATTCGCTGCGCGTGGCGGTGCTTGCCGCGCTTAATCTTGCCGACGAGCTTTCGCAGACGACGTCAGCGGATCCGGCGCTGGGACGGTTACGCACGGCAGGTCTGCGCGGGCTGCTGGACACTGTGCTCGAAGACGAACGCAAGACGGGCTAGCGAGCCGGGCGAAAAACGCTAGCATACTGCGGCGTCTTTCGACAAGACTTGCAATTTGTCTGCGATACCCCTACTATCCGCAATAGAAACCGGCCTGCAAAGCAGGTGGGTGGTCAACGCTGGTTGAACCTACATTCATTGAACAGGGGCTCGACTCGAAAAATCGGTTCTGTGTGCCGTGTCCGCCAGTCCGGAATGCCTAATGAACCGCGGGGAGCTCCACCGTCTTAGGACGGGTTCACCAGCGCATTGCTCACGGCCCAGTGGGTCGGATTTCTACTCTCTTGCGCATGCTTTCAGCACACGCGCTTCGCATTCGCGTATTCTGACCTGAGTGCATCCAGTCCTCTTTCACATTAGTGCAGTGCTCATTCCCGCGTATGGCGCTATGGCGGCTGTGGGCGTGCTTGCGGGTCTTGTGCTGGCTCTGCGCACAGCCCGCGTTGCCGGTGTGAGTCCGGGGCATGCTTGGAATCTGTGCGTAGTTGCGGTCTGCGCAGCGCTGGTGTGCGAACGGTTGCTGCTGGTGGCGGCAAACTGGAGCGCGCTGAGAAGTCATCCGGGATGGGCTCTCGAACTGGCGATGGTGCATCATCCGCTGGTGTCGGGTATAGGCGCAGCAGCGGGACTGCTTTGCGCGTTGTGGTATGCGCGTCGGCACAAGATGCCGCTCGCAGCAACAGCCGATGCGCTGGCGGCGCCGCTCTCAGTTGGATTGACCTTTGAGCAACTCGGCGCACTGATGGCCGGGTCCGGTTACGGCACGGCTTCGACTGCGCCATGGGCAGTGACGTACACGAGTGCGTTGGCTTCATTGTGGAGCGGTACGCCGCTCGGTGTGCCGCTCCATCCGGTGCAGGCGTATGCAGCGCTGTCGTTTTTGGTGTTGGCAGTGATTGCGGTGGCGTGGCTGCCGCGTCGAACGCGCGAAGGCGACGTGGCTGGGGTGTGGCTCATGTGCGCGGGTGCGGTGATTTACATGACGGAGTTGTGGCGTGATCCGGAGGGGCGCGGCCTGATCCTGCACGGCGTACTGGATGGACCGCAGATTGCAGCCATCGCGATGGTGCTGATCGGCGCGTTGGTGCTGAGAGAGCGCAGGGCTGGCAAGGAAGGCCCGGCATGAGCGAGAAGCGCACGTTCGACGTTGGCGCGGAGGCGCGGGGGCAGCGGCTCGATCAGTTCCTGACTGCACAGCTTGAGGGCGTCAGCCGGTCGCGTGTGCAGCTGCTCGTTGAGCAAGGTAACGTGCTTGTGGATGGCAAGTGCGAAAAAGCTTCACTGAAGCTGCGCGGTGGCGAGCGCGTAACGGTGACAGGAGATCCACATCCTGCGCCGCTCAAAGCCTTGCCTGAGGCGATTCCGCTCGATGTTGTGTATGAAGACGCCGACCTGGCTGTAGTGAACAAGCCGGCAGGAATGATGGTGCATGCGGGATCAGGGCAGAGCGAGGATGCGCGCACCAAAGGGACACTGGTAAATGCGTTGCTGCACCGGTTCAAGACGCTTTCAACAACAGGCGGCGAACTTCGGCCGGGGATCGTGCATCGGCTCGATAAAGAGACGAGCGGGCTTATCGTCGTGGCGAAGAATGATCGGGCACACGCTGCGCTGGGGGCGATGTTTGCTGGACGGAGAGTGAAGAAGACATATATCGCGCTCGTCGAAGGCGAGTTGAAGCGCGACAAGGGCACCATCACCGCCTCGGTGAGCCGCGACCCGGTGCGGCGTACGCGGATGACGACCCAGCCTAACGAAAATGCACGTTCGGCAGTCTCTCACTATGAGGTGGTGCGTCGGCTTGTGACGCGGTTCGGCATATTTTCGCTTGTGCAGGTGCGGATCGAGACGGGCAGGACGCACCAGATTCGCGTGCACATGGCTTCCATCGGCCATCCGGTGGTGGGCGACACGCTATATGGCGGCGCGGGACAACTGACAGACCAGGAAGCGCTGAAGGCAGCTCAATCGCGCGCGGCGCGGCGTAATGCTGAGCCACAGCGGCTGAAGCTTGGAAGGAATTTTCTGCATGCGGCGCGGCTGGAGTTTGCCCATCCGTTGACAGGAAAGCCAATAGAGCTGGAAGCGCCAATGCCGCATGAACTGCACGAGTTTCTGGTACGGCTTGAGAGCGCCACGGATGCATCTAAAAATGCATGAGGATGCGCCTGCCGAGGCTGAGGTCGAATTGTTAAAATGAGGGAACGATGATTCGTAATTGTTTCTGCTTTGCCCTGGCCGTGACGATGTGCATTGCTGCCGCGGCTTCACAACAACCTGCGCCGAGTGCGTCCGAGCCGCCCGCGCAGAGTCCGCAAACACAACCCGCACAGCCGGCGCAGGCTCCTGACACGCAGGCAGCAGCCGCGCAGCCAGGTGATCAGCCACAGACCGACGTTGGCGCATCAGTCTTCCGCACGGGCGCGAACGAAGTCAGCCTGATCTTCACAGTGACCGATAAGCATGGCCACTACATCCCCAATCTCAAACAGAGCGACTTTGCGCTGCTTGACGACCAGAAGGCGCCAGCACGCGTGAACTCGTTTCACCAGCAGATCAACCTGCCGCTGCGTGTTGGTCTTCTGATTGACACCAGCACGTCAATCCGCAGACGGTTCCAATTCGAACAGCAATCGGCTACAGAGTTCCTGTTACAGGTACTTAAATCGAAGGCCGACCGTGCCTTTGTGATGGGATTCGACGTTACGCCGAATGTGACGCAGGACTGGACCAACAACCTTGATGGGCTGGAACAGGGCGTGAGCCGGCTACGGTCGGGTGGTGGCACAGCGTTGTACGACGCAGTTTATGCCGCATGCCGCGACAAACTGCTTACCGAGCGCGGGCCTGAGCCATTCCGCAAAGCGATGATCCTGGTGACGGACGGCGACGACGACCAGAGCCGCGTCTATCTAAGCGAAGCGATCAAGGAGTGCCAGCGCGCGGAAACCATCATCTATGCCATCAGTACGAATTGGACGCCGAGCCGTGGACCGGGCGACAAAGTGCTGGAGCAACTGGCCACGCAGACAGGTGGCGAGGTGTTCTGGCCGCCCTCAGTTGAGGACATGGCCACTAGCTTCGAAAGCATTGGGGAGTCACTGCGCAGCCAATATGCGCTGAACTATACGCCGGCCGACTTCAAGACTGACGGGGCATATCGAACGATCTATCTCTATTGTTACGATCGGCGATACCAGGTGCGTGCCAAGAAGGGTTACTTTGCCACGGCGCAATAGACGCACGGAAAGCTGAGAGACGAGGAGCGCGGTGCGGACCGCGCTCCTTTTGCTTTGGAAGAAACTGTACGGCGGGCAACCGAGCAGTGTTTCATTTTGGGACAGTCGAACTGCGCTCAGCACGAGTTCCTGACATCGCGGACTCATCTATTTGGTCTGCCGCCCGATGAATTATGGAAAGGCGGTTTAGATTCCGTCTGCGCGGGCGTGTCGGAGAAGGTTGCAGACCGCGCGAGTTGGAGGCGCAAGTGATCCGGCAGACAATTTCGTGCGACGTATGCAAATCGGAAAAGAAACAGTCGAATCACTGGTTCGTGGCTTTTGAGCAGAGTGCAGAGCTGCGGCTGGCCGGATGGAACTCGCGTTACCGAACGAGGCCCGGAGCAAAGCACCTGTGCGGGCAGGCCTGCGTTTACCGGCTGTTGGACGACTTTATGGCCAGGCTGATTGCGATCAAACCGCAGCTTGAGCCCGAAAAGAAAGGCCCGATGCGTGTGTCCGCGACAGATGCGAGTCTGACGTCGAATGCGGCATATATCGAGGTGGAGTCGGCACGGCTGGTAACCATGCCCGCAAAGACGGATGATGCAGAACGGCCCACAGTGGTGGACGAGGCGCCGCGCTATGGCTCACGAAACTGGCGCGCCGAGGTATGGGAGCAGGAATTGGAGCGGGAGCGGGAAATTGAGGAACGGGCGGACCTGATGGTCCGGCATGGATTATGAACACGGCTGAAACGCACACGGGCTGCGAAACACCATAGAAAGACGACAAGAGGAGAGGGAGAATGGCCGTGTGGATGGATCTGCTGCTGGCGTCAGCAGCGCTGTTGCCCTGGGTGATGCAATACAAAGCGAAACGCAGCTCAGGCCCTGCACTTACGCCTGTTGCGGTGAAGCGTGAAGCAGAGCCAGAAGGCCTGCCTCGTCAAGCACAGGAATTTTGAGATCTTGCGCCTTGTCGAGTTTGGAGCCCGCGTCTTCTCCGGCAACAATGTAGCTGGTTTTCTTGCTCACCGACCCTGAGACCTTTCCTCCTGCAGCTTCAATTTTTTGCTTGGCCTCATCACGCGTGAGGTTAGGCAGCGTACCGGTAAGCACGAAGGTGAGTCCAGCAAGCTGCGTGGTGCGCTGCTTCTTTTCCGCGGTCATACCTACACCGGCGTCTTTGAGCTTTTGAACTAGCGTCTGGTTCGATGGACGCGAGAAGAAATCTAAGATGGCCTCGGAGATGCGCGGGCCAACCTCTTCGACACGTTCCAGCTCTTCAGCTGATGCGGCCGTGATGGCGTCGATATTGCCGAACTCCTGGGCCAGCAATTCTGCAGTGCGTTCACCCACGAAGCGGATTCCCAAACCCATCAGCACGCGGGCCAGGCCTGCTTTCTTCGAGCGCGTAATCTCGTCGAGTAGTGTCTGCGCGGATTTGTCGGCGAACCGCTCGAGGTCCATGAGCTGCTCTTTGGTGAGTGAGTAAAGATCTGCGACACTTTTTACGAGGCCGCGGTCGAGAAGCTGCTGCACTGCGGCATCGCCCAGGCCTTCGATGTTCATCACCCCGCGGCTGCCAAAGTGGAGCAGCGATTCACGAAGCTTGGCCGGGCAGTCGGCATTGACACAGCGCCAGTCGGCTTCGCCCTCTTCGCGAACGACGGGATTACCGCACTCGGGACAATCAACCGGAAATGAGAACTTGCGCGCCCCTCGTGGATGGTCCTTGTCTTCTATAACTTCAACAACCTTGGGAATGACGTCGCCGCCGCGCTCAACCTTCACCCAGTCGCCGATGAGCAGGCCCATGCGCTCGATGAAGTCGGCGTTGTGCAGTGTAGCGCGGCTTACAGTGACGCCGCCCACGAAGACGGGCTTCAGCATGGCGGTAGGCGTGAGCTTGCCGCTGCGACCCACGGTGATCATGATGTCTTCGAGCTTGGTGATCGCCGATTCAGCGGTGAATTTGTAAGCAATGGCCCAGCGTGGCGCGCGGCCGGTGTAGCCCAGCCGCTGTTGTGTAGGGTGTCCGTCGACTTTGAGCACCACACCGTCGATCTCGTAGCCGAGCGTAGCGCGGTCCTTTTCAGCCCGGTCAATAAACTTGATCATCGCATCGACTGAGTCGACGCGGCCGCGGTGCGGGTTGACGCGGAATCCAAGCGCGGTGAGCGCGTCGAGAGTAGCGGTCTGGCCCGCAGCGAAGTATTCACCATCGACGAGCAGGAAATATGCGAAAAAGACCAGGCCGCGCGTTGCGACGATGCTCGGGTCGAGCGTACGCACAGTGCCGGCGGCGGAGTTGCGTGGATTGACGAACGGAGGCAGGCCTTCGCGCTCTCGCTCTTCATTCGTGCGCTGAAATGCAGCCTGGGGCATGACACACTCGCCACGGACCTCAAATCCTTGTCCCTGTATGAGGTCTGCTTTTTGGAGCCGTTCCCTAGCAATGGAAAGAGGCACGCTGCGCAGCGTGCGGATGTTCGAGGTGACATCTTCGCCGATCTGGCCGTCGCCGCGTGTGAGGCCGAGAGCGAGTCGAGCGCCGCCGTCGTGCGTGGCCTCGTATCGCAGGGCGACACTGAGACCGTCGAGCTTGAGTTCGGCAGTGTACTCGACTGGCAGGTTGCCTGCGAGCTCGTGCACACGGCGGTCCCAGTCAGCTAGTTCCTCAGCATTGTAGGCGTTGTCGAGAGAGAGCATGGGGCGCGAATGCGCGGCTTTCTTGAACCCTTCAGCGGGTTTGCCGCCGACGCGTTGCGTGGGTGAGTCGAGCGTGACGAACTCGGGGTGCGCGGCTTCAAGATGCTTGAGTTCGTTTATCAGCGCATCGTATCCCGCGTCGCTGATCTCGGGGGCGTCAAGGACGTAGTAGAGATGCTCGTGGTGGCGAATCTCGTCCCGCAGTTTTTCGATCTTACGCGCGGCGGCGTCGGTCATAGATATGGATTATAGAGAGCGCCGAGTTGGCGAGCCAGCAGGCTGGTGAGTCGGCGCGGCAGGCGGATTTCGAGGAGTTAGTTGGCTGTGGCTGGGATGTGGCGTGCATTCCCACCCCGGACGCAAGCAAGTGCGCGCCCAGGATGGGGCACTCTTTTTCGCACTAATTGCTACCGTCGTCTTTGAGGCCGCGGAATTTGAGCATGGGATCAATCGTGGGTTTGCCTCCCATCCATGTGTCGTACATCTTTTCGAGATCCTCGGTGTTGCCGCGCGAGAGTACCATCTGGCGGAAGCGGTCGCCGTTAACACGGGTCAGACCGCCGTGGTCCTCAAACCACTGGTAGGCGTTGTCGTCGAGCATCTCGGTCCAGAGATAAGCGTAGTAGCCCGCCTGATAGCCGTTGGCCCAGATGTGGAGGAAATAGCTGGAGCGGTAGCGCGGCGGAACGGCCTCTATCCAGAGGTGCTCTTTTTCGAGTGCGTCCTTCTCAAAGCTGTCGGGGTCCTGCAGCGGTGCGCTCGCAGGGAGAGTGTGCCACTTGAGGTCCAGCTCGGCGGCGGCAAGCAACTCAGTGAGCATGTAACCTTGATTGAAGGTGCGTGCCTTCTTGATTTTGGCTACAAGCTCGGCGGGCATGGGCTCTCCGGTTTTGTAATTGCGCGCGTAGTGGTTGAAGACCTCAGGATAGCTTGCCCAGTGTTCGTTGAACTGAGATGGGAACTCGACGAAGTCGCGCGCGACCTGCGTGCCGGAGAGGCTGGGATATTTGGTATCGGCAAACATGCCGTGCAGCGCGTGGCCAAACTCGTGGAACATGGTGGTGACATCGTCAAAGCTGAGCAGAGCGGGCTGGCCGGGAGCAGGCTTTTCAAAATTGGCTACATTGAAGACGACGGGCAGTGTGCCAAGCAGCTTCGACTGATTGACGAGCACATCCATCCAGGCCCCGCCGTTCTTGTTATCGCGCTTGAAGTAGTCGCAGTAAAAGAGCGCGAGCGGCTTGGAGTTGGCGTCAAAGACCTCGAAGACGCGCACGTCTGGCTCGTAGACAGGAATATCGTGGCGCTCATTGAAGGTAAGGCCATAGAGCTGATGCGCCGCGAAGAAAACGCCATTCTGAAGCACGTTGTTGAGTTCGAAGTAAGGCTTGACCTGTGCATCGTCCAGGTCGTACTTGGCCTTGCGCACCTGCTCGGAATAGAACTCCCAGTCCCATGGCTCGAGAGTGAAGCCCCCGTGCTGTGAATCAATGAGCGCCTGAATCTCTTTGGCCTCACTGGCCTCTTTGGCCGTGGTGGCGGGCACGAGTGCTTCAACGAAATTCAGCGCGGCCTCGGGAGTTTTGGCCATCTGGTCGGTGAGATTCCAGGCGGCGTAATTTGGGTAACCGAGCAGGGCGCCCTTTTGAGCCCGGAGCTGCGCAAGACGGGCGATGATTGAGCGGGTGTCATTGGCGTCGCCGCGCTCGGTGCGGTTCCAGGAGTTTTCAAAGATGGCGTGGCGCGTGTCGCGGTCGGTCAGAAAGGTCAGGTTTGGCTGCTGGGTGGTGTTCTGCAGCGGAATGAGCCAGCCCTGCTGCTTGCGCGCCTGCGCGCCCTGCGCAGCGGCGGCCAGCTGTGCATCGTTGAGACCGGCGAGAGCCGAGCGGTTTGTGGTGGAGTAGGCGCCGTTCTTGGTGGCGGCCAGCAGCTTGGTCATGAAGTCGTTTTCGAGCGTCGAATCTTCTTCGTTGATCTTCTTAAGTTTTTCCTTGTCGGCATCGGAAAGCAGTGCTCCGGCTTTCACGAACTGCTGATAGTACCACTCGGCAAGCTTGAGAGACTCGGGATCGAGGTGCAGTGAGGCGCGCTGGTCATAGATGGCTTTCACGCGCGCAAAGAGCTTGGTGTTGAGGTAGATCGCGTCTTGATTTGCAGCCAGGCGCGGAGCCTCATAGGCCTGCACCTTCTGGAGTTCGTCGTTGGTGTTGGCGCCGGTAACGCAATTGAAGACGAAGTACACACGATTGAGCAACTGGCCAGATTTTTCGAGCGCAATGAGCGTGTTGTCGAAGGTAGGCGCCGCAGGGTTGTTGACAATGGCGTCGATTTCCTTGAGTTGCTGTGCAAGACCAGCGTCGATAGCGGGCTGATAGTCGCTGTCCTTGATCTTGTCAAAAGGAGGAGCCTGGAAAGGCAGCGTGCTGGCCGCAAAGAAGGGATTGGATGGCCCGAAGGTGGCCGCTTGCTGTGCACAGACCATGCCGGAGGTTAACACGATGGCGGCTATAGCAAGCCCGAGTTGCAGAATGGAGCGCATCTTTGCCGTGCTGCCTGCCCGCAGTTTGCTCATACTCAATAACCCTCCTGTGATAAAGCGTAAAAACTGATTGTATGGGAGACAGGGACCGCATGGAGAGAATGAGTGACGGCCAGTGCAGTGGGCGGCGTGTGTCATGCTTTAGGCAGGGACTACACAAACTGCATGGAACCCGTTACACATTTCCTTACCGGCGCGTGCCTGGGCCGCGCCGGGTTCAATCGCAAGACGGCGTATGCCACACTGGCCGCGACCCTTGCGGCTGAGGCGGCGGATCTCGACATTCTGTGGGGATTCGGCGGACCCGTCGAGGAACTAAAGCGGCATCGTGGCATTACGCATACGTTTATTGCTGTACCGGTAGTGGCAGGTGTAGTGGTAGGAGCGGTGTGGCTGCTGGAGCTCTTTCTGGCGAAACGACGTGGAGATCGGGCTTCATCGCAGCCTGCCCCGCTGCGATGGGGATGGCTTTATCTGACAGCTTTTGTAGCCGCGTCAAGCCATCTGCTTCTGGACTGGACCAATAACTACGGTGTGCGGCCGTTCTTACCGTTCAATCCGCGATGGTATGCCGGGAGTTTTGTCTTTATCGCCGAGCCGGCGCTGTGGGCATTTTTTTTTCTGGCTTTGGTAATGCCCTGGCTGCTTGGACTCGCTGACCGTGAGATCGGTGCAAAGAAGAAACCGTTTCGTGGGCGTGGATGGGCGATCTTTGCGCTGGTTGGGATGGTGTCTCTCTGGTGCTGGCGGTGGGGCGAGCATGCGCAGGGCATGGTGTTGCTGGGTAACGCGCAGGTGGCCAGCGAGCCGGTAAGACGAATGGCTCTCGAGCCTTATCCGGTGAATCCGTACCGGTGGCACGCGATTCTGGAGACGAAGGATTTCTACCAGACAGCGGAAGTGAACACATGGACCGGTGAGGTCGACAGCGAGCCGGAGCGGGATGTGATATACAAGCCCGTGGCTACGCCGGCTGTGGAGGCGGCGAAGCAGACTGAACTGGGTAAGGTGTATCTCGATTGGGGCACCTGGGCGGTGGTGCGCGATCTTGGACCGGTGCCAGTGGCAGGGATGAGTCCGCCCGAACTGCCGCCCTCGCGGCACTGGACGACAGTGGAATTCAGTGACCTGCGGTTCCATTACAAATTTCTGCCCACGCAGGACGCCGCGGCGCGGTCGCCGCTGAGTGGGTGGGTTTACATCGTGGATGGGAGCGAGGAAGCAGGCGAGTCGATGGGCGGGCGGCAGCAGCATTAAGGCTCTATATTTTGCCTGGCTAAAAAGATTTGTTGCCGGTGCGAAATAGATTCGGTTGACCGCAGCGCGCGCGGACCGCAGAATGAATGGAGGATTACTTCCATTCAGGCTCCTCGACCGAGGGCCGTTCAGAGAACTATTGAAGAAGGACGAGGTCTTTTTATGATCGCTTATCTGCTGCTGTTGGTTGCCGTGCTGAGCCGGGTTGTGGTGATGCCGCATACTGCGTGGCTGAACTTTACCGCGGTGGGCGGGGCGCTGCTCTACTTCGGCGCGCGGAGGCCGTGGCGGGAGATGATTGCGCCGTTGGGTGCGCTGATCGCAACCGATTATTGCCTGACGGTGTACGCGTATCACTACTCGTTCCAGTGGCAGAGCTACGTGCCGACGTGGATCTGGTATGCCTCGGCTATTGTGCTGGGCCAGATTCTGCTGCATGCCCGGGCGAGCTTTGTGCGTGTGGCTTCGGCGACGCTGCTGGGGCCAACCTCATTCTTTGTGATCTCGAACTACGCGGTGTGGGCCGAGAGCACGATGTATCCGCATACGCTGGGCGGGTTGATGACCTGTTTTGCGGCTGGGATTCCGTTCTATCGCAACGATGTGACGTCGACGGCCATTGTGCTGGGTCTGGCGTTTGGCATTCCGGCGCTGGTGCGGCGGATACAGGCTGGCGAGGCGCAGGCCCAGACAGTCCGAATCCGATAGACTTGGGCTCGTGGATCGCAGACCACTCGAACGACGAAGAGCTGTCGCCAGGAATCCCGAAAAAATCGGGACCTGGTGTACCCCTTTTTCCGCGCCGCGCTCGGGAATAGCTGGACAGGTTCTAGACTAGAGCTCCAGCGCGTCTCTTTCTGAACCACCAGACCATGAAACCGAGGATGGCCAGTGCGCCAATGACAAGCACGGCGCTGAGGGAGTGGTGCGCGACGATGTCTGCCGCGTCGGGGCCCAGTTTCAGGACGAGCAGCGCGAGAATGAGCCAGCGCAGTAGGCGGCCCACAAAGACAGCCAGCAGGAACAGCACCACGCGCATCTCAAAGACGCCGGAGGCGAAGACGAAGAGCTTCCAGGGCGCTGGTGGCGGCATCATGGAAGGGATCATGACCGCCAGAAACTCCTGTCGTTCGAATTTGGCGCGGATGGTCTCAAAACGCTCACGATTAATGCGCTTGAGCAGGAACAGCTCACCGCCTGCGCGGCCGAGGGCGTAGGGAAGCAGCCCGCCCACCGCCGAGCCAGCCGCAGCGAGCAGGATATAGAGTAGAAAGCGGTTCTTGTCATCCCAGATGGCGATGGCCAGATAGGCGTCCATCGGAACGGGGATCGAAGAGGAGTCGAGCAGCGCGACGGCGCCAGCCCCCCAGAAACCAAGCTTGGCAAGGGCAGGGACAAGGACAAGTTTCCAGAAGGCGACAATACGCAGAAAAAACTGCTTCAAATAGGTTCCCTTTCAGGGCGTTAATCCGTCTTTCCATTGTACGGGGCCATGCATTGCGCAGGACATCGGCAGGGATGAGAGAATAAACAGGAAGGATTCACAAAAATCAGAGCCGGCACGATTTGATTTGTGCATTCCCCACAGGCTCCACAAAAACGAATGCCCACCCACGAAGCGCCAGCCGATGTGAATCAGCCTACGGGGTCGTCTCAGACTGAACCCGAGCAGGAGAGTCTTGCTCAGCAGGGCGGCAATGGATACCGCTCGCCGGCTGTGCGCGGATCACGCTGGGTAGACTACGACACACACGAACTGCTGCAGATGATCAGCGAGCTCGAGGATGAGCGGCGCTGGGCGCGTCTGCGCGAGGGGGTGCTGTGGGCGATTCTGTTCCATATATTCCTGCTTTCGGCGGTTACCTGGATTCCGAAGTACGTCTTTAAGGTACCGGCGGTGGTGGATCCCTTCGATGCCATCAAGGAGCGTAAAGATCTGGCCTATCTTGACCTGCCGCCGGATGCTTTGCGACAGCTGCAGCATCCCAAGGTTGAGCCGAAGCCGGTCGAGAAGAAGCCGCTCATCGACAAGAAGATGCTTGACGAACTGAAGCGTGAGACTCCTCCGGAGCAGACGCCGCCTCCGCCTGTGCAGAGTGAGCCGCAGGCCCCTGTGCAGCCTAAGCCCGAGCCAACGCAGCCCATTCCACCTAGCCAGCAGTCGCAGTCGTCAGTCGAAGCGCCACGACCGGCAGCAGTACCGGCACGCCCAAACTTTGCCATGGAGTCAGTGAACCCGAATAAGGCGCTGCAGGATGCGATGAACAGCGCGATCCACAACCGCAGCGCGGGGCAGAGCGACGATGTACCGACGGGCGGGTTGACGTTGCATCCAGGCGCCGGAACCGGAGGCGTGCAGATTCTTTCCGATACGCAGGGCGTTGACTTCAGCTCTTGGCTGGCGCGCTGGCACTACGAGACGGAAAAGACCTGGGACCCGCTGATACCGGACGAGGTGAACCCACCGATCAACAAATCAGGTGCTGTGGCTATCGAATTCAAGGTGCTGCCCAACGGGCGGCTGATGCCGGACAGCGTGCATCTGGTAGGGCGTTCGGGCGATACGGCTCTAGACCGCGCAGCATGGGGCGCGCTGACAGGTTCAAGCTACCCGCCGCTGCCGAGCAACTTCCATGGGCCTTATCTGGAGCTAAGGGCGTACTTTCTATACAACATGATGCCTTCGCAGTGAGCGCTGCGGCATAGGTAATTTGCTGGCGGGGGTTGCGGCAGTCGGGCAACATTTGCCAACTAACCTGCATCGAATCATGTAGATGCCATACTCTAGTTTCCCCGCAAAGAAAGCCGGGGTTATCATCGTAGTGGGACTCTCTGCAGCACCCATCCCCTGGAGTAGGAATGAATCCTGAGCCAAAGCGGCTCGACCTGTCGCTTTATTTCAGCCGAGAACCTGTCATTCTGGCCCTGCTAACGGGGTTGGCAATGGTGTCTTTCCTGGCGGTTGCTGGGCTGTCACGGCTTTTTCAAGCGCAGCAGGAATCTCTAGCCGCGGAGTGGTCGACCCGCGGCGCACAAGACCTGAACGCCGGGCGCTACGAGCGAGCGATTCTCGAGTTTCGCACTGCGCTTGAGCATTCGCGAGGCGATAACAGCTACCAGTTGAGTCTGGCCCAGGC
This sequence comes from Occallatibacter sp., assembly GCA_035546015.1. Classification (GTDB taxonomy): domain Bacteria; phylum Acidobacteriota; class Terriglobia; order Terriglobales; family Acidobacteriaceae; genus Telmatobacter. The sequence continues at coordinate 16,027 of DASZXD010000264.1, forward strand.
GCTGCTCGGGCTGAACAGGACCGACGAGGCCTATGCCTACCTGATCAACCTCTGGGACAAGCAACCGGAAAATGGCGTGGTTAACCTCGAACTTGCCCGTATTGCGATGAGCAAGAACCAGACCGAGCAGGCGCTGCGTTTTTATCACAACGCGATCTATGCCACGTGGCCCGGCAACCAGGAGACAGAACGGCGCAAGGCAAGGCTTGAGCTGATTGATTATCTGCTCAGGATCAACGCGCGAACACAAGCCGAATCGGAATTGATTGCTCTTGAGGCCAACTCCGGAGACGACGCGGCGGAGCAAACGCAACTGGGCAATCTGTTTCTGAAAGTGCAGGACAACGCTCGTGCGCTGGCGGATTTTCGCGAAAGTTTGAAACTGGATAGGCGCAATGCGGCCGCTGAGGCGGGTGCGGGTGTTGCTGCTTTCAATCTTGGCATGTATCCGACCGCTGAGCGTTACTTGCAGGAGGCAGTCGCGGCAGCGCCAGATGATGTGGCAAGTGCGGCTCTGCTGAAGACGACGCAGAATGTGCTGCGCCTCGATCCCTACAGGCCGCAGATCCCGGTGGCGCAGCGGAACCGGATTGTGGTGGATGCATTCAATGTTGCGGGCGAGCGCCTGGAGTCGTGCGGGTTAATGGCGGGGGCTCAGTTGACTGCTCAGCAGAAGCGGGAGGCCACATTGAAGACTCCTGCGCGCGAGCTGGCAGATCAGTGGACCAAGCTGAAGCCGCAGATTACCGAGCGGGGACTGCGCAGCGATCCTGACCTTGTGAACACGGCGATGAATCTTGCGTTCGGCATTGAGAACCAGAAAACGGCAAGCTGCGGAGAGCCGACAGAAGCTGACAAGGCTCTGGCGCTGATCGCAAACCTGCATGAGGAGAACTGACACTGAGCACGCAATTCCATTTGCAATCGGAGGTGCCGGTGGAGCAGCAGACAGCGGCAGAGCATGGTTACGAGTCTGCGAGGGGCGAGTGGTACGCGCCGGCTGCGGTATTGCAGGCGTTTTTCCGCGAGGACCGATTCTTCCTGATCCTCTCCGTTTTTATCGGTATCTTTTCCGGATTGGCAGTAGTGTGCTTCCGTTATGCCATCGAGTGGTGTGGCATTTATGTGCTTGGGTCGGGTTCGGCGTTGACGCCGGCGTGGCGGCTGATTGCGGCGCCCACCGTTGCCGGCCTGGTGATTGCGGTGCTGACCATCCACGTGTTTCCGCAGTCGCGCGGCAGCGGTGTGAACCAGACCAAGGCGGCGCTTTACATCTTCAACGGTTACATCCCGCTCAAGACGGCGATCGGCAAGTTTATTACTTCAGCGCTGGCAATTGGGTCCGGGCATTCGTTAGGTCCTGAGGACCCGTCGCTGCAGATCGGTGCATGCCTCGCTTCGGCGCTGGGGCGGCGGTTGAAACTGACACGCGACCACATGCGTCTGATCGCTCCGGTGGGAGCGGCTGCTGGACTCGCAGCGGCGTTCAATGCACCGATCTCCGCGGTGCTGTTCGTGATTGAGGAAGTAATTGGGCGGTGGACGGCGGGAATTCTGGGCTCGGTGGTGTTGTCTGCCGTATCGAGCGTGGTCGTGATGCGCCTGTTCATGGGTTCGGAGTCGCTGTTCCGCATTCCACCGGTGGAGTTGAAGCGGCCTTCGGAGCTTATTGCCTACGTAGTGTTGGGCATTGTGGGCGGCCTGGCTTCGGTGGCGTTTTCTGGCGGTATTGGCGTGCTGCGTCCGTGGTGCCGCAAACTGCGGCCGTGGACGCAGTATGCACAGCCGGCAGTGGCAGGGCTGCTGATTGGACTGATTGCCGTGATGGGAGCACCGCAAGTGATGGGTGCAGGCTACGAATACATGGATGAGGCCATGCACGGGCAGTTCACGTGGCAATTCCTCGCGATCCTGGCGCTGCTTAAGATCGTGGCTACAATGCTCTCCTTTGTAAGCGGTACACCTGGAGGTATGTTTGCGCCCACGCTGTTTATCGGCGCCATGTTCGGCGCGGCTGTAGGCGGCGCGGAGCACGCGCTGCTCCCGCATCTGAGCTGGTCGCCAGGCACGTATGCACTGGTAGGCATGGGCGTGTTGTTTGCGGGCTTTCTTCGTGCTCCAATGACGTCGGTATTCATGGTGCTCGAGGTGAGCGGCAACTACTCGATCATTGTGCCGGTGATCGTGGCGAATACTTTTGCTTACGTTATTTCACGCACGCTGCAGCCAGTGGCGATCTTTGACACGCTGAGCCGGCAGGATGGGCTTGAGTTGCCGTCAATGGAGGAGCTGCGCGAAGAGAGCATTCTGCGTGTGGAAGACGCGATGCAGCCGCCGCCAGACCTGGTGCTCGACGCTGCGGATACTATGGAGAAGATCGCGAAGCAGACCACGCACAGACCGGAGAATGCACTGCTGGTGCGGTTGCATCCCGGCGGATGGAGCAGCATTACGCGCGAAGAGATCGAGTCGATGTTACGCGAAGGCAAAGGCGGCGAGCGGTTGGAGACGATTCTAGAAGGTGGAGGGCAGATTCCATATGTGCATCCGGATCATCCGCTCGACATGGCTTTGCGTTATGTAGACCGGTGGCCGCTGGTGCCGGTGGTGAACCGCGCCAACCTGCGCGAGTTGGATGGCGTGATCACGCAGCGTGACGTGCTGGAGCGGTATCGGGATTTTGGCGGGGAGTAGCTATACTCCCCAGTTTCACGGTTGCACGATGACGCCGCAGGCGATGCGCGCACCGGCGTTGCCCGTTGGATCAGTCATCATGTCGTCAGCCTTTTCATGAATGATGATTGCCGTGCCTCCGTTGGCAAAGACGGAGTTGGGCGCGCCCGGATCGAGAGTCACATCCTTGTTCAAGAGAGTTGTTGAAACCTTGCCATTGGCATTGACGGTAAGATTCTGTGCCATATCGCCGTTGTGGTGGCCTTCTGGATTACCGTATCCATGTTTCTTGCCTGCCGGGTTAAAGTGGCCTCCGGCAGTTTTGAAGTCGGGCGGATCGCACTTGGCATTCTGATGGATGTGGATGGCGTGTACGCCGGGCGGCAGGTTCTGCAGAGCTATTTTGACCTCAACTCCGGTTTTGGCCCGCTTGAGGGTGACAGTACCGGCATCTTTGCCGTCGGCAGTCTTGATATCGACTTTGACGGATTTGGGTGCAGCCGCAGTTGCGGCAAGAGGCACGGCGGCCATTGCCGACAATGCCGCGGTCAGTAGCAACCTGGAATATGTCTTCACGGTTTTTACCTCGCACGCACAAAGGATACTCCGGGCCTGGACAGGACGCGACTTTTTCCTTGCGGTATGGTTTGAGCCGGCCCGGCCGCAGGACGAGAAAGAGATTCCTCTGCGGGGCGTTATCGCGGTAAAATTTGCGTAGCCGATGCGTGGACGAGTACCCATTTCAGGTCTACTGCTTCTCAAGCGGTTCCGCCGTGGGCGGCATGACCGTGGACGCTGATTCTTCCCGCCGGGTAATCTATTTCCGTTGAAATTTGGGATTCCAGAGCATGATCTGCTGATGCAGAGAAGATGCTCGCGCGTGTGAGAACCCCGAAGCGAGCTATTCCAGTCCACATGCGCCTTCTGGAACCCCGCGTTGAAGATTATAAAGATATCTGCGCCATGCGGATAGAAAAGGAGTTCTTGAGATGAACAGTTTTGCGAGCCGCGCCATACTGAAATCCGGCAGCGAGAGCTACACCATTTTTCGTCTCCCTGCGCTTGCCGAGCGCGGATTCAATCTGAGCCGCCTGCCCTTCAGTTTGAAGATTCTGCTCGAAAATCTGCTGCGCCGTGAGGACGGCGTGAACGTGACGGCCGACGACATCGAGTTCCTGGCCAAGTGGGACGCGAAGGCCGAGCCGAGCCGCGAGATTGCCTACATGCCGGCGCGCGTGCTGATGCAGGACTTTACCGGCGTGCCGGCGGTCGTCGATCTTGCCGCTATGCGCGATGCAATCAAGACGCTGGGTGGCGATCCGGAGCGGGTGAATCCGCTGGTGCCCGCTGAACTGGTCATCGACCACTCCGTGCAGGTGGACGAGTACGGCACTGAAGGCGCATACGGAGCCAATTCGCTGCTCGAGTTCCAGCGCAACCGCGAGCGCTATGCGTTTCTCAAGTGGGGCCAGACGGCGTTCCGGAATTTTTCGGCTGTGCCGCCGGGCATGGGCATCTGTCACCAGGTGAATCTCGAGTATCTCGCCCGTGTGGTCTTTACCACCGAGATCAATGGGGAGTCGTTCGCTTATCCGGACACGCTCGTTGGTACCGACTCGCACACCACGATGATCAACGGCCTCGGCGTGCTGGGTTGGGGAGTGGGTGGCATTGAGGCCGAGGCTGCAATGTTGGGGCAGGCTGTGTCAATGCTGGTGCCGCAGGTGGTTGGCTACAAGCTCACAGGCAAGCTGCGCGAGGGTGCAACGGCCACCGATCTCGTGCTCACTGTGACGCAAGCGCTGCGCAAGCTGGGCGTCGTCGGAAAATTCGTAGAATTCTACGGCCCCGGAATCGCGAATCTGCCGCTCGCGGACCGCGCGACCATCGCCAACATGGCTCCCGAGTATGGCGCAACCTGCGGCATCTTCCCGGTGGATGCCGAGACGCTACGTTATCTGCGGCTGACGGGACGGAGCGAAGAGCAGATCGCGCTGGTCGAGGCGTACTACAAGGAGCAGGCCCTCTTCCACACAGCGGACTCGAAGGAGGCCGAGTACACGCAGACGCTGGAACTCGATTTGGGAGCCGTGGAGCCGAGCGTGGCTGGGCCGAAGCGTCCGCAGGACCGCGTGTTGCTGAAGGATGCAGCGTCGAGCTTCGCGCAGCAGTTGCCAAGCCTGCTTGCACCCACGGCCAAGCCGCTGGGCACGCGCACTGCGGCAGCATGGGAGCGGGCGACTGCCGTAGCCGATACCGCTGTTGCTGCGCACGAGCCGCTGCATGTGACCACGACGGTGAAGGAGCGGTTCAATGTCGATCCAGATCCGTATCTCGATCATGGCTCGGTGGTGATTGCGGCGATTACGAGCTGCACCAACACCTCAAATCCCTCGGTGATGGTGGCTGCGGGCATCCTGGCCAAGAAGGCTGTTGAGAAGGGGCTAAGCGTGCCGCCGTGGGTGAAGACATCGCTCGCGCCGGGCTCGCGCGTGGTGACGGACTACTATCAGAAGGCCGGTCTGCTGCCGTACCTCGAAAAGCTGCGCTTCAATGTGGTGGGCTACGGATGCACGACCTGCATCGGCAACTCCGGTCCGTTGCCGGCCGACGTTTCGAAGAGCATCGACGAGCATGGGTTGGTTGCCGTGAGCGTGCTCAGCGGCAACCGCAACTTTGAGGGCCGCGTGAACGTGGACGTTCGCGCGAACTACCTGATGAGCCCGCCGCTGGTGGTGGCCTATGCGCTCGCAGGCAAGATCGGCCACAACTTCGAGTCCGATCCTTTGGGCACGGACAGGGCAGGGCAGCCGGTGTATCTCAAGGACATCTGGCCGACGCAGCAGGAGGTCTCCGACGCGATCGAGAAGGCGGTGAACAGCGAGAGCTTCCGCAAGGAGTATGCCACGGTAAGCGCAGGCGACGCGAACTGGCAGGGGCTAAGCTTCCCCACCGGAGACGTATACCAGTGGGAGAAGGACTCGACGTACATCCGGCAGGCCCCATACTTCGATGGCATCACTAGGACGCCCGCACCGGTAACAGACATTCTGGGCGCGCGCGTGCTGGCTGTGCTGGGCGACTCGGTGACCACAGATCATATCTCGCCTGCCGGATCGATCAAGGCCAACGGCCCGGCAGGCAAGTATCTTGCCGAGCATGGCGTGAAGCCGGCGGACTTCAATTCCTATGGCTCGCGGCGCGGCAATCACGAGGTTATGGTTCGTGGCACCTTTGCCAATGTCCGCCTGCGCAACAAACTTGCGCCGGGAACCGAGGGCGGAGTGACGCGCCTGTTGCCCGAGGGCGAGCAGATGTCGATCTTCGACGCCAGCGTGAAGTATGCCGAGCGCAAGGTGCCGCTCGTCATTCTCGCGGGTAAGGAGTATGGCTCGGGTTCTTCGCGCGACTGGGCGGCCAAGGGGCCGAATCTGCTGGGCGTGAAGGCGGTCATCGCCGAGAGCTTCGAGCGCATTCACCGCTCGAACCTGGTGGGCATGGGCATTCTGCCGCTGCAGTTTGAAGAAGGACAGAATGTCGAGTCGCTTGGCCTGACGGGTGAAGAGACGTATGACTTTGCCGGACTCACTTCTTTACTCAAGGCGAAGTTTGCCGGCGGACGCACGCTGCAGGTGAGCGCGACGGCGATGGACGGCAGCAGGAAGACGTTCAATGCGCGGGTGCGTATCGACACGCCGCAGGAAATCGAGTACTACGAACACGGTGGCATCCTGCAGTACGTGCTGCGGCAATTGGCGGTGAAGTAATAGCGATGACTTTGGGCTGACGTTCTCTTGAAAAAGAAATGGGGTGGGATTGATTCCTACCCCATTTCTTTGCGTTGCGCAATGGTCGGCGATGTTGATGTTTCCTCGCGAATTCAGCGGGAGAATTGAGATCGCCCTGGCATATTGCGAAACGGTCACCCAATTGCGTTACTTGTGTCCCGTGCCGTTTCCGGATTGCGGAATAGCTATCATTGCGCTGCAGTTTCGTTTGCTAAACTGCCTCCTGACTTCCGCCACACTGCCAGTGTGCCGCGTACGGCGCGTGATATTCGTCACAGGGTTTTGTGGCGGAGCGGCGCTAATCTGCCTGGATGGCGCAGCAGGGACGGGAAACGATGCGGGATAAGCGGCAAAAGGGCGCGCGATGCACAATGGCGTCTGAGGATTCCGGCAAGTGCCGCCCGATTGTACCTCTGCTGCTCTCAGGCCTGTTCGTTTTGCTTGCCATGGTCGGATGCACAGCCTCCTATCTGCTGTCGCCTTCGCCGCCGGTCCCAGCCAGCACGGTTTCTCCCATTCCTGGTTCGCCAATCGATCACATCGTGGTGATCATGCAGGAGAACCGGAGTTTCGACAATCTGTTCAATGGATTTCCTGGTGCGGATACGGTGCAAAGCGGCATGCTGAATGGGGCTGCCATTGCGCTTAAACCGGTGCCGCTTGGCGACTCGCGCGACCTGACCCATTCACACATGCGCTGGTGGAAGGACTGGAATCACGGCGCCATGGACAACTTTGCGCAGGAGAATGCGAGCCCGCCCACGCTGCCTTACTCGTATGTGCCTGAGAAGGACGTAGAGCCTTATTGGACTCTGGCCCGTGAGTACACGTTGAGCGACCGGATGTTCCAGTCGAACACGGGGCCAAGCTTTGTGGCGCACCAGTACATGATCGCGGGGCAGTCGGGCAATGTGGCGGAGAATCCATCGGGTACAGTGTGGGGATGCGATGCCAGCCCCAGTTCGCGGGCGGCGCTGATCGGGCCTAACGGCACTGAGCTGCCGGGAGTTTTTCCGTGTTTCGACTACCAGACGATTGCCGACCTGCTGGACGAAAAGGGCGTGACATGGCGCTACTACGCGCCCGGCAGCGGGGACAGCTTCTTCATCCTCTCGGCTTATCAGGCCATCCGCCATATTCGGTACGGACCAGACTGGAAAGACAACATCATCTCGCCGCCCGCGCGCGCGCTTATCGACATCCAGCGTGGCGAGCTGGCGCAGGTGACGTGGATCGTTCCGGACTGGGCACACTCGGACCATCCTGGTGCGGGCAGCGAAGGGCCTGACTGGGTCGCCTCGATTGTGAATGCAATTGGCAACAGCCCGTACTGGAATTCGACGGCAGTCTTCATTGCTTGGGATGACTGGGGCGGATGGTACGATCATGTGGTTCCTCCGAAGATGGACGCGATGGGGCCAGGGTTCCGCGTGCCATTGCTTGTGGTTTCGCCGTATGCCAAGCACGGATACATCTCCCATCATTTTCACGAGGCGAGCGGTTTCATTGCTTTCATCGAACATAACTTTGATCTAGGTACGCTGGGCGCGCGGGATGCGGGCTCGACCGCGCTGGCCGACTGCTTTGACTACACGCAGAAACCAGCGCCGTACAAATCCGTGCAGACGCACATGACCGTGGAGCAGATTCTGCAAGAGCTGCCAAGCGGGCCACCGGACGACGATTAGTGCAATTTTTCTCTTCATCTCTTGTAACTGCTGTCGCAGGCCTGCCATGGCCCTCCCGCGCCGCGGCGAATGCGGCAATCCTGGCCGTGGGACTTGTGCTGCAGTGCGCGCTGGTGCTTGTGGTCTTCCGCCGCGGTGTGGCGCGGAGGTCTCCGGCATTTACGGCGTTGCTGATCTTCTATCCACTCCGTGCGGGCCTGCTGTCTGCGCTGGCCGGGCGCGTGGATGCAGAGGCTTATAACGCGTGGTTCAACGCGGTGACGCTGGCCGAGGTTCCATTGCAGGCGGCTGTGGCGCTGGAAATGCTGCTGCGGTTGATTGGCGAACTAGGCGGATGGACGGTGCGGCGGGCGTCGGCAGTTCTGGCGTGCATCGTCGCAGCGTCTGCGCTGACATGGTTTGTGCATGGACAGGTGTCGTCACCGGCGCTTGTTGACCGTGTACAGGTGTTTGGTTGGTTTGTAATGCTGGCTCTGTTCGCGGCCATGCTCACGAGTGCACAGTCGCCGAATCTGAAATACATTGCGGGCGGATTTGGTTGTTTTTCGCTTGTTCAGCTTGCGGCGCTTGAAGGGCGCAGCTATGCAATGCTGCGGCATGACGACGGTGCATACGTGGGCTGGTCATACGTGCCGGCGTGCGGATACCTGGCGGTAGTGGTTTGGTGGATGCTTGCGTTGAGAGGAAGCGCGCCGGCAAGTCAACGAAGCAGCAAGTTAGCGAGTTAGCGCGCGCCTGTAACATCCTTTTGTTCGAATAGCAAAAGGATGTTACACGGATGCGTCATGGCTGTTTGGAAACGCCGAAGAAAGCTCGCGTTATTTGCGGACAGGAGCGCGAGGAGCTTTAGGGGACTTTTTTGCGCTGTCCTGATCTGTATCGGTCTCTTCGTGGTGAGGAGTAAGGAAGCGCGATCCCTCCAGCGAGTGTTCTCCCATGGCGTGCAGACGCATGAAGTTGGTTGAGCCCGACTTGGTGCGTGTCCCCGCGACAATGGCGATTACATCGCGTGCCTTGACGTGGCCGTCCTTTTCGAGCAGGGTCTCGGCACAATCCACGAGAGCCTCAGTCGAATTTACCTTGGGACAGCGGATCGGCGTAGTACCCCAGAGCAGATTGAGACGGTTGATGGTGACCTCAAGCGGGCTGAGAGCAAAGATGGGCGCGGAAGGGTGGTACTTGGAGAGCTGGCGCGCGGTCGCGCCTGATTCCGTAAAGAGTGCGATGCCACGCAGGTCCAGGTCGTCCGCGGCGTGGGCCGTCGCCTCGCAGATGGTCTCTGAAATTGACAGGCGGCTGCGGCGTTCGCGAGGCTCGGACTCCTGGCCGAACTTCATATGAACCTCAGCCTCGGTAACGATACGTGACATCATGGCCACAGCTTCGACCGGATACTTACCCACCGCCGATTCGCCGGAGAGCATCACGGCGTCAGTTCCGTCGAAGACCGCGTTGGCTACGTCGGAGACTTCGGCCCGGGTCGGGCGCGGGTTCTCGATCATCGATTCAAGCATCTGTGTAGCAGTGATGACGGGTTTGGAGTACTCAGCGGCGCGGCGGATCATGTGTTTCTGGATCGCAGGAACCTTTTCAGGAGGCATTTCGACGCCGAGATCGCCCCGTGCAACCATAATGCCGTCGGAGGCAAGCAGGATGTCGTCGAGATGCTCGATGGCTTGCGGCTTTTCGAGCTTAGCAATAATCCAGGTTTCGCTGCCGAGGGCAGAAATGCGGTTACGTACCATTCGCACATCTTCCGCCGTTCTCACGAACGAAACAGCGATTGCATCTACGCCATTCTTGAGTGCAAATTCGAGATCCTGAGCATCCTTGTCGGTGAGCGAGGGAGTGCGCACCAAAACTCCCGGCAGATTTATGCCTTTGTTTTCACCCAGCATGCCGCCATTGACAATCTCGCAGATCACATCGGCGCCATCCACATTGTGTACCCGCAACTCGATCAGTCCATCCGAGAGCAAAATCCGCGATCCCTGCTCCACGTTCTCGGCCAGTGTCTTAAAGGTGGTGCCCACGAGAGACGCTGTCCCCGGCGCATCTCCAGGCGTGATCGTCAACCGGTGCCCGGCCTTCAAAAGCACCGGCTGGTGGTCTTTCAGAAGCCCCGTGCGGATCTTCGGTCCCTGCAGATCGCCCAGAATGCAAAGAGGTTTTCGCTCCTCGCGGCTCACTTTGCGAACGAACCTTATCACCGCCAGTTTCCTCTCGTAAGTGCCATGAGAAAAGTTCAGACGGATGACGTCTACTCCGGCCCGCACCATATCGCGTATCACGCCCTCAGTGTTCGAGGCGGGCCCAAGAGTAGCTACAATTTTGGCCCGACGTTGCGAAGGCGAATCATTGACGCTCAAGCCAGGGAAGGACATAGAGACAACTCCAGAATGGTTGCTAGCACGGGAAAAAGCCTTTTCAGTCGGATGAAAGGTTCAATTGGGATGCCGCAAAATCTATTGTAAAACGGCGGGGCGGGAAGCGAGAGAACTGGCCAGAACTATCGCGTAATCGATTGCAAATCGGGCAGTTGCGACTAGGGTTCAACGGAGTCTGAGCGAACTTCTTCGGCGCGTCTAGGAGCGGGTTCAGGAGAGTCCACATCGAATTTCACCTCTTTGCGCTCCCAATAGAGGACGCCGTTGAACTCAGCGCCCATCAGGACGCTGAAAGCGGTGATGTAAAGCCAGACTAGTGTGGCAATACCGGCGGCAAAGGAGCCGTAGAACATCGAGTAGTCCGAGATGCGCGCGACGTACCAGCCGTAGGCGAGTGTCGCAGGGAACCACAGCAGCGTACCGACAACGGCGCCGGGCGCGACCCACAGCCAGTGCTCCTTGCGGCGGGTGCCGAAGTGGTAAAGGGCGGCGAGCACAGTTGTGCTGGTCAGGAATGTCACGGACCACCGGGCGATGCGCCAGAAGAAAATTACGATGTGGCGAAAGTCATGGCCTGCTTTCGCGAAGATCCACATCTCGATCTGGCGGCCGAAGACGATCACCAGCGTAGCCGCTGATAACGGAACCAGCGCGATGGGGAGCAGGAGTACGGCACGCAGGCGTCGGCTCCAGAAGCCCCAGTCTTCCAGCGGCAGGCGATAGGCGCGACGGAAGCCTTCCATGAGCGAGAGCATCACGCCAAGTCCGGCAAAAGCGCTGAGGCTGGCCGCAGAGAATATCAACCGGTCCGATGAGAGGTGGCGGCTGAGCACATAGGACTGGAGAAGATCGAGTGTGTCAGTGGGCAGAAACTGCTCGTAGATGGAGCGGAGTTCGCCGAGGAACGTGCTTCCTGTCTGAATCTGCGCGACCAGAGTGGTGATGAACAGGAGAGCGGGGAAGAGCATGAGCATGCCCGAGTACGCCGCGGCCTTGGAGGTGTTGATCACATCGTGGGCCAGGGCTTGCAGTGCTAGTCGACGGAATCGGGAAAGGATTTTGGGCATGAGTCTAGTGCGAAGCTCGTCTCAGGCAAGAGTAGAGCATCGGTGGCGGTTCGGCGACCGTCATTTCTGAAAGACGAACCATGAACGTAAGTTGGATAATGAAAAAACATCTGCAGCGCGAGAGCTGTGCAGAGGACAACTTTGTGCGTGCCGCTGGGCATCAGAAAGTGGAATCACAAGCGGGTTTGCCCCGTTGAGTGATCTACGGCCACGGCATGTTGGCTGGCGGGGGTGAGGAGAAGCGGCCGTGAGAAATCTCGATTGCCACTTTTTGAAGTGAAAAGGAGGAAAGACGAATGTTCTCATCAGCGGGCAAGCGAATTTTCATGATAGCGGCTTCGTGCCTGTGGGCATGCGCGGCAATGGGGCAACAGCCAGGAAGTACGCAGCCCAACTCACCCAGCCAGCAACCCACGGCACCCAACGAACCGGGTGGTGCAGGAAATCCGGCAACAGCGATGCCGGGTGCAGAGCAACCCATGCAGCCGATCGCCGACCAGGCGTTTGTGCGCGAAACAATGGAAGGAGACAATGCGCAGGTGGCCATGAGCCAGCTTGCACAGGAAAAGTCGACGAGCCCCGATGTGAAGCAGTTTGGGCAGAAGATGGTACAGATTCACACCGAGCTGAATGAGCAGTTGAAGCCTGCGGCCAAACAACTGGGAGTGGACGAGCCGAAAGGTCCATCTAGGAAACAGAAGCAGGAGATTACAAAGCTCCAGGCTCTTTCCGGCCCGGATTTCGATACGGCATATATCCAGGCGATGGCAAAACAGCAGCAGCACGATCTGAAGCAGTTCAAGAACGAGTCGGAGTCTGGTCAGAGCCCGGGTGTGCAGATGGCAGCCAAACAGGATGCGCCAATACTTGCACAGCACTATCAGGTACTGGAAAAGCTGGCACAGGTGCACAACGTGACACTGGAGAGCACAAAGTAAGCCGGCTTAAGCTGCGTTGTCCCATCCTTTCAGCCGGAAGGCAGAAAGGATCGGGACAGGCGCAGGGTATACGCTAGCCCGATTACCTTCAACGCGGGAATCTACATACAATCTCTTCGTTGGCGGCTCCCGGCAGGTACACTGTCTCCTACAGGAGGCAATTGCCATGCAGACCCGGATCCAGGGCACCACTATGCCGGTGCTCGAAGTGCAGCTCGACCCCAACGAAAGCGTGTTCAGTGAGAGCGGTGAGCTCTCGTGGATGACCGCTTCCATCCAGATGATGACGCACACTCAGATGGGTGGCGGTGGAGGGTTGTTCGGCGTGCTGAAGCGTGTGGCCGGCGGCGGCAGTATCTTCATGACTGAGTACCGGGCTTACCAGTATCCGGGGCTGGTGGCGTTTGCAACCAAGGTGCCGGGGCACATTGTGCCCATCGAATTGGGGCAGGGGCCGGAGTACATGGTGCACCGGCATGGGTTTCTATGCGCCACACCACAGGTGACCATCAGCGTGGGCTTTCAGCAGTCGCTGGGTGCGGGCATCTTTGGCGGCGATGGATTTCTGCTGCAAAAGGTGGGTGGCTACGGAACGGCATGGATCGAGCTCTCCGGCGAGCTAATTCAAAGAAATCTGGCACCGGGCGAGGTGTTGCGTGTGCATCCGGGACACGTGGGCGCGTTTCAGTCGACCGTGAGCTTCCAGATCACGATGGTGCCGGGCATCAAAAACATGATCTTCGGTGGTGACGGGATTTTTCTGGCACAACTTACCGGCCCAGGCGCGGTGTGGCTGCAGACGCTGCCCATCTCGCGGCTTGCGCATCAGATTGGGGAATATCTGCCGCGCGAAGGCCGGCAGGCGGCGCCGGCAGCGGCTGTGGGCGGAGGGCTGCTGGGCGGAATTGTGGGATCGATTTTGAGCGGAGACCAATAAGGCGGCAAGTCAGCGAGTTGGCATTTCAACGAGTCAGAAAGAATAGTTGATGTACCCACAATCTGACTGGCTCGCCAGCTCGCTGACCTGCGCCTCGCATCTCCAATCGCTTTGCAGGACTCCTTTGCATGACGCAATCTTCTGATCAGGCGCGCATACTTCGAAGCGGCATTCTGTTTGCATTTGTGTTGGCGCTGGCCTGCTACATCGCCTGGCTATTGCGTGAAGTGCTCGTGTTGCTATACGTGGCGGCGTTGCTTGCCGTGGTGCTGACGCCGGTAGTGCACGCCACCGGACAGCTGCGGGTTGGGCGTTGGCAGCCGCTTCGGGGCAAGGCGATCCTCTTTTTGCTTCTGGCTGTGGCCGGCGGGCTGGCGGCATTCGGGTTTCTGGCGCTGCCTCCGGTACTTCATGATTTGAAGCAGTTGAGCGAGCAGGCACCGGTACGCGTGCCCGAGCTGCTGGATAAGCTCAAAAGGATTCCCTTCGCCAATCAGATCGATCCAGACGATTTGAGCGAAAAACTGCAGACCTGGGCGAGCCACCAGGCCGGGCATTTGCTGCTCTCGATTACCGGCGTGGCCGGGAAACTGGCAGAGGTGATCTCTGAGATTGTGTTCACGCTCTACTTCATCCTGGAAGGTGATCGGGCCTACAAGTGGTTTCTGTCGCTGTTGCCACCTGAGCCGCGGGAACGGCTGGACAGCACTCTGCAACGCGCGGCAGTGCTGATGGGCCGATGGCTTCTGGGCCAGTTGAGCCTGATGCTCATCTTCGGCCTGACCAGCACGATTGTTTTTCTCGCGTTGCATATGCGTTACGCGTATGCGCTGGGCGTGCTGACTGGTCTTTTCAATATTATTCCTGTCCTCGGTGCGGCCATTACGTTTGTCTTGTCGCTGATTGTTGCTGCGGTGGACTCGTGGGTGCGCGCGCTCGGCGTCGCTATCTTCTATTTTGTTTATCTGCAGGTTGAGAACTCGTTTCTGACGCCGCGCATTATGAAGACGCGCGTGGGCCTCCCGGCTCTGGCTATTCTGGTGGCGTTGTTGCTGGGCTTCACGCTTGCGGGCGTGCCGGGCGCGTTGGTGGCCATCCCGACGGCTGTATTGGTGTCAGTGCTGGTAGACGAGTATCTGGTGCACAAGGACGCATAGCAGATCATCTCGGGATCAGACTGAACTGGTCGATGGCGAGCTGCGGAGCAGTGCGGAACGAGCCCATTTCAGGAAAAAACATTATGGTCATCGTGTCGAATTGACGAATGTCTGCATGCGTAGGCACGAAAAAGCGAAGCGTCTCTTGCGCGATGGAGTTCCGGCCTGCTGCCTGCGCCGGTTCGCTGGTGAGCAATGGTTGCTGTCCGAGATAGATGGCGGTCTTTCCGGGCACTGCTGAGTCGGTGAGCAGAAGCGCCATGGCGATGGGACCCGCGAGATTGCTGCGATTCTGAATCTCCACCTCGATTTCACGGCATTGCGCGAGACCGACTGGAGCGCTGAGGTTCTGATGCGCCTCCATCAAAAGAGGAAATGTGTTATTGGCGTGGATGCTTGCGCCGAGCGGCGTACCGTGCGTTTGCAGCGCGCGAGGGCCAGGCTGCTTGTCAGGAGGCTGAAAGTACCAGTAAGCGCCTGTGAAGCGCAGGACGAGCGTCTGCTTTGCACCCTTGGCGAGAAGGCTGATGCCAGGTGGGAGCGGCGCAACGATCTGCTTCTTGTCCGGAATGGGCCACAGGATGATGCTTTCGTAGCCGGACAGACCAACGCCGCGGCCCGTACGGTCCTTTTGCTGGGCGTCGTTTGCATTCGCGTGTTGTTCTGCAGACTGCGCAGCGAGCGCGCGATTGCGTGCAGCAAAGCCATCGAGCAGAGCCCACATAGTGAGCAGCAGGGCCGGAAGAACGACCCACGCCAGCCGTAACGCAGAGCGTCTATATTCGGTGCGATTTTCATAGGGATGGTCCGGGCATTCGGTTCTTTCCCACGCAAAGAGAAATGCGCTGAAGCCGAGCAGCAGCGCGGCGGTGTAGTTTGAATGAGTAGCCAGCGCCCATCCGGCTGCGTAGAGTGCAATGGCGATCCAGTAGCCGCGCGCGTCAAAAGGCGGACGGTAGAGCGATTCGACAAAAAGCTCGTTATTGTTGTACTCCCAGAGCGAGGCCGCATGCGATACAGGCGCAAAGATGCCGCGCGTGGCGCTGCGCATGCCTGAGGCGAGTACAGATCCGCCGATCATAGCCACAAACGCGGTGGCTGGGGAAACCTGCTCGGAGAACAGAACCATGCAGGGAACCCAGACCCACGCAGCGGAGCAGACCAACGCAAAGAGCGAAAACGGCAGCACAGATCGTTCGCGCAGCGGACTCGACGGAACGTTCCAGTAGAGCCACGACCCTGCCACACCGGCCAGTGTACAGATAACGACGTAGAGCACGGCGCGTGTGCAGAGAGAGGCAAGGTCGAGTGTGCGCGCTTCCGGCAGGCGGCAGAGCATGAAGCTGGCAATCATGGCGTTGATAAGCCCCGCAGCTATGGTGAACGCCAGGAATCGGCTTGCGGTGAAGGTATCGAAGCTCGACACAAGTGCAAGCGTGCCAGATTGCGCGGAAAATTCGTCTGATGCTGCTTTATCCATTTGCCGTGTTTCGCTGGTGCGAATTGATTGCGGAATCGCACTCCATAGTGCTCCGATCAATGCGGCAAGATAAGGAACGCGAAATGCGTCGGCCCAGAGGCGGAGATCGACGATCTCGGAGAATGAGGTGAGTGTGCCCCAGTTAACGCCGATGCCCGGATACCAGAGCAGATTAGTCAGGATGAAGGTTGCAGCGTAAGCGGGCAGGAATATGACAGGAGCCAGCAGGAAGGCGCGCGCGATCTTCTGCAGACGCAATGCTCTTCGGACATTCGCATGTGCGGCGAGGTAGATGAGCATGCCCGTCCAGAGAAAAGCCGCGCTAAATCCGGTCCAGGCAGCAGCCGCCAGCGGCCAATGCGCGCGCAGTGTCGGGGCAATTTGTGCGCTGCCGTCGATCTTTTCAATGAGTACGGCCCACGCCGGCGCGAGTGCCGACCACACCAGTGCAAACACGAGCAATGGCATACGCGAACGCAGGCTGCGGAACCACGCGACCACACACGCCGCAAGCACCTGACGCCAGTACCAGCCGTTGGATCGCCCGGTTCGGAAGACCTCAAGCAGATCGCCGGCCAGAGCCTCATCGCGATTGGCGGGCGTGAGATGCTCCAGCATCCACGTTGCGAGCGGCGGCGGTTCGGTGCGATGCATCTGCGATAGTCCTCAGCTTACATAGTGCTCGGTTTTGGTCGAGAGGGACCAAAGTGTACAAAGAACAACCAGAAAAAACGGCAGACGCATCAGCATGGCCGACACGCGCATGTCTACGATGGCGTCGCGCGTGCTGAACTCAGGTTCTCCGGGGGTCTTGTCCTCTGCTTTGTTGTCTTGCACTACCTTATGACTGCCATATGCGGCAACGCGCTTACGCATGTCGATGCGATAGGCCTCAAACGGTGTAGGAGCGCGGAGCGCAGCAGCCTGCGTAACAGTGTGAACTGCGACAAAATGCATCGAGAAGACAATTAGAGCGAGCCACAGAACGAGGAGAGATGGCACGCTTGCCGCAAGTCCGCGCCCAAACGTGCGCAGTCGCGAGGCCCCGTTGATCCATAGACCGGGGAGGAGATAAAGCAGAATGCCGGCCCAGAGAAAGAGCAGGCTGGCAGCCAGTGTGAGGCCGAGATCGCATACGATCGGCCACGGCCAGGTCATCTGTGCGAGATATTCATTGAAATTGGCATGCCGCTCGATGCCTGCAATCCACAGCATCCATGCAGGTGCGAGCATGGACCAGAGACCAGCGAAGAGCAGCGCCGCACGTCGGATGCGAAGCTCACGCATGCAGCCTATGGCGATGGCGCTGAGCACCTGCCCCCAGTACCAGGCGGCCGAGCGGCCCGAGCAGAACTCTTCATGGAGGTCGCCGGCGAGCGCGTCGTTCGATTCGCCAGGCACGAGGTGCGTGAGCGTCCAGTAAGCTAGCGCGGGCGGGGGCATGCAGCTCATGTGCGCTCTCCTTTCAACTCGGGCAGCGTGCTCCAAAGTTTCGAAAGAACACGTCGAGTCTCATGCACCTGACGCAGGCCGGTCTTGGTCACGGTGAAGTAGCGCTTGGCTTTGCCGCCGCGCTCGGGAGTGGGGTCGCCAAGCGTGGATGTTACGAGGCCTTTGGCTTCCATGCGCTCCAGCGCCGCATAGACACTGCCCACGGAGACGCCGCGGCCGCGGTGGCGTTCGAGTTCCCGCGAGATAGGCACGCCATAGGCGTCATCGCCCAGGTGAATGACAGCGAGCAGGATCATAAGCTCGAACTCGCCGAGATAGCTGCGGTCAGTCATTAATTCAACAATAGAGAAGAAATAATGAAACTACAAGTCAGAAAATTGAAGGGTCAGTAAGCCGGTCTCATGCGGCCGGTGCGCGCATGGCCTCTAAGGCTGTGGTTAGGTCCTGCTCCAGAGTGTGCTGTGCTTCCGGTGGAAGCTTGGAACCCTGGCTGGTTAGGTAGAAGACGTCGATGGCGGTTTCGCCTTCGGTGTCGATGAGCGCTACCTCGATGTTGCACTGGTGTGTGGAGAGTGTAAGCGCGATCTGGCGGAGCAGGCCAGGGAGGTCCTGCGCAACGACCTGCAGCAGCGTGGAATGAGTCGAAGAGTCGGAGTCGAACTCCAGGCGGGTGGGAACTTCAACTTTGAGGTTGCCGGGGTGGTTCATATGCCGGCGGGCTTCGAGCAGTTGCTGCACTGAGGTCTTTTGTGACACCACATCGTGGATATTCTGCAGGAAACGGTCTTTTTCGCTGGGGTTGAGCTCTATGGTACGGAAACTGTCAGTGAAGTGAAAGCTGTCCACGATAATGCCTGCGTCGTTGGAGAAGGCTCCGGCGCGGACGATGTTCATGCCCCAGGCAGCGAGTGCGCCAGCAACGTCGGCAAAGAGGCGGGTGCGGTCGCGGGTGATCACGGTGAGATCGAAGAGCTGGCGGTTGGGGCGCAGGTCGAGCTGAACAGGGTCTTTGTCGAGGTTGAGCGCCATCTGGAAGTGACTGCGGATCTGTTCGGGCAGGCGAGTCTGCAGATAGCGCTGTGGCAGCCCCTCGAGGAACTGTTTCAACTGGTCGTGCTGACTGGCCGGAACCATCGAGCGGATGCGGTTGAGCAGAGTAGGATCGATTGCAGCGTGATAGCGGGTTTCATCGACCGAGCGGTCCATGAAATTAGCAGTGGACATATAACATTGCCACAGGTTTTCAGCCTTCCACGGAGTAAGCGCATCGGGGTTCACGGCCTTGATATCAGCAAAGGTCATCAGCGTAAGCATCTTGAGAACCTGTGGGCTGCCGATCTTCTCGGCGAAGCCGCGCACATTGTCCATGTCGAAAATGTCACGGCGCATGGCCTGCGACATTTCAAGATGTGCTCGGATGAGCTTGAGCACGGTCTCACGCTCTTCGGCATCGAAGTCGAGACGCGCAAGAAAACCGTCGGCCAGTTCCACGCTGGCTACGGCGTGATCTCCAGTGCGGCGGCCTTTGCCAATGTCGTGCAGCAGCAGTGAGAGCAGAAAGAGATCGAGGCGGTCGATTTCAGGAAGCAGCTGCGCCAGCCGATGCTCATAGTCGTGCGTAGGCGTGCGTAGGCTATGTACGTTGTCGATGGTAAGGAAAGTGTGCTCGTCCACGGTGTAGCGGTGATAGCTGTCGCGAATGACCAGCGCGTCGATGCCGTGGAACTCAGGGATGAGCATCTCCAGCACGCCAAGCGCGTGCATAGTGCGCAGCGCATGCGCGGCGTGCGGTCCCAGCAGCACTTCGCGGAGAGCGTTCCAGAGATATGGCCCTTCGGGAATGTGAATGGCGAGCACTGGCAGTGCATCTGTAATGCGGTCTTCGGCAGCCTGCGAGAGCGTGTAGCCGTGCGTAGCCATGAGCGAGAAGATGCGCAGAATGGCTGCTGTGTCGTTGAACTGAGCGCCGGGCTGGATGTCGATGCGGCCCTGATCGAGGAGGAAGTCGGTGCCGGCAATGGGCGTGCGGCGGCGCCGGAACTGACGATAAAAGCTGACCGGAGCTGGCAGGTGCTCCATCAGGAGTGCAGCGCGGCGATAAACAACGCGCGCGTGGCGATAATAGGTGCGCATCCAGTAGGAGGGATCGGCAGTACCACGTGTCTCCAGGCCGATGGAGCGGGCCGCAGCTTCGTCCTGCGACTGCCAGTCGAGCGTGTTGTCATCGCGCCCATGGCGGAAGTGAAGGAAACATCGTGCGGCGGCAAGAAAGTCAAAGGCAGCCTCGGCGTCTCCGCGTGCGCTCTGGAAAACCCCGCCGCGCTGTCGTGGCCACTCTTTTGTATCCTTCAAATGAAATAACACCGCAAACCATACGGCGAGGCTGTAGTCGCGCAGTCCGCCGGGACAGTCCTTGATGTTGGGCTCAAGGTGGAAGATGGTGTTGCCATACTTTGCGTGGCGGGTACGGGCGATCTCACTGAGTTTCTGCGTGATAGTGGTCCACTCGCTCAGCACGACGCCGGGAAAGGTGACCTGGTGTAGCTGCTGGTAAAGCGGAAACTGGCCGGCGAGGAAGCGGCGATCGAGGGTGGCCAGGGTGAACTCGAGGTTATCGGCCTCAAAGCGGCCTGCCTCTTTCACTGTGCGGCTGGCGGGACTGGCACGCAGGCCGATGTCCCACATTCCCTGAATAATGGCCCGGACGGCTTCTCGGGACTGCTCCTCGGTCTTTTCGTCGGAGAAGGCGAAAAGGACGTCGATGTCGGAGTAAGGGAAGAGATCCTTGCGGCCGTAACCGCCGAGGGCAAGCAGGGTAACGTTGAGCGAGGGCAGGCCGGTGAAGGCTCTGCGCCACATTTCAATGAGGATACGGTCCACGACGGCGGACCGTCGGCGTATGGCCGCAGTGCCATCACCGGTCCGCTCGCAGGTCTGGCGCACCAGTGCCATCTCCCGCAGATACTGCTCCCGAAGATCGTCTACCGCTAGAACGATTGGATTCATTGCAAAGTTGTCTGCTTGGCCTGCCGCAGCAAGAAGGAATTGTTAACAGCATAAGACATTCTGGCCGGAAGGGATACATCCGGCTGGTAAGGGCGAAGATTTGGCGGCGATTTGAGGCAGATCGGCTTAAAAATCAGAAACTGTGCAAGAGAAAATCTCTTGCGTTCTCAAGCACACTCTCTTGAGCCGCGCGTTCAGGCAGCATGCGCGCAATCTCAACCGCTCCGACCATTGTCGAAAAGATTACAAAGAAGGCTCGTTCTTTATCCGCAGTCCGCTTACCGGGCATGAAAGGAACCATTCGATCCTTGTAGTTGACTAGCTCTGAAAAAATTTGACCTTTCATATTTTTCTTGACACGGGCCAGTTCCGGAGAGAGAGCCGTCAGGGGGCAGCCGCGTTCGACATGATCGCAATATTCCGGGCTTAGATAGACCTTCACAATCGCCTTCCACGGCTCTTCCGCGTGAGACTGTTTTGCTGCGTCGACAAGTGTCTCGCCAATATCGCGAAAGGCCTCATGCAGTGACTCTATGAGCAGCGCATCCTTATTGCCGAAGTGTTTGTAGAAGCCTCCATGAGTGAGACCCGTATCGCGCATTACTGCGGCAACTGCTGCGCCGTTCAGGCCTTCGGCGCGTACGCGGCGCGAGGCGTCTTTCACAATCTTCTGATGGACTTTCGCTTTGTGTTCTGGAGGGTAACGCATGATTCATCTTAGGATTTGGAATATCATCCTACGATGCAACAGTCCACAGCAATCTCGAAATTTCGAATCTATAGGATGATAATCATCATCCTATTGAGGTAGGAGAATTTCCAATGCCACCGCTCGTTATCTTCCAACTGCAGCTTGTGCTCGGTTATGTCGCGTGGTTGCTTTGCTTCGGTGTCTATATTTGGCCGAGGCTCAAGGCGATGGACCGGGTGAACGCGCAACGAGCAATTGCTACTCTGCATAGTTTTCGTTTCTTTGGACTTGTATTTATTCTTCCAGGCATCGTGGGCCACAATCTACCCGCCAGATTCGCGGTATTCGCCTCTTACGCAGACTTTGCGACCGGCGTGCTGGCCATCCTGGCGCTTCTCAGCGTAAAGGTGCGCCCTCTCTTCTGGTTTTTTGTCGTTTCTTTCAATCTGGTAGGAGTAGCCGACCTAATCGCTGACTACTACCACGCCATTCAGGTACACCTTCCCCAGGTGGCAGGAGATCTGGGAGCTGCCTATTCGATCCCGGTTCTCTATGTGCCGTTACTCATGATTACGCACGTGGTCGCGCTCTATTGTCTGATACGTCCTCAGCCCAGGCCGATGCGTGCCGCCAGCGAGGACGGGCCGATAACAGCAGTTGTAACGCAGGTTTAAGATACAATCGGCAATCACAATGAAGAAGCGGCCGATCTCGGTGATGATCCTGGGCGTGCTGATGCTTGTGACCGGCATCGGCGGATTGGGGTATCACGTGTACAAGGCAGCGTCGTGGCACCCGTTCCCCGAGGACCTGGTTCTGGTTTGCGCGCTGAGCATTGTCGCGGCGGTGTGTGGCGTGTTTCTGCTGCTGGGCAGCAACTGGGCACGCTGGCTCACGCTGGCATGGATGGCCTTCCACGTAGGCGTGAGCGCGCTGCACTCCGTGCAGCAGACCGTTGTGCACGGACTCCTGTTGGCGGCGTTTGCTTATATACTGTTCCGGCGTCCGGCGCGGGAGTACTTTAGCGCCGGGACCTGAGGCCTTTTCAATCAAGCGCTACCGCGGGAATGGCACGAACTTTTCCGTACACGAGGTCGGATTGCCTTCGGCCGGAGTTCCGCTGACCGTCGAATCTTCACCTGTCGGGAAGTGCAGGTTCGCGGGTCCGGGGCCGAGGGTCAGATTGGCGTGGTTCAGCGAGTAGGTGTACTTTCCCTCGTCCGTAATCTGCACATTGTCGAGCGCGGCGGCGATTCGGTGATCGTGATCGTAGCCGTTGAAGCTGAATTTGCCGCCACCGGAGATGCGGACGTTCTTAAGCGTGATATCGCGCATGGAGGGCGGTGAGTTACCTGTCAACGTGCCAGCGGCGGTGTAGCCGGTGTCGAAGGTGATGGGGTTGGGTGAATTGCGAATGCAGACGTCGTCATACACTACATCCTGCGTGAGTCCGCCGCGCGAGCCGTTGGACTTGATGCGAATGCCATTGTCAGGGCCGTCGAGCGAGAGATCGAAGACGCGGATTTTACTGACGCCGCCATACGTTTCGCTGCCTATAGACATGCCATGGCCCCAGTAGAAGTGGTCGTGGCTGACCGTGATGTTCGTTGCTCCTCCCGCACCACCCTTGATGGCCACGTTGTCATCGCCGGTGCGGATATAGCTGTGCGTAATGGTCACATTCTTTGCGCCGTCGCCGGGATCGACGCCATCGGTATTGCGAGCCAATCGCTGCGGCGTGTCGATTTTGAGGCCCCATACGGTGAATCCGTTGCCGTGGTCATAGACGACGTGGAAGTTTGGTGAGTTTTTAAGCGTGATGCGGTAGAGAGTAAAGTCATCAGAGTAGTCAGCGACAATGATGCGCGGAACCTGCTGTCCGCCGCCAGCGCGGGCCTGCTCGGCGAGGTCCCACCAGGAGTACTGCGAACCAAGCATCTTCTCCCCGCCGCGACCGTCGATAGTGCCGTCGCCCATGATGCCGGAACCGGGCGCGTGATCGGCGGAGATGAGTGGCTTGCATCCATGCATGCCTGGTGTGTGGCTCACAATGCCGCAGTTGCCGGGAGATGTGGCGAAGAGCGAAGCGTCGCGTGAGGCGAACAACGTGACACCGGGGCCGACGATGAGCGTGATATCGCGCCGCAACTCGATAGGGCCGGTGAGGAAGGCGTTCTTGGTGCCGTCTACGCGGAGCAGAACCGCACGCTCCCTACCGCAGTGGTTAATGGCCTTCTGGATACGCGCGGTGTCGAGCTTCTGCTCGTCGTCCGGCGCCAGGGAGTTGCCGACCTTCTGCAACTTTGCATCGAGCGTGGTGCAGACAGGTGGCAGGAGAGGCTCAAATACTGTGCGGGTGTCCTGGGCAGACAGGCAAACGGCAAGGCTGAATGGCAAGAAAAGTAGGGCAAAATGACGGGGGATCATTTAAGAAGGCTCCATAGGCTTATGACCAGACGTGATAGCCGGGTATAAGTAATCGCTTCTCCAAGATAACAACCGCCTCGGAGAGTCGGCGAGCCGTCAGGTCGGCTGGAGCATTGGGGGTGAGCAGGCACGACCCTGGTTACCCGCCACGGCCGGGCATTTTCGGCGATGGCGGGCAGACAGGAGATTGATGCTGAATCTGTCGTGGTTCGTTAGAGCGCGTTTTCGCCGCGTTCGTCGTTACGGATGCGGATGGCTTCGTCGATGCGGCTGAGGAAGATCTTGCCGTCGCCGATGCGGCCGGTACGCGCGGCTCCGACGATGGCTGCAATGGCCTTCTCTTTGAGCTCGTCGTGGATGACCAGTTCAATCTTGACTTTGGGTAGAAGATCTACCGTGTACTCGCGGCCCCGGTAGAACTCAGTGTGCCCCTTCTGGCGGCCGTGGCCTCGGGCTTCGAGAATCGTCATGCCTTCGATGCCTGCCTCGAGCAGAGCATCTTTCACGGCGTCGAGTTTAGAAGGCTGGAGAATGGCTTCAATCTTGAGCATATGCAAAATGCCTCGTTCGATAGCGTATCAGGAGGAGCGTCTGGTTTGTAGTGACAGAATGAAGATTTTGGGTGTTGATCTTCAATATGCCTCCTGTGGATGACCGCGGTTTCCCAGACTTTGGGAAACCGGTTTAGCAACTAGACAGGTCAGTGGCTCGTATCTCCCCACCCCTGCACCTGGAAAAAGGCACAAGGATGGAGATACGAAAAGGTTGCGTAAATCAGGCGTTGAGGTCGTAGCCTTCTTCGCCATGCTGTGAAAGGTCGAGGCCGGCGGATTCGTGCTCGGGTGAAACGCGCAGGCCAATGGTGCGGTCGACGAGGAAAAGCAGAATGAGGGTACCCACGATCGAGATGCCCCAGGCAAAGCCGATGCCGGCGAGCTGGTTGAGAACCTGGCCCCAGTGACCGTCGACGGCGCCGGTTGGGACCCCCTTACCGTAAATGGGATTGATGGCCTCGGTGGCAAAAATGCCGGTGAGCACCGCACCAAGGGTGCCGCCGGCACCATGCACGCCGAAGGCGTCGAGCGAGTCGTCGTAACCGAAGAAACTCTTGACCTTGAATACCATGAACGAGCAGAAGAATCCCGCGACCAGTCCGATGGCCAGCGCGGCGAAGGGCTGGACGAAGCCTGAAGCCGGGGTAATGGCCACCAGTCCGGCAACCGAGCCGGAGATTGCGCCCAGTGCGGTGGGCTTGCCGTTGTGGAGCCACTCGAAGATTGTCCAGCCAATAGCGGCCGTGGCGGCTGCAAAATGGGTGTTGATGAAGGCGCTGGTGGCTAGTGAGTTGGCTGCCAGTGCGCTGCCGGCGTTGAATCCGAACCATCCTACCCAAAGCAGGCAGGCGCCGATGAAGCTCAGCACCATGGAATGCGGCGGCATGGCAGTTTGCGGGTAGCCGACGCGTTTGCCGATGTAGAGGCAGGCCACCAGAGCGGAGACTCCGGATGTAATATGGACGACCGTGCCGCCGGCAAAGTCCAGTGAGGGGATGTGCTGGCCTGTGGCGTTGAGCAGACCGCCGACGCCCCAGACCATGTGGGCCATGGGACTGTAGACGATGAGAGACCAGAGAGAAAGAAAGACGGCCATGGCGCTGAACTTCATGCGCTCGGCGAAGGCGCCAGTGATCAGCGCCGGTGTGATGATGGCGAACATGAGCTGGTAGACCATGTAGGTCTGCTCGGGAATGGTGGCGGCATAGTCGGGGTTGGGCTGGAGCGAGACGCCGCGCAGGAACAGGTGCTCGAAGCCGCCAATGAAGATGCTGCCATGTCCGAATGCCAGGGAGTAGCCGCAGATGGCCCAGATGACAGTCACCAGGCCCATCATGGCAAAACTTTGCATCATGGTTCCGAGAATGTTCTTCTTGCGCACCAGGCCGCCATAGAAGAGCGCCAGACCGGGGCCGGTCATGAGCAATACGAGTGCAGCTGAAGCCAGCATCCAGGCATTGTCGCCAGCTGACTGTGCATTTTGCACTGCCTGCTGGAGAGCTGCGACCTGAGCCTGTGTAGCGGGCGCGGAAGATGCGGCAGCCTGTGCGAATGTGGGTATGGGAGATCCGAGTAAAGCAAGAGCAGGCAGGAAGAAAATGCGGCGTCGATACATGATTTTTGCACTCCAAAGAAGCAACCGCGCGCAGTACGCGGAAGCCAGTGGGTTTCCTTGCGTAACCAGATGGCTACGTAAGGCCTAAGGGCAGTGTTTCAGGGTCAGCCGGCGGTACGGACTTGCGTGCGACGGCCGGTGGTACGCGAGCGATGCGTTGGCTCCATGCCATTGTCTATAAGGAACCCGAAGGGAGGCAAGTTTCTTTTGAATCCTTATTGCTTTCTCACATACAAGGTGCAAAAGCGGCGTAACTGGAACCGGTTTCCGGCATTCGAAAAACAGCGTGTGGATGCGGCAGACCCTGCTGGGCATGCAGAATGGGGAACCTAAGCGGCCCGATAGGTTTATAGTAGATATATGGCGGCGACAGCAGAGCGCGACCATTATCTGTTCGGAGCGCTGGAAAGCAGCGCGAAGAACCGGATCAAGTTGAAGGAAGTGAACTACGGCTTCGAGGAGCCGGAGGGCGTCTTTCTCACCTCGCTTGACTTTGCAGTCAATTGGATCCGGAAAAACTCAGTTTGGCCGATGACCTTCGGGCTGGCCTGCTGTGCGATCGAGATGATGTCGATGGGTGCGTCGCGTTTCGACGTTGCACGCTTTGGAGCTGAGGTATTCCGGCCATCGCCACGGCAGTCGGACCTGATGGTGATTGCGGGGCGCGTTTCGCAGAAGATGGCGCCGGTGATCCGGAGGCTCTATGACCAGATGCCGGAGCCGAAATGGGTAATCTCGATGGGAGCCTGCGCGACATCCGGCGGAGTATTCAACAACTACGCTCTGGTGCAGGGTGTTAACCAAGTGATTCCTGTCGACGTCTATGTTCCGGGGTGCCCGCCGCGTCCGGAGCAACTTTTGTACGCAATCACGCTTCTACAGGAAAAGATACAACGGGAACCCCGTAGCCTGCTCAAGACCCTGAACGCAGGGTGATTTGCGGCACGGGAGGCGGTCTTTTGGGATAAACGCGCGTCGGCGGAGGAGCCGGCAGTCTGCGCAAACCAAGCGTTACATATCAGGCAACTTGTTGAAAAAAATTGTGTTCGATGCTGATTTTCCTATGGTACGTTTGAATGTGCTGTAGAGTCGTTTTCAATGCTTCGCCATGGCGCGAAGCTGGGCAAGCCCGAGCCAGTTCTTGTGGCTCGCAGCAAAAAAATTCATTTGGTTTATCCAGTTTAGTTGCGGAGGAAAAAGCATGTCTGTTGGAAGTTTGAAAAACTTAAGCCGGATTCTTGCCCTGTTATGCGTGGCAGCAGTACCGGCAGTCGCCACGGCCCAGGCGACTCCAGCTGCCAAGGGTTCTTCGGAGGGGTCTCCGTCGCGTTGGGATATCTTCGCCGGATATAGCTATCTGGCACCCAGCGGCACAGTGAACACTCCGATCGGAGGAGGCACGGTTGTATCCGCGAACTACGATGCAGTGAATCTTGGCGGACTGTTCAGCGGCGCCTACTTCTTCAATCGTTATGTGGGTGCTCAGGCTGAATTCGCAATTCACCAGTGGGGCGATGAGGTTCCGGGCTCGAATATTGGCACTCACGGCAACGACGATGGCTTCTACACGGTTGGGGGAGGTATCATCTTCCGCTTCCCAGCCGGCAATATTACACCCTTCATCCACGGCCTTGTGGATGCGGAAAATGTCAGTGGTCCATATCACAACCCCAAGAGATGGGGTCCCGGCCTGACGGCCGGCGGCGGCATGGACTACGAGACGCCGTGGTTCAATCATCACTTGGCCATTCGCCTGTTTCAGGCCGACTATGAGTACATGCATGCCAATTTCGGCCCCGGTAACTATGGCGGCCGCGCGAACATCAACGCAGCACGGTTGAGTGCAGGTGTGGTGTTCCACGTTGGCGAGATCGCTCCGCCAACGCCTATCACCGAGTCCTGCTCGGCGAGCCCCTCATCGGTGTTCCCCGGCGACCCGATTACGGTTACCGCCTCTGCAGGCAATCTGAATCCGAAGGACAGCGTGATCTACAGCTGGTCGGGTGAGGGCGTAACCGGCAGCGACACCACAGCCAAGGTAGATACCTCTTCACTGGCGCCTGGCACGTACTCGGTGCAGGGTACGGTGAAGTCGGGCAAGAAAGGTAAGGAAGGCCTGAAGCCGTGGCAGACTGCGAACTGCTCGGCTAGCTTTACGGTGAAAGAGTTTGAGCCGCCGACGATCAGCTGCTCGGCCAACCCCAGCACCATCAAGCCAGGTGACACCAGCACTATCACCTCCACAGCTGTGAGCCCGCAGAATCGTCCACTGACTTACAGCTACTCGGCTTCGGGCGGAACAGTTTCCGGCAGCGGTACAACCGCAGAGTACTCTTCGACCGGAGCACCGACAGGTGCGGTAGAAGTGAAGTGTAATGTCTCAGATGACAAGGGCCACTCCGCTTCAGCCACCACAACTGTGACGATCGAGGCTCCGCCTCCTCCGCCGCAGCCCAAGACGCAGGCGCTCTGCTCAATCAGCTTCTCGAATGACAAACGGCGTCCGACTCGTGTAGACAACGAAGCCAAGGCCTGCCTGGATCAGGTTGCTCTCGACCTGAAGCAGAACGCAGACGCCAAGGCAGTTGTTGTTGGCCAGTCCGACGACAAGGAGAAGGCGAAGCAGGCCAAACAAGAGAAGTACGCTGCTCATCACAAACACGCCAAGGTTGAGGACTTCGCAGCGCAGCGCGCGGTCAACACCAAGGAGTACCTGGTGACGGATCAGGGCATCGATGCTTCGCGGATCTCGGTAGCAACGACCCCAACTGACGGCCAGACAGTGCAGAACTACCTGGTACCGGCAGGTGCAAACTTCTCGTCCGATGTAACGGGCACTACTCCTGTGGATGAATCGGCCGTGAAAGTCCAGGTGCGCAAGCCCCTTGGCGAGCGGCACCCTCACAAGAAGTAGGCTGCTCAGCAAGCCTGTAACGGAAGGCATATCGGTTAATTGGGCTCTTCATCATCGATGATGAAGAGCCCGATGAACCCAAATGTAAGGCAATCCTCCGTGATGATTTGAAGGCTGGCCGGTGAAACCGGTCAGCCTTTTTCGCGTCTCCGAGGATATGTGGCCTAAGTTGGTCCGCAGCCGTGTGGTTTCCTCAAGGGTGGTTTTTGAATATTCTGGATCAAGCGGGGGAGTTTTCTGGCTGAATGAGTAGTTTGACAAGTGGTTTACCTATTGTTCACGGGCTGCCTGGCTGGCGCAGGTTGTGGGCGCCGGCATTTCTGGCTGCAATATATGTTTTTTTCTCGATGAGTGCATATGCGGAGACGGCATGGAGTGTAGTGGGTCCAGCGGGCGGTGATGCGCGGACTTTTGCCTCGGTTCCTGGTGAGCCTGACCATCTTTATCTTGGTACTACGAACAGCTGGCTCTACGAGTCGACCGACGGCGGCCTGAACTGGCACAGGCTGGCCAAACTGAGTCCTGAGGACGGCTTTGTGCTCGATAGCATCGTAGTGGATGAGTCGCATCCAACGACGTTGTATGTGGGCATGTGGAAAAACTCAGATAACGGCGGTCTCTGGATCAGCCATGACAGCGGGCACACATGGACCGAATCTGCCGAGTTCAAGGGGCAGCCCGTGCATGCAATTGTGCAGGCGCCATCCGATCCGCAAATGCTGATTGCGGGCACACTGGCTGGAGTGTTTCGCAGCAGTGACGCTGGCGCAACGTGGAAGCAGATCAGCCCGGTTGGCGACCGCGAGATACATGAGATTGAGTCGTTGGCCGTGGACCCGAAGAATGACGAGATCGTTTACGCAGGCACGTGGCACCTGCCGTGGAAGACGACCGATGGCGGAAAGACATGGCGTAACATCAAGCAGGGCCTGATCGTTGACTCCGATGTCTTCTCGATCATCCTTGACCCGGAGCGGCCGAAGACCGTTTACTTGAGTGCCTGCAGTGGGATCTACAAAAGCGAGAATGCAGGGCTGCTGTTTCATAAGATTCAGGGCATTCCCACCGAAGCTCGACGCACGCGTGTGCTGATGCAGGATCCGCAAAACCTCAACGTGGTGTATGCAGGTACAACAGAAGGACTTTACAAGACACAGAACGCTGGCCGCACTTTCCGGCTGATGACAGGATCGGACGTGGTGGTGAATGGTGTTTATATCGATCCACGTAACTCTAAGCGCGTGCTCCTGGCCACGGACCGTGGTGGCGTGCTGGCCAGCGACGATGCGGGCGAGACATTCAAGGAGTCGAACGAGGGCATATCGGAACGCAAAATCGCAGCGCTTCTGGTCGACCATGACAATCCTTCGCGTATCTACGTGGGTGTCGTCAACGATAAGCGATTCGGAGGCGTATTCCGGTCAACTGATGGAGGCGCAAGCTGGCAGCAGCTTGCTGCAGGACTGGATGGACGCGACGTATTCGCTCTGTCGCAGACGAAGGATGGAACGGTTGTGGCGGGCACGAGCCACGGAATCTTCCTGCTCGATCCGCCAACAGGCAGCGCGACGGCGGCAGGTACGGCTCCGGCCGGTGCGATTTTAACCTGGGAGCCCAGGAATACAATCGCCAATACGATTGTGAAGACCATGACCGAGAGGGCTTACCGCGGCCAGCGCGTGAACATCGAAAAGCAGGAGAAAGCGCCGGTCATTGAATTGGATAGCCGTGTAAGCTCGCTCGATGTGTCGGGCGATGTATGGGCAGCCACAACCGATCTTGGCGTGCTCACGAGTCACGACCAGGGCGCAACGTGGCAGGGCGGCCCGGTGATGGGCGAGGGCGATTACTTGTCAGTAGCCGTGCACGACAAAGCGATTGTAGCGGCGCGGACTGACGGCGTGGTGATCTCGAAGGACGAAGGCAAGACCTGGTGGCCGATGGGCCAGCCAAAGATGCTCACGCGGATACACCGCGTAATCTTTGCGCCGGATGGCACGCTATGGCTTGGCGCGCGCGAGGGAGTCTACTTCACTTCTGATCTGGGCAAGACGTGGCTCTGGATTCAGAGGCTGCCGTTCCGTGATGTGGACGACCTGAGCTATGACGCGGCGCACAAGAGAATTCTGGTGAGTTCGCGGTCGAGCGATCAGATATTCTCCATCGATCCCAAGACGATGACCTGGCAGTATCGGCAGACGGGTTACCGGGTGGCGATGATCCGCGCTGCGGGAGACAGGCTGATGGCGGCGTCGCTCGATGACGGCGTGCTGGTTGAGCCGGCAATCGGGGGAAAATGAGTCCCGAGAGCTGCGTCCGGTATCATGAATGTATGCAGGGTGAAGCGGACAATACTGGGCAAATGGCACGGCAAGCTGTCGCTTTCAGGACATACGATCCGCGGCTGGAGCCGGTGGCAGCAAAGATTCTTGCCGCCGAACGGCTGAACGCCGAAGACGGGCTGGCGCTTTATGGCTCACGCGATGTGTTGGCCGTGGGGTGGCTCGCCAACCACGTGCGCGAGCGCATGCACGGCGATGTTACGTACTTCAACGTAAACCGGCACATCAATCCGACAAATGTGTGCGTAGCTGCGTGCAAGCTGTGCGCCTTTGGGCGTAAGAAGGGCGATCCGGCTGGCTATACGATGGCGCTGGACGAGGCGTGGGCAACCGCAGCCTCAGGCTACTCCGAGGCAGTGACCGAGTTTCACATCGTCGGTGGGCTGCATCCCGACCTGCCACTCGAATTTTTCCTCGACCTCGTGCGCGGGCTCAAGGAGCGTTTTCCGCAGGTGCACATTAAAGCCTTCACCATGGTGGAGATTGCGTTTCTCGCGCGGCGGGCAAAGCTCACCATTGAACAGACTCTGGAAAAGCTGCGTGACGCCGGCGTGGACTCAATGCCTGGCGGCGGCGCGGAGATCTTCACGCATCGCGTGCGGTCGATCATCTGCGATCACAAGATCGATGGCAGCGAATGGCTGGAAACAGCTCGCCTTGCCCACAAAATGGGCTTCCGATCCAACGCGACGATGCTCTACGGGCACATCGAAAACGACGAAGACCGCGTGGATCATCTCTTAAAGCTGCGCGCGCTGCAGGACGACACTGGCGGGTTCCAGACCTTCATTCCGCTGGCATTCCATCCGGAGAACACGCCGCTCGATCATCTGCCGGTGACCACGGGGCTTACCGATATCCGACAGATTGCCGTGAGCCGTTTGCTGCTGGACAATTTTTCGCACATCAAGGCCTACTGGCAGATGCTGACGCCAAAGATCGCGCAGATTGCGCTGCGCTTTGGCGCGGATGACCTCGATGGCACCGTAATCGAAGAGAAGATTTATCACGACGCCGGCGCCACCACCCCGCAGGGTATGACACGCAAGGAACTTTGCCGGCTGATCACCGAGGCCGGACGCGTCCCCGTCGAGCGCGATACTCTGTATCACGCAGTGACGCGGACCGAGGACAGCTTTACGGTAGCGGTCTGAGGCTTTCAGAGGAACAAGCCATGCAAGCTTTGAATCGCCTGCGCTGCTTGGCTTCATATTCGGACTCGTGTGGGGTGTGGGCTGCGCGCTTGTGTTGCTCTATTCCATCTACCTGGCTGGATATCGCAAGCCGTCGAGGATTCACAGGCACAAGTTAAACCAAAGCGTTTCCTGGAAGTTCTGGAAAAGCTTCAGGCCGCAGATTGGACTCCCCCGAAGCCGTTGTAATCATGATTATTGCTTAATAACCTCGCCATTCTTCATCACAAAACTTACGTGTTCCACTACTGAGATGTCGTCGAGCGGGTTGCCGGGTACGGCGACCATATCTGCGTAGTATCCAGGTTCGAGCTGACCTATCTGATCGGCCCAGCCTAAGAGACGTGCGCCCTCGATCATGTCGGCCTGCAGAGCGGCGAGTGGTTTCATACCATAGCGGACCATCAGCGTAAGCTCGTGTGCCTGCGTGCCGTGCGGAAAGGGGCCGACATCCGAGCCGACGGCGAAAGGGATGCCCGCAGCAATCTGCTTTTTGAACTCGGCGATCTTGTAGTCGAGCATGGCGGCTTCGCCTGCAGCCTGATCCTGCGACTCGCGATGGTGCGCGAAATACTCGAAGATGGTGAAGGTGGGTACTGCAGGGATGTGTTTCTCCTTCATCAGTCGCATGGTTTCGTCGCTGAGCTGCGTGGCATGGTCGATAGAAGCGACACCAGCCTGTGCAGCGTAAAGCGTGCCGGGCTCGCCCATGGCATGCACGGCTACCCCCGTGCCAAGACGATGCGCTTCTTCTACGGCGGCGGCAAGCTGTGCCTCTGTGTACTGATACGGTGTGTGCAGCACGCCATCGATCATCTGGTCGGGTCCGGTCTCGTAGATCTTCACAAAGCTCGAGCCCTCTTTGTGCTGCTTACGGATCACCTCGACAAGTTGATCGGCAGTGTTGGCGCGGTCAGCATTGGAGAGCACATGCTGTGCAGGGTTGAAGTGATTGGCGTCTTCGTGGCCTCCGAGAATATCGATGGCGTTGCCGCTGATGCGCAGGCGCGGGCCGGGAATAAGGCCCTGATTGATGGCGTCACGGATTGCGGAGTCGGCGGAGCCCGCGCCTTCTGTGCCCATATCGCGCTCCGCGGTAAAGCCGGCAAGTAGGTCGGCTTTGGCTGCCTGCTCAGCGAGTATGGTCCGCCACGGCACGGCCTCCTCGACAGTCTGCAGGTCTTCGGCTCCGGGATGCAGAAAGAGATGCACATGCACGTCGATAAGTCCGGGAAGCAGCGTAGTGTCGCCGAGGTCGATGACTTTCGCACCTTGAGGATGATTGACGGATTTGCCGACGGCCTTGATGCGCTCGCCCTCAACGAGGACTTCGCCGGGCGAAAGCATGTTGCCGGTGGCGACATCGAGCAGTCGTGCGGCGTGCAGCACGATGGGCGCGGCAGACTGTTGCGCACGGGCAGCGATGCTAAGCAAAAAGAGGCACGCGACGCATGTCAGCAGTCCGCGCAGACGAAGACTCTTAAACAATCTCTGCATGGATACGACTATGCCCTGTCGAGCCAGGATTGTCGATGATATTTCAATATGCAGCAAACCCGGTGAGGTGCTGCCCCAGAATCAGCGTGTGAATATCGTGGGTTCCCTCGTAGGTCTTCACTGATTCCAGATTCATCATGTGGCGCATGATGGGGTAATCCTCGGTGATGCCGTTTGCACCCAGCAGGTCGCGGGCCATGCGCGCGGTTTCGAGCGCCATCCACACGTTGTTGCGCTTGGCCATCGAGATGTGTTGATGGCCAGCTTTGCCGGCGTCTTTGAGACGACCGACATGGAGTGAGAGCAACTGGGCCTTTGAAATCTCCGTAGCTATCCAGACGAGCTTTTCCTGCACAAGCTGATGGCTGGCAATGGGCTGATTGTGGAATTGTTTTCTGATTTTAGAGTAGCTGAGTGCCGAGTCGTAGCATGCCATGGCCGCGCCGATGGCGCCCCAGCTGATGCCGTAGCGAGCCTGGTTGAGGCACATGAGCGGACTCTTCAGGCCCGATGCGTCCGGCAGCATGTTCGACTCGGGGATACGCACGTCCTGAAGCGAAAGGCCGCTGGTGACTGAGGCGCGCAGCGACCACTTGCCATGCACGTCACGAGCAGAGAAGCCGGGTCGATCGGTTTCGACGAGAAATCCGCGAACGCTTTTGCCGGAGTTGGGATCATCGTCTTCACCTTCGAGCTTTGCCCAGATGATGGCAACGTCGGCGATGGAGCCGGAGGTGATCCACATCTTTTCACCGTTAAGAATGAACTCTGAGCCGGAGCGGCGTGCGCGGGTGGTCATGCCGCCAGGATTCGATCCGAAGCCGGGCTCTGTGAGTCCGAAGCAGCCGAGTGCCTCTCCCGTGGCGAGCGGGGACAGCCAGGTATTTTTCTGCTCGTCGGAGCCGAAGGTGTAGATGGGATACATGACCAGCGCCGATTGTACGCTGACAAAGCTGCGCAGGCCGGAGTCGCCGCGCTCAAGCTCCTGCATGACGAGGCCATATTCGACATTCGACATGCCGGCGCAGCCGTAGTCGGATAGCGTGGCGCCGAAGAAGCCGAGCTCGCCCATGAGCGAGACGAGTTCGCGCGGAAAGCGATCTTCGCGGAAGCAGGCTTCAATGATCGGAATAACATTGTCGTCGACGAACTCACGTGCAGTGCGACGGACAAGCAATTCGTCTTGAGAGAAGCCCGAGTCGAGGTTGAGAAAATCGAAGCCCGTGAATTTACTGGCCATGGCTTACCTGCTTCACTGGCAAGGCTAGCAGATGAAGGCAGTGGGTCAGCAAGTTAGCGTCCGCCCATGGCAGGCGGACGCTAACGAATCGAGATCAGGCAAGTTGATATGGCGCGCGATAAGGCCGAGTCAGTAATTCCGTAGCTGCCGAGTCATTTTCAATCTTTTCCTCCTGAACATTCCAGCGGATCTTGCGGCCGGTGAGCATGGAGATGAGTCCGAGGTGGCCGGGAATCGTGGAGTGATGCGCGGTCTCAACGGGCGTGATGGTGGGCTTACGCGACTTGACGCAGTCGAGGAAGTTGCGGCGATGCTCGCTTGACTCGTAAAGCTTGATCTTGCGGAGATCGTCAGGGAGCGAGTCCATCTTGACCCAGTCTTGGTTTGAGGCATCGAAGCCGCCGCGATCAACCCACACCCAGCCATCGGTGCCGATCCATTTCGTGCCCATATTGATGGCTCCCGAGCCACCGGCGATGGTCATGTGCACATCGTTGGCGTAACCGGTGACCTCTTTACGATAGAGACATTCGATGTGGTATTTCGTCGCTGTGTTCCAGAGCGCGTTCGATGCAGGGAACTCGCCGCGCCCTTCAACTTCCGATGGACCGGTCGAATCGAAGCCGAGGCCCCAGTGCGCGATGTCGCCGTGATGACCGATCCAGTCCATGAGCTGGCCGCCGCCGGTGTTGTAGTTCCAGCGCCAGTTCTTGTGCACGCGCGCCTGAATGTAGGGTTCCATCTTTGAGGGGCCGATCCATGTGTCGTAGTCAAGCTGTGGCGGAGGATCGGAGACAGCAAGGCCCCACGCAGGCGTGCCTGGAACAACCAGCGCTGGGTCGGTGATCTTTTCGGGCAGCGTTGCTAGTTTGGCTAAGAGCGCGGGCTCGGTGCCGGCAAAGTCGTGATGACCGGCGGGCAGGCCGACTTCGACGCGGACTACGTTGCCGATGAGACCGTTGCGCACAATCTCGGCGGCTTTGTGGAAGGGAGCGACGGAGCGCTGCCACGAGCCTGTCTGCCAGATGATCTTGTTCTGTTGAGCGGCGCGAACAATGGTCTGCTGCTCGCGGATGGTGCGTGCGAGAGGTTTTTCGCCGTAGATGTCTTTCTTGCGGTTGGCTGCTGCCGTGGCGACAAGCGCATGCCAGTGGTCGGGTATGGCGATCATGACAGCATCGATGTCGTCGCGCGCGAGCAGTTCGCGATAGTCGTGATAAGCCTTGCAGTCCTGGTTGCCGTATTTGGTGTTGACGGTGTCTATCGCTGTCTGCAGATTCACCTTGTCAATGTCGCAAGCGGCAACAACCTGGCAGTCGGGCTGCTCAAGGAAGACCTTGGTGTTGCTGGGGCCCATCATGCCCCATCCGATGACGCCAAGAGTGATGCGGTCAGAAGCTGTTGCTCGTGCGGCACGCGCCCACACCCCGCGCGGCATAAGCGCAGCGGAGCTGGCGGTCTTGAGAAAGCTTCGGCGCGTAAAAACAGAGCCAGCTGAAGGAATGGTCATTGGATGCCTCCGATTCTCGGTGAAGCGATTTTGCAGGGCTTTTGCGAGCTAGGCGCAAGCAGAATTTTGTGCAGTGGAAGTCTAGCACGGAGGGCCACAGTCTGCTCATGAGCGATACAATTCCATCGCTATTGCTTTGAGCTAAAAAATCGCCTGAGGGGTCAAGGTTTTGAATAAGGAAATTTCACGAAGAGGGTTTGTGCGGGACGCTTTGGGTGCCGCGGCGGCGTTTGCTGGAATGCCAGGCATGGGCGTCGCCAAGATCAAGGACGCAACAGGAACAACAGACGGCTACTATCGTCAGCTCGTGAAAGCAAACGATGCCAACCTGCCGTCTGTCATTGATTCGGCGAAAGGTTCACATGAACGTTTTGGCGTTCGCGCGGTAGGGGAGGAGATCGACGCATTAGCTGGCGCCTACTGCGCGCCGGAATCCGCTTACTTCAAGTCTCAGGATCTGTTGGCGGTTATAGACGCGGCAGCGGCCAAATTACTGGCCGCGCAACATCCCGACGGAACCATCGATTCCGGCAACCTTTGCTCTCCTCCAGACACAGGATTCGTAGTTCAGACAGTATGCACGGCCCTGACTGTTCTCAAACACATGAATCTGCCGCAGCTTTTTTCTATCAACCAGAAGCTTGAGAAGTTTTTGCTGGCGGCCGGTGAGGCATTATCGACTGGCGGAATCCACACGCCGAACCATCGCTGGGTAGTCAGCTCGGCCCTGGCGCAGTTGAATGCGCTGTTCCCCTCGGCGAAATACGTGGACAGAATCGATGACTGGTTGGGAGAGGGTATTTTCTGTGACGCGGATGGGCAGTTTTGCGAACGGAGCACGGGCATTTACTCGCGCGTGGTCGACAACGCGCTGATCACGATCGCACGGTTGCTTCATCGCCCCGAACTCCTCGAACCAGTTCGCAGAAATCTTACCATGACCATTTTCTATATGCACCCCAATGGCGAACTGGAAACGGTCGGCTCGCGCCGGCAGGATCAAACGATGATGGCCTGGATTTCAAACTATTATCTGCAGTATCGCTACATGGCCATCCATGATCAGAATCGCCAGTTTGCCGCGGTGGCCAGATTTGCTGAACAGATTGGCCTCGATCAGGCCGAGGTAAAGATCCCCCTCATTGAATTTCTGGAGGAACCTCTCTATCAGCGCAACCTGCCCGATCCTGAGCCGTTGCCCAGCAACTACGCGCGGTTCTTCAGTAACAGCTCACTGGCGCGGATTCGGAGGGGAGAGACAAGCGCGACCGTCTATGGTGGCAGCGACTGGCCTCTTGGCGTCGCATCGGGCTTGGCAAGCAACCCTGCATTCTTTAATTTCCGCAAAGGTAAGGCAGTTCTGGAATCCGTAAGGATGACGCCGACGTTCTTCAGCGAAGGCGCGTTCCGAAGCGAAGGCATGACGGTTGAAGAGAACCGATACCTGCTCCATCAGGAGGTTCACGTGCCGTACTATCAGCCGCTACCAAAACAATTGCGCAATGCGAAGGGCGACTACCCGCTGACTCCCGCAGGTAATCGCTTCTGGAGCAAGATGAATTTTCCTCAACGGCCGATGAGCAATATCCAAACTCTGGAGCAGAATGTCACCGTCACCGAGAACGCCGGCGCCTTCGAACTCGCTTTCGACGTGGGAGGGCATGACCGCGTTCCGGTAGCAATCGAGCTGACATTCCGGCAGGGCGGAGAACTGGAAGGAGTCGAGCCGGGCGCAGCGAGACCCAATCTATCTCTTCTACGCCAGGGCACAGGGCATTTTCGCGTGGGAAATGACACGATCACGTTTGGTCCGGGACAGGCCGATCACGAGATGATCCGGATGGAGGCGATAGTGCCTGCGGGGCATGAAGGCGCATCGCCGTCAGGTCACCGGGTTTACATCACCGGGTTTACACCGTTCCGGAAGACGCTAACAATCGCCTGACGCGGATGCCTGAACCGATGTTTGATCAGATGAGGGACTATCTGGTACCGCCCTCTTAACCAGTTGCGTGAAAAAGCGGCGAAAGATGACAACTGGTCTACTCCAGAAACTCGCGCACGAAAGGGTTTTCCGAATGCAGCAGATCGTGCAACGAACCATTGAAGATCAGCCGGCCTTCTTCGAGCATAAGGAAAGTCGTGTTGGGGTCGGTGACGCCTTTGGGCAGTGGGACCATTGCGTTCTTTTCCGGGTCGAAGCGATGCGTGCAGAGAGTGAAGGCATCCTGCAGACGATGCGTGACGAGCAGCGATGGCGTACGATGAACGTCGCGCTGCTTCACGATCAGCTCGATGATGTTGGTAGAAGTAATGGGGTCCAGGCCGCCGGTTGGCGAGTCGTAGAGCAGCAGGTCGGGATTGTTGATGAGTGCGCGCGCGATGGCGACGCGGCGGCGCATGCCTCCCGAGAGGCTCGCAGGAAAGAATGAGAAGGTCTGCTCAAGGCCGACAAAACGCAGTGCTTCAAGCACACGTGCGTCGATTTCCTCGTCGGGGATATTGCTGTCCTGAATGAGTTGATAGGCAACGTTGTCGCGGACAGTAAGCGAGTCGAAGAGCGCGCCTTCCTGGAAGACCATGCCGGTGCGTGCGCGCAGTGGAAAGAGTTCTTCCTCGGTCATCGACGAGATCTCTTCGCCGAAGAGCAGGACGCTGCCGGTGTCTGGCAGCAGCAGTCCGTTGATGAGTTTAAGCAGAACGCTCTTGCCCACGCCTGCAGGGCCAAGCAGGATGCGGGTCTCGCCCGGTGCAACGGTGAAAGAGACATCCACGAGCACGGGCGGGCCGTCAAAGGCAATGCTGGCATGGCGCAGTTCGACGACTGGCACCGTCTCGTGGAGCGGTGCCGATGCTGTGAGGATGCTGGGTACGTCGTCCATCATGTGAAGATTGTGAGCAACACATGGGTGATGAGGAAGTCGACGAAGATGATGAGCACCGATGCGGTGACGACAGCCGAAATAGTGGAGCGGCCTACGCCCTGTGTGCCCCCCGTTGTTCTCATTCCATAGAAACAGCCGATCGAGCCGAGTATGTAACCGAAGAAGAGCGGCTTGACAAGTCCCTGAATGATGTCGGGCCCGCGCAGATGTTCCCACGCCATGTTGAAGTATTGCGTGCCGTTCTGGTGGTTCATAAAGACGGTGACAGCACCGCCGCCTATGATGCCGCATGCATCTGCCACGATGGTGAGGAAAAAGAGCATGGCAATGCTGGCGAAGATACGCGGTGTCACCAGCTTGCGCAGCGGATCGACGCCGAGTGCGCGCATGGCGTCAATCTGTTCTGTCACAACCATCGACCCCAACTCGCTGGCCATGGAAGAAGCGTTGCGGCCGGAGACCATCACGCCGGTCAGCACTGGGCCAAGCTCACGGATCATCGTTAGTGACACGAATTGCCCGGTGACAGCAGTGGCTCCAAAGGCTGAGAGCGTAGCCGCAGATTGCAGGGCCAGCACACCTCCGGTAGAAATGCCGGAGAGCACAACGATGGAGAGTGATCCGACGCCAATGATGTCGGACTGCATAAGGAAATCAGTCCAGTAGATAGGCGGGCGGAAGAAGTTGAGCATGGCGTTCCAGGCAAAGATCGAATAGTCCTGGACCGTGAGCACGATTTGTCGGACGGTACGGTCGATCGTGTTGAGCGCCATTGTGAGTGAAGGCCTGCCGGTTGAAGAGTTTGACCGCTTCCGAGGACAGAATAGCGCATAGCAGCGGCTACGTGCCTGAGACAGTTCATCGCCGCCCACAGCATACGGCCCACATAACGGGAACCGGAAGCTTTATGTGGTATGGAAATATTTTATAACCTACTGAAAAACTGTGAGATGGGCTTTCATGTTTGTTTTGATACGGTCATACACCGCAAAGCCCGCATCCAAGCATATATAGAAGGAGGCAGCGATGCATTTGTTCCGTATGCGGTTGATCTTTGCTCTTATCGCGTGTGTCACGCTCGTTTCTGCTGCCTTCACATATTTCGATGTTCTGGCCCATCGTCACGTCTTACGCCAGGAACTGGAGCGCCGCACAAAGTGGATGGGTATGAGCATCACGCCCGGCGTAGAGAGCGCACTGGCAACCGGCGATCCGAGTGGACTGCAGGGGCTGGCGCAACTTCTTAAGTCGGGCACAGGTGCGCTGGGGCTCGCCATCTATGATGCTCACGGCGACATGCTGGCCAGCGCTGGGCCGCGGGAAGTGATGCTGGCGCTAGGCAACAACGTGGTGGATAAGGCGCTTACCAAAGGCGAAGAGATCAGCGCATTCGGGCATACTGGCCAGTGGCGCTGGATGCAGGAAGCGTTCCCGGTTCACAACGGAGTTCAGCTCGAAGGTGCAGTGACAATTGTCGCTGATGCTGACTACATCCGCGCTGAAGGTGTTGCGGTATGGCAGCGAAGCTTTTGGCGCGTAGTCGCGCTTG
Source organism: Occallatibacter sp. (assembly GCA_035546015.1). GTDB lineage: Bacteria > Acidobacteriota > Terriglobia > Terriglobales > Acidobacteriaceae > Telmatobacter. Next base: position 57,017 of record DASZXD010000264.1, read on the forward strand.
TGGTCCTCATTGTGGTCATCACGCTGCTCATGGTGAGCTGGTTCCTGCTGCGGCCGCTTAGACGCGTGACAGAACGGCTACGTAACTTGAGGACTGGGCACGGCATCAGGCCATCCAGACCCGCTGTAACGGAACTGAGCCTGTTCTCGCCGCTGGCCAAAGAAGTTGAAACGATTGCCAGGAACCTTATCGAGGCGCGCGCGGCCGCCGCCATTGAGGCGAGGCTACGTGAAACGGGCGAGAACTGGTGGACAGCGGAGCGACTCGCTGTGCACATCCGCAACCGGGCGGGGTCGAGCAAGATTTTTGTGGTATCAAATCGAGAACCGTATATGCACGTCCGGAAAGGACGCGAAACGGTATGTGTGGTGCCGCCGAGCGGCCTGGTGACGGCGATAGAGCCAGTGCTGCGCGCCTGCGATGGCGTCTGGGTGGCAGGTGGCAGCGGCGACGCCGATAAAGACACGGTCGATGAGTTTGATCGGTTGCGCGTGCCGCCGGACGATCCACGCTATACGCTGCGCCGTGTATGGCTCACGCCGGAAGAGGAGGCAAGGTATTACGACGGCTTTGCCAATGAAGGTCTGTGGCCGCTGTGCCATATCGCTCATACACGGCCAATCTTTCGCGCCGGCGACTGGGAGTGCTACCAGGAGGTAAACCAGCGGTTTGCCGACGCGCTGTTGGAAGAGATGGAAGGCAGCGAAGAGCCCGTGGTTTTTGTGCAGGACTATCACTTCGCACTGCTGCCGCGGCTGGTGAAGCGCGCGCGGCCCGATGCACGCGTGGCGATCTTCTGGCACATTCCATGGCCCAATCCTGAGGCTTTCGGCATCTGTCCGTGGCAGGCAGAACTGCTGGACGGTCTGCTGGGCGCCGACCTCATTGGATTTCACATTCCGATGTTCTGCCACAATTTTTTGAACACCGTGGATCGCGTGTTAGAGTCGCGCACAGACCGTGCGCACATGACCGTGCGGCGGCATGGACACTTCACTTCGGTGCGGCCTTACCCGGTAAGTGTAGCGTTTGAGGGCGCACTGCCAGCGGTTGTAAAGCTGGATGACGCGGAAGCGGAGGAGCATCGCGCGATGGAACGGCAACGGCTGTTGAGCGAGTTTGGCGTGCGCGCCGAGAGCCTGGCGCTGGGTGTGGACCGGCTGGATTATACGAAGGGAATCGTGGAGCGGCTGGAGGCGATCGAGCAGCTTCTCGAAGAGCACCCATGGCACCGCGAACGGCTGACGATGGTGCAGATTGCCGCGCCCAGCCGGACGCGGATTCCCAGCTATGCAAATTTACGCATGCGTGTTGAGGAGACAGTAGAGAGAATCAATGGCCGTTTCCAAACCGCGCGCTGGAAGCCCGTTGTCCTGATCGAGAGGCAGTGCGGCCACGATGAAGTGAAACTCTGGTACCAGGCGGCAGATGTTTGTCTGGTGACCTCACTGCACGATGGAATGAACCTTGTGGCCAAGGAGTATGTGGCGGCGCGCGACGACGAAGATGGCGTGCTGGTACTGAGCAAATTTACCGGCGCCGCGGTGGAACTGCGCGATGCGCTGATTGTGAATCCCTATGATATTCACGGTGTGGCAGAGGCGATCCACAGTGCTTTTGAGATGAGCCGCGAAGACCGGCGCGAGCGGATGGAGCGCATGCGGCGCCAGGTGATGGAGCACAATATCTACCTGTGGGCAGCAAGTGTACTAGGCGATCTGCGCGAGCTGCGGCTTGAAGACGTTCCGAGTACTGAGCCGGGTTATCCCATGCCGGTTGCGAGCAGCGAAACTGAAATCGTTGATCAAAAGACGGCATAGAAGGCGGGCGCAGGTTGATCCAAGACAGTGCGGAGAAACTGGAAGAATTTTTTGCCGGGTTTGCGGATGCAACTGCTGCTGTGCTGATGCTTGATTATGACGGGACTCTGGCGCCGTTTCGCGTGAACCGGTTCAAGGCAACGCCATGGGCTGGTATTCGCGAGCTGCTGAACTCAATCCAGAACCAGAAAAAAACACGCATAGTGTTTGTTACGGGCAGACCGGCGGGCGAGATTGTGCCGCTGCTTGGTCTCGAGATGCGGCCCGAAGTGTGGGGGCTGCACGGCGTGGAGCGGCTCTATCCCGATGGGCTGCGCAAGTTAGAAGCGATTGCGCCGGAAGTGCAGGAAAAGCTCGATGAGTTGAAGGCGTTCTTGCGGCGCGATGCATTTGGCGGGCTGCTCGAAGAGAAGCCGAATGCTGCGGTGATGCACTGGCGAGGCCTGGCGGCTACCAGGGCGCGGGAGATCGAGCGGCGAACGCGGGAGCTGTTTGAGCCGGCAGCGGAGATGCAAGGTCTAACGTTGCTTGCGTTCGAAGCTGGGCTTGAACTGCGTGCCGGACGCAACAAAGGCGGCGCGGTGAAGGCTATTCTTGCTGAGATGGATCGCGAGGGCGAAGCGCAGATTCCGGCGGCGTATCTGGGCGATGACTTTACCGATGAATTGGCGTTTGCGGCGCTGAAAGGACGTGGGCTGAGTGTACTGGTGCGGCGTGAATCGCGCGAGACTGAGGCGGATGTGTGGTTGAAGCCGCCAAGCGAACTGAGAGCATTTCTCACGAAATGGCTCTCAGCTCTTAATTGATTTTTCACTCTCTTCCTTTTTTGCGAATCTCGATGTTCAGCCGCTTGATCTTCTGGTTGAGCGTCGAGAGCGGAATGCGGAACTGCTCAGCTGCTTCGGTCTGGTTCCAGTTGCAGCGTTCCAGCTTCTCAATGATGATGCGGCGCTCGATGACCTCGAGGATGTCGAAGAGCGACGAGTTGGGATTGTGGTCGAGAAGCGCATCTTGAAAGCTGCGGCCGGTGATGTGGCCCGGTAACAGGTCCGAGCCGATGATTGGGCTGGATGAAAGAACGACACCGCGCTCAATAGAGTTCTCGAGCTCGCGCACGTTGCCCGGCCAGTCATAGTCGACCAGCGCGCGTAATGCATCAGCTGAGAGCTTGCGCGGCGGCAGATCGTTTTCCGTCGCGTAGAAGTTGAGGAAGTGCTGCGCCAGCAGCGGAATGTCTTCCCGACGTGCGCGGAGTGGGGGCAGATCGACGGTGATGACGTTAAGGCGGTAGAAGAGGTCTTCGCGGAACTTGCCCTCGCGCACGGCCTGACGCAGATCGACGTTGGTGGCGGCGATGATGCGCACGTCCACCTGAATCTCCTGCACGCCGCCCAGATGCATGAAGCGGCGGTCCTGCAACACGCGCAAAATCTTGGCCTGCGTATCGAGGCCCATAGTGGCGATCTCGTCGAGGAACAGCGTGCCGCCATTGGCGACTTCGAAAAGGCCCTTCTTCGAGGCAATGGCCGAAGTGAATGCGCCCTTGACGTGCCCGAAGAGCGTGGACTCAAGCAGTTCAGACGGCATGGCGCCGGTATTGATGGGCACAAAGGGTTTGTCGCGGCGCGGCGAGTTAGCGTGGATTGCCTTGGCAATGAGCTCTTTGCCGGTGCCGCTCTCACCCTGGATGAGCACTGTCGACCGGCTCGGTGCGACCTGCGCAATCAGGTCAAAGACCCTCAGCATCGATTCGCTCTTGCCTACGATGTTCGCGAAGTTATAGCGCTGCTTGAGCGTGCGCTTCAGCTGGAGGTTCTCTTCTTCGGCCTTGTGCCGCGCGATTGCGGAACGGATGTCGGCGAGAAGCTTCTCGTTGTCCCAGGGTTTCTGGACGAAGTTTTCCGCGCCGGCGCGCACGGCTTCCACGACATTGTCCACGGTGCCGTAGGCGGTGATCATGATGACCGGCAACTCGGACTGGCGCTCCTTGATGACGGGCAGCAACTCGAGTCCGCTCTGGCCGGGCAGTGCAAGGTCGAGGAGTACGAGATCGAAGTTGTCCATCTCAAGCATGCGCAGTCCTTCGGCGCCATCGGTGGCCATGCTGACGGTGTAGCCTTCAAGCGTAAGCAGCACCTCGAGAGATTCGCGAATGCCGGCTTCGTCGTCGATGACCAGGATGCTGGCTGGACTCGTATTGCCGTTAGATGGATTTGCGGAGACCGGCGCGTTCAAGGGAAATGCAACCTCAGGCATGGACGGAATTCCTTAGCAGGGGAAACTCAAGGTGGAACGTGGTACCGGCGCCAATGGAGCTCTCCACATGAATCTTGCCGGCGTGCTCCTGAATGATGCCGTATGAAACAGAGAGTCCGAGCCCGGTGCCGCGGCGCTCGCCGGGACGGGGAGTGGTTTTAGTGGTGAAGAAAGGATCGTAGATGCGCTTGAGATGTTCGGGCGCGATGCCATTGCCGGAGTCAGAGACAAGGGCCTCAACGTGACCATTGGCAAGCGTGGCCACACGCAGGCGTCCGCCGTTAGGCATGGCGTCTTTGGCGTTGAGTAACAGGTTGAGAAATACCTGCTGTAGCTTGCCTGAGTTGCCGTTGATAGGCGGCAGTTCCTCGGCCAGATCGAGGTCGACTGCGATCTGCGCGGTTTTGAACTGATGCTCGAGCAGTGAAAGCGTGTCGCGAATGACCTGGTTGAGATTCGTATCACGAAATTCTGTTGTAGACGTGCGCGAAAAGTTGAGCAGACCATTGGCAATCTCAGCCGCGCGGAAGCTCTGCTGCGTGATCTTGTCGAGCACGGGGCCAAGGCGCACATCACCGCGCAACTGTTTGGAAAGCATCTGCGCGTAAGAAGAGATGACGGCAAGCGGCGTGTTGATCTCGTGCGCCACGCCTGCTGCCAGCAGACCGATGGAGCTGAGCTTGTCTGCCTGCGTTAGTTGGGCCTCCAGAGTTACACGTTCGGTGATGTCGTCCACAAGAATGATGCGGCCCACCGTAACAAAGTCGCGGGAAAGCAACGGCGCTACGGCGATGTTGGTGGTGCGCTGTTCGCCGGCGCGCGTGGTGAGCGGGAACTTATAAAGATGATGCACACCCTGCTCATTACGGAACCCATCGAGCGCTTCAACAAACTCTGCCGGGAAGACGGAACGAAGTGTCTGGCCCAGGGCCTCGGCACGGCTGAAGGCGTACATGGCCTCCATCTGGGCGTTCCAGCTCTCGATACGGTCATTGAGATCGATGGCCAGGATGCCAACATTGATAGACTCGACGATATTCTCGTTGAACTCCTTGAGTCGCTCGAACTCGCCGATCTTCTCTTCGAGCCGCGCGTAGAGGCTGGCGTTCTGGAGCGCGATGCCGATGTAGCTGGCCAGCGAGGCGAGAAGTTCCACGTCTTCGCTCGACAGGAAGTCGCCGCCAAGTGTGCGGCCAAGGCCAATAGCCGCGATCGTGCGTGTGGCGGAGGAGTCTCCGGATGCTACACGACAAGGCAGGTAGTAGTTAAGGTCGAGGAGGGCCGCAGTGCGCTGTTGCGATTCGGGCAGGTGCAGTGCCTGCTGGGCATTCTCGAGGAAAATATGCGAGTGATCGCGGGCCTCGTCAAAGTTGAGAAAGCCGACATCAAGCGCATTCTGCATGGCGCTTACTTCGGGCGGCAAACCATGCGACGCCGCGAGGCGCAGGCGCGCGTTTGGGCCGCTCTCGGCAGGCGCGAGGAAGATGGCCACGCGTGCGACGAGCAACGTGCGTGGCAACTGCTCCACTATGGAGTGAAGCAGCGCCTGCAAATTTGTCTCCGAGCTGAGGCCGCGGCCGAACTCGACCAGCGCTTGACGATAGTCGTAGCGGTGCCGGTCGAAGGCCCGGTCAACCCATCCCTGAATACGGCGCTTCAGAGGCTCGAAGATGGCGGCCGTGGCCAGAATGGCGACCACCAGCGCCCACTCGCGCACCGTGCCGGGCGCAACGTTGTGCACCACAACCGAGATCAGCGCAATGATGCCGAAGTAGCCGCTGACCAGCAGTCCGGTAGCCAGTGTGTAAGCCACGCCGCGCTTAAAGATCAGGTCGGTATCCATCAGCCGGTAGCGGACGATGGCCCAGCTGAAGGTGAGCGGCAAAAAGATCTGCGAAAAGCCGGCCAGATCTTCCAGCGGGCTGGGCATGCGCAGTCCGCTTAAGAAGAAGGCTGCATAGACGGTGAACGGGATCACCGCGAGCAGGGTTCCGCGGGTGACCCACTTCAACTGCTGGCGCAGCAAAGGCGAATCGGCGCGGCGATAGCTGCGCAGGAAGAGTAGCGCAGCCAGCACGTAAAATGCGGCGTCGTAGGCGGTCGCTGTCTGGTTGAGACGATCGAGCAGTAGCTTGGTCGCCTCGCGCGTGGTAATTGACCATAGCCAGAGCGCGAAGAGCCCCGCGCCCGGCGCATAGACCAGTGGTAGCAGCCAGCGGCGGCGAAGGTTCTTAAACGGTTCTTCGGGAAAGCTGAGGGCGAAGTGCAGAAACAATGCGGGCTGCAGTGCCTCGGCTACGACATTTGACCAGAAGACGGTCCAGTCGAGAGCGTCGAATGTGCCCGTGTACTTCAGTGCATAGAGAGCAAACGAAACGAGACAGAAGATGTAAAAGTGCGTGGCGCGCGGAGCTCCCCAGCGGCGGAATAGAACGTAGCAGCCAATGACCAGATAGATGAGTCCGATGACGCGCAGGCCAAGTTGCAGGCTGTGGTCGGCGGCATCGGGGATGACCTTGATAGGCGTGTCAACTGGGATGCCGCTGCGCGTGATCGAATAGTAGACCTGTCCGTAGGGGCCGGTGCGGAAAAGTGCATGCTCAAGATCTGAGAGGCGGACTACGGGAGTGACGGCTGAGGCCGGACCGTCGCTGACGCCGGTTAGCAGATCGCTGGTCTGGATGCCTGCGCGCTGTCCGGCGCTGTTGGGAAGAACCCTGTCAGCCTGGAGGCCACCGGCAACCTCGTGCCACCAGATTCCGTCGTCTGGCTGAGGAGTCTGTCGTTCCTCGTGGAGATTCAGAATCGCCAACACGAACAGTACCGCGGTGGCTAAGGCCAGCAGCGTCGTCTGAACGCGGTTGAGGAGTCGTGTTTCCACGGGAATCTTTCTACATCGTAAATCGTTATTGCACGTAAGTTGCCATGAACAGCAAATGCGCGCATTCAGCCGTAGGAACCTGCAATTGCCAGTGTATACGTCAGATATGGACTTCGGATTCGGTGAAAAAGTCAACCCCAGACATCGGCATAGCACAGGCAATATGCAAAAAACCGTATGTTGGTTCCAGAGAAAAGGATCAATATCCCGGAATTAGTAGGCATTTGGTGGCAGACAGTTTAGGGCCAATGCGCTGCGGGGAGAACCATAGTGCGGGGTCTGCCGCAACGAAGGATCAGCCGTGGTTGGCCTGTCCATATGTCGCCTTGGGTCCGTGCTTGCGCTGATAGTGATGTTCGGAAACGTACGCCGGAATGCCGGATTCGGAAGCCCGGAGCAGGACGCTGCGGAAGGCCAGGCGCGCGATGTACTCGAGGACGTCGGCGTGCTCGACGGCCTCGGCCGGAGTCTTTCCCCAGGCAAACGGTGCATGGCCGGCGACGAGGACTCCAGGGACGGAGACGGGCGAGAGATTCCCGTTGCGGAAGCGGCGTACAATGACCGCCCCTGTATTGCGGACGTAAGCCTCGGCTACCTCCTCAGCCGTCAGCGGTTCGGTAACCGGGACGGGACCGTGGAAGTAGTCGGCGTGGGTGGTGCCGAGGCAGGGAATGGGCCGGCCTGCCTGTGCCCAGGAGGTGGCGAATTCAGAATGAGTATGGACGATGCCACCAATCTCCGGGAACTCACGATAGAGAAGGGTGTGTGTATCCAGGTCGCTTGAGGGACGCAGGGTGCCTTCGACAATCTTCCCATCCAGGTCGGTCACGACCAGATCAGCGGGGGTCATGGTAGTGTAGTCCACGCCGCTGGGCTTGATGACGACGAGCGGCTCGGAACCGCTACGGTCGACGCCGCTGGCATTACCAAAGGTATGCGGAGCAAGGCCGCGGCGTGCAATCTCCTGGTTGGCATGCAATACCTGACGGCGGAGTGATTCGAGCATCATAGAAGTTTCCTCGGGCGGAAAGCGTTTACCGAGAGATAGTTTACGGCATTTGCCGGGGTGTGCGGTGGCTGCACAAGGAATGGCGGCGCGCTCCTTGTGCTGACGAGCGCGCCACAGTGTCTCAGTTGCTTGTGAGCGTGTAGGTGACGTTGTGTGTGAGCGAGCCGGAGGTTGCTGTGATTGTCACCGTGGAGGTCTGCATCTGATGGCTGCCGCCTCCTCCGCTTGATCCGCAACTGACAATCCAGGCCAGCGAGAGCACGGCGATGACAACTGCCACTGTCCGGAAGAGAGCGCGCCGCCTGCGTACGCCGAAGAGCAACAGGACGCCGCCGAGGCCGAAGCCGGCATAGAGCAGTTCCTGGGTATTGTTACCGCTCCGGTTGAGGAGGGCCTTCGTGCTCTCAGTAAACGTAACGGCGGTGGAGGCAGATACACCGGCTGAGGGTGTGAGTGAAACCGGATAGAAAGAGCAGGTGACGTCTGAGGGCAGACCGGAGCAGGCGAAATTGACCGTGCCGCTAAAGCCGTTCTGTGGCGTCACGGTGAGCGTGGCTGTGTCAGTAGGGTTGGCGGGGGTTACCGCGCCGCTTGAAGCGCTGATGGTGAACATGAAGTCTTGCGGCGGGGCAGTGATAGTCACCGAAACCGCGCTCGAGGTGGAGGGGTTAAAGCTGCCGTCCCCCGAGTATTTCGCGGTGATGGAGTGAACGCCGGCCATAAGGCTCGAGGTAATGAGCGATGTGCCGCCGGTCGCGTCCAGATATTCGACGCCGATGGCCGATCCGTTGTCAAGGAAGCTGATTGTGCCTGTGGGCAAAGCGGTGCCGGATGCTGGCGTGACCTTGGATGTAAAGGTGATGCTGGTGCCCACAAGCGCTGAGGTGACTGAGGCGGTGAGCGAAGTGGCCGTATTGATAGGTGCGACTGTGTTGATTGTGATGGTGGCGACGTTGGAGGTGCTACTGGCGAAGTTTGAGTCTCCGCTGTAGACGGCGGTGATGTCGTGTGCGCCAACAGCGAGAGCGGCGGTAGTGTAAGTCGCTTTACCTGAAGCGAGCGTGATCGTAGCCAGTTGTGTAGGCCCATCCATGAAAACCACCGTACCGGTCGGCGTTCCGCTGCTGCCGGATTGGCCAGAAACAGTTGCAGTAAATGTAATGCTGGTGCCAACCGTAGCGGAGGTGAGCGAAGCTTTCAGCGAGGTATTTGAGCCGGGAAGCGTGGTGGTCGAACCGTACTGGTTCAGATAGATAGTGTTTGAGTAGAGAATGTCTGGCTTACCATCGTTGTTCAGGTCTGCGGTAGTGGCGCCGATACCCGAGGAGTTGAAGGAAAAGATATTGATGAGATCCTTAGGCACGGCCGTGCCGTAGGAGTTGACGCTGGTGAAGGTTCCGGTTCCGGTGCCGTAGAAGATGCCGCTGTAGGCCTCGGGCTCAAAGAGCGCGATGTCGTAGTTCCCGTCGCCGTCAAAGTCGGCTGCAGCGATCTGCGCACCGCGGATGGAGTCGCCGCCGGTGAGGTTGAGGACGGTGGGCGAAAAGAAGGTGCCGTCTCCGTTGCCCGTGGCGATACCCAACTCTGCCTGGCTGGCGGAAGTCTCGCCAAGGCAGGCAAGGTCAGGATTGCCGTCTTTGTTGAAGTCGGCGAGCAGTACAGAGGTTGTACCGGTGATGGGCGGATTGGGCATGAATGGATTGGCCGCGCAGTTGATGCTAGTGCCTGTTGCGAATGTGCCGTCCCCATTGCCGCGGAACTCTTCAAGTGAGGTCTGCAGCATGGCATTCTGAATGCCCGTAGGTACTACGGCAAGCACGTCGAGAGACTTGTCGTTGTTGAGATCGGCAACGGCCACCACCATGGGGGGCGCTAATGTAGCAGAGGTAGTGGCGTTCTGATAGGTGTATGTGATCTGTGGCGTGCCAAAGTTACCAGTACCGTCGCCGGGATAGACCACGAAGCCCTCGTTGAGCGCAGCACCTGCAGAGATTGCGCCAGGCGTCATGAAACTCAAGAGCACGTCGCCATGGCCGTTGTTAACGAATTTGCCGATCTGCATGCCGCTGAACGAGGGTGTCTGGTTGTTGGCTCCCTGCGGCACCAGCACGCTGAACTCATGGACGACAGGCGTGGCAAAGGTGCCATCGCCGTTGTTGAGAGCAGTAAAGAAGACAGGGCTGCCATATTGAGCAGCGCCGTTATTGAAGAGTAGTCCCGTAACGACGAAGGCCAGATCAGGCACGCCGTCGCCGTTAAGGTCGCCGAACGCAAAGTCGGATATCTGTGCCTGCGCGGTGCCAATGGCAGTGCCTTCGAGTGTGAGCGACGACGGGATGGAGACGATATTAGTTGTGGAGGGTGAGAAGTTACCTTTGCCGTCGCCGAGTTCGATCGTGAGCGCACTCTTGGCATTGTTGAGGACGACGAGGTCCGGCTTGTTGTCGCCATTGACGTCGATCAGATTTTTGCCGTTGTAGGCGCCACCGCCGTTCACTGTAGGTGCGCCCACAAATGTGCCGTCGCCGTTGCCCATCAGAGCATAGGCCATGTTGATCTGGTCGCCATCGCCGCCATAGGCGTCGCTGTCGCTCATGCCCACAAAGAGATCGGTATTGCCATCGCCGTCGAGGTCGACAGCGCGTGTGAATCCGTAAGAGTTGATTGAGGCGTAGCTCGAGCCGGTGGTGAAACTGCCGTCGCCATTTCCGAGATAGATGTAGACCTGCGTGCTGGTGTTGAGCACAATGTCGGCCTTGCCGTCGCCGTTGAAGTCGCCTGTGTCCAGGTTGGGGCCGAAGGTGGTCAGTGAGTCAGTGAAATAAGGGAACGCAGGCGTAGAGGCAGCAGTGAAAGTGCCGTCTCCATTGCCCAGAAAGACAAGGCCGTTGGAGCAGACGATGTCTATCTTGCCGTTGCCGCGCAGATCGGCGGTAATGAGGTTCGCGATAGGCGTCTGCGTTGCGCTGCTGTGACCGGGCAGCGCAGGCGCCGCAAAGCTCATGGCAGCGCCGAATGTGCCGTCGCCGTTGTTGAGCAGAACCGAGAGCTGCTGGTCGGCAGAGACGGCAATAATGTCGGGTTTGCCGTCGCCGTTCACATCAGCGGCCACGGCGGCAGACGAGTAGTTACCGGCGATGGGATAGGTTACGCCGTTCTGGAAAGTGCCGTCGGCATTGCCGAGCATGACGGTGACTACGGCGCTGGTGGCCAGGCTGTTATTGACAAAAATCAGGTCGCCGTTGCCATCTCCATTTAAATCTGCCGCTGTCATGCCGCCCGCAGTTGAGAACCCGAAGGTTGTCATATTCACCTGCGTGGGGCCGGTGCCGGTGAGAAGATAGACACCGTTATTTAGTGTGGGCAGCGTGCCCAACACCGCACCTACATAGATTCCGTTTTTGGTCTGCCCCACATAAACCACGGGCCGCGTGCTGATATTGACTACGGGCGCACTGCAGCCACCGGAGAAAACGTCGGGTGTGGTCTTTAGTCCTGCCTCCGTGTGCAGGGTCTGCTCGTAATGCGGGGTATTCGTGGCGGAATAGGTATAGTTCGACGCTGAGCTGAACGTGTAAGTCACATTCCACAGCCTTAGAGAGCAATCGGGCAGCCTGTCCAGCGCAATACCGTTTGCCGATCCGGCAATTACGGTCATGTTGCCGAGGAATGAAGCGGTGCCGGTCGAAGTGCCGTCACTGCCCTGGAGTTGCGGCTGCACTTGCTGGCGGCGGTGCGGTGTGGCGGGGCTCTGTGCCTGCACCGTCAGTGCGGCAAGACCGGCTGCGAGTGCGAGAAATGCAGCTAGAAAATGGGGCCGTTTCGAGTTCGAAAGTGCTCTGCTGACGGCAGGTACACGGCTGGCGAAAGGACGCAAATGCTGCGGCATGGTTCAGCTCCGTGAACGGGGAATGCATTGGAACTTGGAATGACCTTAACAGCAAGGGCCGGTGTTGTTGGTAGATTTTCCGAAATTTAACCGGCTAAATGCAAGATAACCAAAGAATGAAGGCTTCGCGCTTCGAAAAAACCGTTTTAGACTCGAGGCATGATGTTCACCAAACGGCTGCGCGATGGGGTTCGGAGAGGGGAGATAACCGTAAGTGTGCGTATCTGGACGAAGCCCCATGTGCGCGTCGGCGGCCAATACCCGATGGAAGAGGGTCAGATCGAGATCGATTCGATTGAGCCGATTGGGTTTGACGACATTACGCCTGGGCTGGCACGGGCATCGGGATTTCTGGGTGTGCTGGATTTGCTGAAGATCGCAAAACACGGCACAGGTGAAAATATTTATCTAATCCGGTTTCACTATCTGCCGCCCAAGCGGCAGCGGGCCAGCAAGCCTGCGCGTGCTAGTGGCTGATGCGCTCCCGCCTCTTCAATCGCAACGATCAAAGAGGCAGGAAGCACCTGACGCGACGGGAACCAAGGCCTGGTTACAGTGTGTGCACAACGGGATTACTGTGCATTACCTAACGTGTTCTGAATAGGCGTAATGGTTCCGAAGAGGCCGTGCTGCTCGCCATCGGAGCCGGCGGCAAAGTAGAGCGTCGTGGCTGGGCCAGAGCCGGTAGTGCTGCCGCTGGCGAAGGAGATGCCCCACAATCCATCGATAGCGATGGGATTGTTGTTCGCATCGCGCAACAGATCCTTGAACTGTCCGGTAACAGGATCGTAGACCGCAATGTTGCCCGACCCGAACTGACCCACAAGCAGATCATGGCTGTAGATGCCGAAGTCGCCGGGCGCCATCGCCAGTCCCCAGGGGCCGTTGAGCCACGGGCCGTGTTGAAGCCGGCGCAGCAGGAAGCCGAACGGCGAGAAGACGTCAATGTATCCTTTGCCGGGGCCGTCAACCTCGTCGTGCTTCTGAGCGTCCTGCTTGGCGAAGGCGACGTAGAGTTCGCCACCTATGTTCTGGATATTAAAGGGAGCGTAGCCCCGCGGAAGAAACTCATCGCGAAATAGTCCTTCAATGAGCGGGACGTGATTGAACGACGAATCGTAGACCTCCACGCGGTCTTTGCGGAAGTCGGCGACATAGAGGAAGGTTGAACTGCTGCCGTAAGGTATGCGGAGGGTAGCGAAGGCCGCGCCTTTGAAGACGGAAGCGCTCTTGGTGTTGATCATGATGACGGCGCTCGCGCCGCCATTCCACCCGGAGATAGTGCCGTCTTCGGTGACAAAGAGGAAGGAGGCCGGTTTGCCGTTGGTGAGTGCAAATCCCGTGCTGCCGTTGAAAAGCGTGCCGGTCGGCGTGCCGGTGCTGCTCACGTTGGGATCGCCCGTGGGAACGGTGACAACGAGTGGCTTGGCCGCTCCAGTGCCATCGTAAAGAGTGGAGAGGCCGGTGCCGTTGTCAGATATCCACCAGGGGCTGGTGGAACTGCGCGAGAGTCCCCAGGGATTAACGAGGTTGGGGTCGGTTGCATTGGCCGCGCCAGACTGGTCGGAGACAAGTCCGGTGACCTTGTACTGTTGTGCGGCGCAAAGCAGTGGGAGAGCGCCGAGGGTGAAGGCGATAAACGCGAGACAGCGAAGGCGGGAGAGAGATGCGTGCATAGATTCCTCCAGGCGAATGCGCGCGGGTGTCTGTTCGCCAGGATGAACAATAGCCGGCAGCGGGACGTGAGTTGTCACGCGTGTGTCATCGGATTGTCAGCGCCGCAGCGGATAAGTTACTGCGATATAAATTCAGCGGCATGCGATGAGCCGGATAGGTTAAGATGAGTTGCTTCCCCATTCGGTGTTTCAAAATAAGGTTTCCACACGAGTCCTGTTCTCTTGAGGAAGACATGGCAAGAGTCGGCGTGTTTTGTTTTGCCGGAGCCGGACACATCTATCCCATGACCGCGCTTGCGCGGCGACTCATGGAGCGCGGCCATGAAGTGGTATTCTTCGGCATTGCCGACGTCGAGGCGCAGATTCATGCGGCAGGTGTGGAGTTCTGCCAGATCGGCGCGAGCGATTATCCCAAAGGAACGCTGGCAAAGCTCGATCGGCAACTTGCGGAAGTGAAAGGGCTCGCGACTTTTCGATTTACCGTGGAGCGCGTAAAGAACACGACGCGCATGGTGCTGCGCGATGGTCCTGACGCGGTGCGGTCCGCGGGCATCGATGTGCTGCTGGTGGACGAAGCGGATATGGGCGGCAACGTCGCAGAGTACCTCGGCATTCCTTATATTTCTGTTGCTCTGTTTCCGCCGCTTACACGCGATGATCGAATTCCGCCCTTCTGTTTTGGCTGGGCTGCAGGGCAGGATGTGTTGAGCCGTCTGCGTAACCGGCTCGGTGCGCGGCTGCTGGGCTGGATTGCCGTACCGATCTTTCGCGTAGTCAACGATCGGCGGCGCATGTGGGGATTGAAACCGCTGCGTCACTCGACTGATGCGCTCTCGCGCGTTGCGCAAATTACACAAATGCCCGTGGCGCTGGAGTTCGATGTGGGTGTGCCGCCTGCGCTCGTTCACTACACCGGGCCGTTTGTGGATGAGCGGATGCGTGCGGCAATAGACTTTCCCTGGGATCGGCTCGACGGTCGGCCGCTTGTCTACGCGTCGATGGGTACGTTGCAGAATGGCTCGGAGGAGATCTTTCGCACCATTGCCGAGGGCTGTGATGGGCTCGGTGTGCAGCTCGTCATTTCGTTGGGTGGCGGACTCGACAGCGCGCGTGTCGGTGCTATGGCCGGCGATCCGGTTGTGGTGCGTTATGCTCCGCAGTTAGAACTCGTAAAGCGCGCAGCTGCGGTCATTACCCATGCGGGGCTGAATACTACGCTCGAATCTCTGGCGCAGGGCGTGCCCCTGGTGTGCATCCCAATTGGCAACGACCAGCCGGGAGTGGCCGCGCGCGTAGTGGCTCGCGGTGCGGGCGTGACAATTTCACGCAGTAAGCTGACGGCCGCCCGGGTACGCACGGCGATGCAGGCGATTCTTGATGATGAGAAATATCGGAATGCCGCAAAGAGATTGCAGGCGGCGTTTCAGCAGGTGGACGGCCTGCAGATAGCTGCCGACATCATTGAGCGCGAACTGAAGATTGGCGCCTCAATTGGTGCGCCGGTGAGGAAGAAATGAGATCTGTGTTTTTCTAAAATGCAAATCACGCGCGCAGCCAGTAAGGTTTGGGAACTACCGCATTCAACTCTGCAAACTCTTCGTTTGTGAGTTGGAATGCTGCAGCGCTGACGTTTTCTTCAAGGTGCTTCACGCTGCTGGTGCCGGGAATCGGCAGCATGACCGGCGACCGGCGCAGCAGCCAAGCAAGCGATACGACCGCAGTCGATGTGTCGCGCGCTGCTGCGATCTTTTCTACAACTTCATTGGCTTTTTTGCCCTGCGCCATAGGGCCCCAGGGTAGAAAGGCGATGCCGCTCGCTTCGCAATAGTCGAGAACAAAATCCCACTCGCGATCAGAGAAGCTGTAGCGGTTCTGCACCGAGACAATCGGCACTATCTTCTCAGCGCGTTTGATGTGTTCGAGCGTAACGTTAGACAGCGCAACGTGGCGTATCTTGCCCTGCTCCTTGAGGCGAGCCATCGCCTCCATCGAGGCATCGAATGACGTAGCCGGGTCGGGCACGTGCAGTTGATAAACATCAATCCGATCGAGGCGCAGGCGCTTGAGGCTGCCTTCAACTGACTCTGCAATATGCGCAGGGCTCGCATTGTGTTGCCAGATACCAACTCCGTGGCGTGTCCAGCCAACTTTTGTCGTGATGATGAGATCGGCAGGATACGGATGGAGTGCTTCGGCGATCAGCTCTTCCGAGATGTATGGGCCGTAAGAATCGGCGGTGTCAATGAAATTGACGCCCAGTTCGACAGCCCGGCGCAGCGTGGCAATCGCCGTGTCGCGATTGTCAGGAGGTCCCCAGATGCCTTTGCCTGTAATGCGCATGGCCCCATAGCCGAGACGGTTGACGGTTAGGTCTCCACCGATGGTGATAGTTCCGGACATGGCTGCGGGAGCAAGTACGGTGGACATGATCTCTCCTTAAGGGAATTGTAGCGAGTCGGCAGATCAGCGAAGAAGCCATTAGAGTGAGACTGTGCCCTTCCCACCCTTTCGTCAGAAAGGGTGGGCGCACTTGAGTGTATGTAGTAGCTTTTTGAAAAAGAGACTCTTTTTAGACCGTCACTTCCCAGCCGGGCTCGTATTCGCGTCCCCAGAGTTTCATCGCTTGAGGATCGTTGAGCACGTGCGCGTTAGTTGTATCGAGATGCAGTTTGCGATCGATAAAATAAGCGATGTTCGAGAGCAAAAGCATCGTCACGGTGACGTTGGCTACAGGGATCGGCGAGTTGAGCTGCTCCTGCCCGTGGATGGCGGCGATGAAGTTGGCGAAGTGCGCGTCGGTCATCGAGTCCTGGCCGATGAGATCGTTCGTGCGGGTCTCGTGGCCTGTGCGGTACTGGTCGATTTGTTTGCCCCTCCAGTCGAAGACGTCGTAGCCGTCGCGGTCGATGACCACTGTGCCCTTGGTGCCGAAGATCGCCGAGCCGCGGTCGCGTCCGTAGACCTGCATGCCCTGGCAGCAGCGGCCTTCCCAGGAGATGGTCTTATCGGGATAGCCGAAGTCCGTGATGAGCGTGTCGTAGAACTGCCAGTCGTCCTTAAACTGATAGCGTCCACCGGTGGCAGAGACCGTGCTGGGAATCTCGGCCTGCAGCGCCCAGCGGCAGATGTCCACTTCGTGCGTGCCGTTGTTGAGTGTTTCGCCGGTGCCATAGCGGCGCAGCCAATGCCAGTTATATGGATGGATGTTGTCCTTGTACTCGCTGCGCGGAGCCGGTCCCTGCCAGAGATCCCAGTCAAGTGTGGCGGGCACGGGCGCAACTTTGCCGATGCCCATGGTGCCGCGTGTGTTGGCGTACCATGCGCGCGCAAGGTAGGGCGTGCCAATGTAACCGTCATGAATCTGCTGGATCATTTTCCGCGTGTAGGCCGAGGAGCGCTGCTGGTCGCCTACCTGCACGAGCCTGCCGTACTTTTTCTGTGCGGCGACAATGAGTTCGCCTTCGCGGCAGTTCTGGCTGGAGGGCTTTTCGACGTAAACGTGCTTGCCGGCCTTCAGGCCAAGCACGGCGAGCGGCGTGTGCCAGTGATCGGGTGTGGCGACGGTGATCGCATCCACTTCTTTTGAGGCGAGGGCATGGCGGAAGTCCTGCTCAGCCTTGGGCTCGTAGCCGAGGACCTGCTTGGCATGTTCGGCGAATTTGTCGCGGATGGTGGTGTCGACGTCGCAGATATAGGCAACGCGCGCAGTCTTGCTATTGTTGGCCAGTGCTGAGAGGTGCGCGTGACCGCGGCCGTTGAGGCCATTGATGGCGAAGTTGATGCGATCGTTGGCGCCCATGATCTGCGCATAGCTTTTTGCGGTGGAAGCGAGTGCCGAGCCTGCAACACCAGCGGCCAGGCCATTGACAAAGGTCCGTCGAGAAATCATCCCTGTCTCCAATTCTTGTAGAGCGTCCGTGAGGGCCGGATGGGGTTCCGGTGAAGCTTTGGCGCCCATTTCGTTGCCGCATGGAATTATATCCCCGGAGCGGCAGGACGTGGACCGGGGAATTGGTGGCGCGAATAATTTCATGCTGGTGCGCGGAACGTTTGGGAGTTGCGTCGGGTTGAGAAAAGAGGATGACGGAAAATCTGGTGGAATACACGGCTGGAGCGGGCACTCCACGTGGAATCAGGCGGCGCGAAAATGAGGAAAAAGGCTGTAAACTTGGGCGAAATGAGGGCGTCTACCAGAGTGATGGCAGCTGGCACGGCAGTAAAGCCGCTAACAGCGGAGACGGCGGAAGACTTTGCCGCGCAGGAGTTTGCATGCGTGGTTGAGAAGCACCGTCCGCAGGTTTTTCGGTTCCTGCTGGCCTCGACACGCGATGTGGATCTGGCCGAGACGCTGACCCAGGAGTGCTTCCTGAAGGCGCACCGGAATTGGAAATACTTTCGCGGCGAATCGAGTGCCATGACGTGGCTCATGCGGATTGCGATCAATCTGCAAAAGGATCACTGGCGCAACCGGCGGCTGCAGTTCTGGCGGCAGACGCGGATCAACTCGGTGGATGTAGACGAGGCCAGCGACTGGCTGCCAAGCGGGGAACGGACGGCTGAGCAGCAGTTGCTGGCGCGGGAGCAGGTGAGGCAGGTGTGGAAGGCGATGAACGGGTTGAGCGAGCGGCAGAGGACGGTTTTTCTGCTGCGCTATGTGGAAGAGCGGGAACTGAGCGATATTGCGGCAGCGACGGGGCTGAGCGAGGGCACGGTGAAGGCGCACCTGTCGCGGGCACTGAGTAAGGTGCGCGCGGAGTTGGGAGGCGGACGATGAGTTGGAATAAGAAAAACACGGACGAGATGCAAGATCCGGTAAGCGACACAGTGCTGGACGATGCGCTGAAGAACTTCAGACACAGTGTGCACGCGTGGAGCGATGCGGCGTATAGCCGGCCGCGCACCGAGATGCGTATCGTAGCGCGCAGCGGCTGGCGGCTGGCGGCTGTCTGGGCGCTGGTGAGCGTACTGGCTGTGGGAAGCCTGAGCGCGGGGCTCTATGAGCATCATCATCGGCAGGTGCTTGCGCAGATAAGGGCTGAGCAGGAAGCTCATCAGCGGCAATTGGCAGCACAGGAGCGCGCACGGCAGGCAGACGAAGAACTGTTGGCAACGGTAGACAGCGATATATCGCGCACCGTTCCGGCAGCCATGGAACCGCTGGCCCAGATGATGGATGAAGGGCAGGGGCAATAGGAAAAACTCTGAACGACTGAAAGCGATTTAGAGAAGCAGAAGGAGAAGGCAATGAACTGGAAAATGGCAGGGCGGTTGACGATTGCGTTGGTTGGCGTCGCGATGGCGGGCAGCGCCATGGCGCAGGGGCCGGGCGGCGGTCCCGGAATGATGCCTGGGTTTGGAGAGCACCGGCCACCTTTTGAACGGGCCATGGGTCCGGCGGGTAGAGAAGCACAGTGGTGGAACAGCCCTCGAATAGTGGAGCGGCTGAAGTTGACTGACGATCAGCGTAAAGCGATGGACGGCATTCTGCAGGATCATAAGATGACTCTGGTGGACCTGCACGCGAACCTGGAAAAGGCCGAGCTGGCCATGGAGCCTCTTATGAAGGCCGACCAGCCCAACGAGACTGCCATCCTGGCACAGATCGACAAGGTGGCGCAGGCGAGAGCCGAACTCGAAAAGGCAAATGCGCGTTTCCTTCTGGCGTTGCGAGCCAAGCTTACGCCCGATCAATGGAAGCAGGTGCAGGAGTTTCGTACAGAAGGCGGTCCGGGGCGTGCAGGATGGGGCCGTGATGGACGAGGACTGGATGGTCGTCGCGATGATAGGCAATTTCGGCGCGGGCAGCCAGGACCTCCGCCTCCGGATGGGCAACAGGCACCGCCAGTGCCCCCAGCCGGTGGTGCGCCGGGTGACGCGCAATAAACAGGCGTAGAGCAAGTCGGATTTTTCATAGAGCAGAGAGCAGATGCGGTCCTGCGATGGGACCGATGGCGGTATGAGGCTGGTCCTCATGCCGCCGTTTTTTTGCGCGTATGCGAGTGTGTTCGCGTCCGCATCTGCAGGCAGAAGCAGGTCCGCGTGCCTCGCTGTAGGACACGCAATTGCATCAAGTTAGGACATCAAATGAAGCTTATTGGAACATTGATTGTTCGTTTGCGGAGCAATCTGGATCGAAGCGAGACAAAATGACCGGAAAAATTATGACTAAAGTTATTCGGGTCGGCTCCGATGAAGTGGGTGGATGCAAGAGAGCCCGAAGAAAGTGAAGCACCCGCAACAGATCGGTGGCGGGCTGGGCACAGCGAAGAGCATCCGAAAAGGAGTTCAGCCCATGGCCCTCGGTGTATTGAATAATCTGTCAGCCATCTACGCGGAGAACAATCTCAACAACACAAACAACAGCCTGCAAACTGTGTTGCAGCAGTTGTCATCGGGTTCGCGCATCAACTCGGGCGCGGACGATGCAGCAGGGCTCTCGTTGGTGAATGGCCTGGCGGCTAACTCGTCGGCACTCACCCAGTCAGAAACCAATGCGACAGAAGGTGTGGGGTTGTTACAGGTGGCCGACGGCGCTCTGTCGCAGGTGACCGCGCTGCTCAATCGCGCCATCACACTGGCTACAGAGGCCTCCAACGGTACACTCGACGCTTCGCAGGAAGCGGCGGCTAACCAGGAGTATCAGTCAATTTTGTCGGAGATCAACAATATAGGGTCGACGACCACCTATAACCAGAACCAGGTTTTCACAGGTTCGCAGACCGGTCTCTCGATCTATACCGGTGATTCGTCTTCGACCGGCGCATCGATCGACAATCTCTATTTCGCCAAGCTCACGTCTAGCAGCGTTGGCGACGCGGGTGGCACGGTGCAGCAGAGTAGCGCAGGCAAGTTTATTGACCTGTCGAAGGACACCGCTGGCTCGCTGACCACAGCGGCTCAGCAGAGCGACGCCGTCGCTGGTGGCCTGGTGTTTACCATCACCAATCCAGATGGAACAACGAGCACACTTACCACCACGGCAACCACGGTGGGCGCATTGATCTCGGAGATCAACCAGGACGGCATTCCCGGGGTTACGGCGAGCTTCACGACCGCGGCGGCGGTTGGTGATGGTGCAGTGGCAGGCGGCGATACCGGTATTCTGCTCACCAATACCAACTCCAACGTCGCCATCGCGCTCACGGCTGCTCCGGCCTTTGGCGACACAACCACAGCGATTACGCCAGCCGGTCTCGTGGCTAGCACGAATGCCACTACGACTATCAACTATGTGACTGCAACCGGCGGCGACCAGACCGCTGACCTTTCCAATACCAATCTCACCACGCAGGGCAATGCGCAGAATGCTTTGTCTGTGCTGAATCTCGCGATCACTTATGTGGCCGCACAGGACGGCTACCTTGGCGCGCAGATCAACACGCTCAACGCAATCAGCCAGGTAATGAGCACGCAGCAGGAGAACGTGGTCTCTGCGCAGAACGCTGTGCAGGCAACGGACTACGCGGCAGCGACTTCAAATATGTCAAAGTATGAGATTCTGAGCCAGACAGGCATCGCCGCGTTGGCCCAGGCCAACAGCGTGCAGCAGGAAGTGACCAAACTCCTGCAATAAGGCTTTCATTGCACGCGCAAGGTTGCAGTACTTTCAACACAACCCGGGACGGTCTGGCGGCGAGTATTCAACCTTGCCGCCCTTCTTTTATAGCGGAAAGCTTTCCAGCGGATTAGCCAGAATCGATGCCTGTATGTTTTATTGTTGGGGTTTCGAGCAGACGCAGATTGCGGCAGACTCCAAATGTTCGGGTTTGACGAATCTCCCTGGAGCAGAGAAAATAGAATAGTTGCTTGTCTCCTGATGTGGGCCTGTGGCGCAGCTGGGAGCGCGCTTCCATGGCATGGAAGAGGTCGTCGGTTCGATCCCGACCAGGTCCACCAAATCCCTTCAAGAACTTAGCGGAACCCCTCCCAAACCATTTGCCCGCATTTTGCCCGCAAATGGCAGAATCTTTCCGCGAGACGGCACTACGGTCTTCTTCTCTCCTCCTTCCGTAGTGTGCTGCTTCTTCTCGGCGACGACAGAGCGTTTCTGCCCGGATGCCCTTTCGTCTGTGACGCGGTTCTGACCCCCTGGTGCCCTTGCTTCCGGAGTCCGGGGATCAGGTCCTTCCGTGCCCGTGGCCACCAGCTCGTCGTGAATCGAGTTGATCGCCGTGCGGACCTCCCGCTGCAACGACTGCATGTAAACCTCCATGGTCGTTGCGAGCCTGCTGTGCCGCATCAGGCCCTGGATGTCCTTGGGGTGCCCCTTGGTCTTTCCCAGTGTGGCGATGGTGCGGCGGATGACCTGGAACGTCAGCTTCGGCAGTTCCAGTTCCCGTGCCAGCTTGTGCAGGACACGATGGCGAAAGTTGCTCGAGTCCATCGGTCCGCCGAAGCGCCCCGGAAACATAAAACCGTCCGGGGAGGTGTCTTTCCCCTGCTTCCTGCACTCCTCCCGGTACTCCGCGATTTCGTTCGCCAAAACATCGGCGATTGGAACCTTGGTAAGACTGGATTTGGTCTTTCCGAAGGGGCGGAGTTTCCCTTTGTAAACCGTCTCCTGAATATCCAGGACACGGTTGTCCTCAAGGAAGCAGCGCCACCGCAGTGGGAAGAGTTCGCTGGGCCGCAGCGCATTCGACATGTCGAGTTTCATCAGGATCCAGTCCCGAAGACTGATGTCTCCGAGCTTTTCGAGAGCGGCGCGAAGCTGATCCCAGCTCAACGTCGTCTTATCGACCTCGCGCAGGTTTGCGGGAGGCCTGACCTTGCGCGCGGGATCTTTCGGAATGAAGTCCTGGTCGACGGCTTCCGCAAAGATGGCACGCATATAGGAACGGATCTGAAGCACTCGGTCTCGGGAATGGATTTTGGCCAGCCTGTTGAGATGGGTCTGCAGAATTACTTTGTCGAAGTTTTCAAGGCGATAATCCCCGAATACATCGACGAGATCCGCCTGGATCAGATACTTCTTGATCTTGGCAGTCTCTTCTCTCCAGTCCCCCTCTTTGAGCGGCAGGTAGCGGTTTTTGACGAACCATTCGAAGGTGACCGCGCCGTTGACAACGGATGGAGTCCCCGTCGATCGTCCGCCCAGTTTGGCAATCTCGTCCTCCAGCTTCTCTCGCGCCTGCGACTTCGATAATTCAGATCTGAAGCCCAGAACGAACGAGTGGGTGACGAGTTTGGGTGTATTGGTTTCAGGGTCAAGCTCGGTTCGGCGGAAACAGCCATGCCATTTCTTCCCTCGTGGCCGGACCCATCCTTTCTGGTACGAGATTCCCATTTGTTCCTCAATTTCTGTGTGGAGGGAACAAGTGGCCACCCCCATTTTACCGGCGTTTCCGCCGCAGACAGGAGGCCCGTTCCCGCTCCTTCAGGAACTCTTCGATCCCGCTCGCCCGGTACCGCAGGGCGCCATCGCTCATGCGGATGACCGGCAGGTAAGGCAATCTCCGCGAGGAGTGATCCCATACCCAATCCTTGCTGACCTTTAGCTTTAGGGCGACCTCTTCGGCGGTCAGAAGAGAATCGGCCTTCTCAATTTCCCTTATGGCGACCACTGATCCCATAACGTCAAATTCCTCCCAGGATGCGTTGTCCGGGCTGGCGAGCCCGGCGAAGTGTGGAAATCTTGGGTCGAATTCGGTTTTCGGTCAAATGGACACCGACTGGTACCCTTCCCTCCGGTTTGTCCGCGGAAGCAAGTGCCTCCCGGCAAGGTCAACTCCACGATTAGCTGAGTGAGCGGATTCGTCATCGAGACATTAAGTGTGGCGCAGGCCTTAAGCTCACGAAGCGGCGCGCGCGAGTTCCGCTGTTGAGCCGGTGGGGAACGGTGGTACAAAGGGATCAATAAACGCGCTGCGGAGCTGCGGTGATGAGCAACGAGTTCGACATGGAATCCGAATGGATCACCGAACTGGGAAAGGCGCGCAGCGACGAATATACAGAGAAGATTCTTGCCTTCGTTCAGGAACTGGAGAAGTCGGCGCCTGAACCCTTCCTGCCGCTGTTGACGGATCTTGCTTTGGCTCGCACTCTGATCGTGCACCTGGTCATTCGCTACGGACCGGAACGAGGGATGGCCGAGGCGCGGGACGCTTTCGAAAGCACCCTCGAACAGATGAAGCCCCTGCTCGAAAGAATGAAATCTCGCAAAGGACCTCCCCCGCAATGAAGAGAGTCATTTCCTCGCTTCTCCTCCTCGCGACCTTTGGCCTTTTCGCTTGGCAGTTAACCGCTTGCAAGCGTTCACCCGCTCCGCCGACCGAGCAGGATGCAATCGCCGTTTGGAAAAACATCAACCGATCGCCCCATTACCAAGAC
>DASZXD010000265.1:0-22235 GCA_035546015.1 Occallatibacter sp.
CCATCTCCTGCCGCAGATCGCCGGACGCGAAAATCGTAAAACTCGCCACAAGTGGACGCATCTTGCGTCGCGGCGCAGAGTAATCCGCAGAGGCGAGATGGAGATGCGCAAGCGCCTGCCCCGCAGCATACGCGTGCTGTGCACAGCGGAATGGCGTCCATGAAAATGCGTCTTCGTATAGATCGGCCCCATGGCCTCTCTCATGAACTTCGTAGGTCCACTCATCCCGCTCAATCGCAGTCTCCCCTGAGGCTGAGGCAAAGACGCGCGGAACAGGCGCGCCGCGCGCAAGCAGATGCGCGAGAAATCTGTGCTCCTCGTTCAGTCCTTCGCCGTTGCGCACAATGCGATGATGCCGCTTGACGAAGACATTCCTGTGGGTTGTGCGTACAAGTCCGGCGGCGGAAAATGGGCGCGGACTGACGGACAGAATCTGCTCCGGCGCTTCGGCCTCCGGAAACTCGCGCAGGACTGTGCGCAGCTCTTCGAGCGTGAGCGGCGGCCAGTCGTGCTCGACCAGCGCTCCATCCATCCCGTGCATCTTTGCTGTTGCGGTCATAATAGTGTCGATCATCTTATCGAAATGCAAAGCTAGAAAGTGTAATGCGCGGCAAGCCGCACCGTAGTCGGCGCGCCGAGGTGGATAAACGTATCTCCAAGACTCGCCCCGGTATCCTTCCAGTAGCGCTTGTCCGTGATGTTATCGGCATAGATACGTAATGTTAAGCGTCCCTGCTCGCCTCCGGGCGTGTAACGCGCACCGAGGTTGAAGATGTTGTAACCACCCACGCTCACGGCATCATCGCGCGTGGCTTCCTTGCGGTCGGTGTAGCTCCAGCCGGGCGAGAGATAGAAGCCATGCATGCGAGGCATCGCGAGTTCCGCTAAGAGCGCAGTGCGAACGCGCGGCGCATTGATCACCTGCTTGTCGTCGAATGAAGGCGTCCCTGTATCGTTCGATATGGCACTCATGGCCGCCATCGACGCCATGAGCTTGAGCCAGCCCGTTGCCCTGCCTTGTGCGTTCAGTTCGATTCCATCGTGGGTTTCATGCCCTTCCGATTCAAAGCACAAGTCGCCAGGAGCGAAATCTGTATCCAAAGCATAGTTGTATGCGCATATGCTGTCAGGATTCTCCAGCGCCTTGGGATAAAAGAATGGCGCGCGCATGCGGTAGAACGCCGTTGTCAGCAAGATGCGCTGGTCCGGCTCGTATTTGGCGCCTATTTCAACCTGACGCGTAAAAAATGGCGCGAGAAACTGGCTGCTGTTATCTGTCCAGAAAGGGGCCTGCGGCCCGAGAGACAAGAGCACCGCATAGTTGGCATAGAGTGTGAGATTGTCTATCGGGCTATACGTGACCGCATAGGTTGGCAGCCAAAGTGACTTATCCGTAGGTTGCGAAGCAGTGTAATTGTGATCGCGCAAGGAATCGTACCGGCCTCCGGCGATTAATTGAATACGCTCCGGAAGATGAATGCGCTCCTGCACGATGGCCGCGGCCTGATGGTTATCCTCCCATAAAGTGCGCGGGCCGGCAGATTGCAATGGATCTTCGATCGGAACTGGCACAATCGGCTGATAAATATTTTCCGAACCAACGTAGGTGTAGACAGCGCCATCCTGCACGGTATCAGGCGCGCCTGCAGGCGGTGCGCCCGGCTGTTGCACGCTTCGTAGAAAAATTTCGCCGCCTGCCACGAGATCTTGGGTGACAGCGCCTGTATGCACATGGCCGATCACCATCGCCTCGGCTTCCGCATCGATGCGCAGCTCGCCAGGATCGCGGTAGTCGTAGATGCCATAAGTTCCATCCGGGCAGAAAAAGTAGTACGGCGCATCGGGCGCGCCTGGGCAGTTCACTTCGCCCGTTTCCGGATCGTAGGATGTGCCGTAGGCGTAAACCACATTGTCATCGATGAGTGAGTGGCTGAAGCTGCCCGCCGCAAATGCATGCCATGACGGCGCAAGATCGTAGTCAAAACGCGTGCCTGTGTTGAATGTATCGAAGATGTTCGGTTTCTCCCACGACTGCTGGCCGAGCATAGTGGAAGGATAAATGCGGTTCATGTCAGGCACTGTATCGCCGCCAAGTAACTGATAGCCGCTGACTGAGCGCTCGCGTTTGTGCTGATATTCAAAGTCGCCTTTGAGAATAGCCTTTGGAGATATCTTCCAGTCTGCCGAGCCAGCACCCACGGCCCGCCAGCCGTCTGCGCCATTTACATAACTCTGAATCTTTTCTCCGGCCAGATTCACCCGCGCGCCTACCTGTTGGCGGCTGCCGAAAAGATGCCCGAGATCCACCGCGGTATACACACTGCCACGATGATCGGTGCCCAGATCAAGCGCTTTGATTGCAGCCGGCCGCTTGGTTACGTAGTTAATCAGCCCGCCAGCCGAAGCCACACCACTCTCCACTCCGGCAATGCCTTTCAGAAACTCGACACGCTCCTTGTTTTCGAGCGGCACGTCCTGCTCGCCGGCAATCGTCATGCTGTTGATCTCAAGACCTGTCGCCAGATCCAGGGGAAAGCCGCGTATTTCGAAGTCACCGTAATAGCCCACCGGTGCGTAATCCTCACCGATCGAGGCATCGTTTCTCACCACGTCAGAAAGCACTCGTGACATCTGATCGTTCATCACGCCGCGCGTAACCGCAGTGGCAGACAGCGGAACTTCTCTGAGCGGTGCGCCGTCAATTGTGCCAACGGTTACGGCCTCTGGCAGATAGTTGTCATTCACCTCTCCGTGAACTACAACGGTGGTCGTGACCGGTGCGGGCTTTTGCGGCTGCGTTTGTGCGGGCGTACCGCTGGCTGGTATCTGTGCCGCACTTTGCGTGCGTAGATTCAGAACACCCACCGTACATACGGCAAACAAGATTGTGCTTGCGCGCAATCGACGCCTCAGAACGGAGTAAAACGGGAAGATTGGAATAACAACCGCGGCTGCCTGCATAGACTCCTCTTGTTTCGCACTGTCAGAAACAAAGGAGCTTGAGCTGCAATGGAGGAAATCTAGCCGCTCGGCTTCGAAAACTTCCCACGCCGGTATTATCCGGATCGGGTTCGAGGGTATTTCTCAGCCCCGCACCTGCGGAGCACCCCTGTTTCAATAATCCAATTGAAACATTCCCGGCAGGGAATTTGCAAATCAGTGAGCAGGCTGCTGCCAGGATGCAAAGGACCATGTGAGCAGAATCACATCCCATGCAATTGCATTCTTTCTACACTCAAATTCACTTTTCGTGGACCAGGGAACGCTATGCCTGATTTTCCTGCAGCCGATCCCATTCCGCTGCCAGCACCTGTCTGGCTGCTTTTCCGGTTCCATTACACGGCTGCTCTTAACCGATATGGCGCTGATGCTCAGGCCCCGGGCGTGGCGCGACATCTACGCTACCTCGGTGATAGGCCGCTATTTGCCGTCTGCACGCATATCGGCTGCGCGGTGCAGTACGAGCCCCGGATTGACCGAATCCACTGCGCTTGTCATGGCGGTGTCTACAACCCTTACACTGGCGCAAACGTCAGCGGACCGCCGCCCAAGCCGCTCAAACTCTTCAAGGCTGCAATCAACGACATGGGAGTGGAGATTTCGCGCGCATGAGCCGGGCAGATCGCCGATTCGAAGGGAGAAATATGGGAATCCTCGATTTATTCAGCCTCAAAGGCAAAAACGCACTGGTCACAGGTTCCGGGCAGGGGCTCGGAGCGGGCATCGCAATCGCACTGACCCAGGCTGGCGCCAATGTCACACTGCACAACTACGACAAGGTGCAGGACTTCGTTACAGAAGAAGTCGCGAAGACTGGCGCGCAATATATCGTACGCACCGGCGATGTGCGCGACAAAGCCATCCGCCAGATGCTCGTGGATGATACCGTCTCGTCCTTCGGATCAATCGACATTCTCTTCAACAACGCCGGCACCATCATGCGCTCGGCTGCTGCCGAACACCCCGAGGAGTTCTGGTCAACTGTCATCGACGTGAACCTGAACGCAGTGTGGCACCTGAGCCAGTACGCGGGTCAGAAGATGATTGCACAGGGCCGTGGCAAGATCGTCAACACCGCGTCTCTGATGTCGTTTCAGGGGGGTATTCTCATTCCCAGCTATGTGGCCTCGAAAGGCGCGGTTGCGCAGCTCACCAAGGCTCTGGCCAACGAGTGGGCTCCACTGGGAATCAATGTCAACGCCATTGCCCCGGGCTACATGGCTACTGACAACACAGCAGCTCTGCGCGCCGATCCCGTGCGTTCCGAGGCCATTCTCAGCAGGATTCCGAAGGGGCGCTGGGGTCTGCCATCCGATCTGGCCGGCGCCGCGGTCTTTCTTGCCTCAGAGGCCAGCGATTACGTGCAGGGCCACGTGCTCGTTGTGGATGGCGGATGGCTCTGCCGCTGACGCTCTCCATTGAATCTGCAATTGGTAAGAGAAACGAGGCATGACGACAAAAGAAATTAGCAGCTTTCTTTGCAACTGGGTTGACGAACGCCTCGGACTTTTTTGAACTCGCGGCGTTCGCCCGGCGCTAGGCAGCCTATAGCCCTGCGAGCGTCTCCTGTTCCGGAACCTGAGCCCGCAATGACTCAGCCGTAAGCTCGTCTGCTTTACGTAACCCGGGAAAGATAACAGACCACAATCCGGCCACGGCCAAGGCTCCCAGGCCTCCGATCACTGTGGCGCGCACGGCGCCCCAGAATTGTGCTGTCAACCCGCTTTCAAACTCACCCAGCTCATTTGACGCGCCGATAAAGAGTGAGTTCACCGCGGATACACGGCCGCGCATCTCCGGCGGCGTGGCAAGCTGCAGAATCGATCCGCGAATGATTACGCTGATGGTGTCAGCCGCGCCCGCCACAGCAAGCGATGCAAGCGAGAGCCATAGTGTATGTGACAGCCCGAAGACCACCGTGGCTGCACCAAAGATCGAGACACACACAAACAGCCAGCGCCCCGCATGCCGCCTCATGGGAAACCGCGCCATGACGAGCGACATGGCCACCGCGCCGGCTGCGGGCGCGGCACGCAGCATGCCCAGTCCGCGCGGGCCCTGGTGCAGAATCTCATGCGCAAAAATCGGCATAAGTGCGGTAGCGCCGCCGAGCAGGACAACAAAGAGATCGAGCGAGAAAGAACCCAGCAATATGGATGCGCGCTGCACATAGCGGAAGCCGGCGAGTACCACTTCAAGCGAAAGCGTACGATGCTCCATACGCCCCGGCCGCGCACGTAGTGTGCTTACCAGTACCAGGAACCATCCCAGCGTACTGAGCGTGAAAACATACACAATCCCCGCACCTTCGAGCCGCGTGTCTGGCACAAAGCGCGAGAGTGGAAATGTAAAGAGCAGTCCGCCCAGAGCAGGGCCTGTGATATTGGCGAACTGAAAGATCGCGCCACCCCAGGTTACTGCATTGACGAAGTGTTCTTCCGGCACAAGGTGTGGAATCAACGCCGAGCTGGCAGGGCCCGAGAATGCCCGGCCTGTACCTATCAAGAACAGAACCGCATAAATCGCCAGAATATTGTGCGTGCCGCTGCGCGCCAGCAGCACCAGAGCCGCGCTGCAGAAGACCTGCAATGAGTAGCAGACCAGAATCACATGCCTGCGATCGAAGCGGTCGGCAACATGTCCTGCGGGAAGTAAGAAGATAAGGCCCGGCAAAAAGAGCGAGAGTCCTGTGTAGCCCAGATCAATTGCCCTATGCGTAATGGAATACACTTGCCACGCTACGGCGACCGCCTGAGCCTCAGCCCCCAAAATTGCCATCACGCGCGCAAGCTGGTAGCGCCTGAAGTCGCGAGATGCAAATGCTTCCATGCCGCGCTGGATTGTTTTTGGGGAAGTGGACACCATAACTTCCTATTCAGGGTATACCGCCGTGTTGGCCCGGCGGGGCGCGCAATCAGCTGTTCAGAGTTTGACAATCACGTACGTTGACCCTATAGTTTGCTCGCCATGCACTTGAAATACTTACGCGCTCTGTGCGCAGCTCTTCTTTTCGCCGGCTTGCAGCCGTCATGCATAGTCCACGCGCAATCGGTCGGTGTCTTCGACGGTCAGTCAGACGTTGGCGCCGTGAATCCTCCAGGTTCCGCACAGTTCGATCCGGCTAATGGCGTTTATACCATCACCTCGTCGGGCGCGAATCTCTGGTCGACGACCGATGGCTTTCATTTTCTGTGGAAGAAGGCTTCCGGTAATGTATCGCTTACAGCCGATATCGACTTTCCCGTCAAGACCGGCACGCATAGCGAGCATCGTAAGGCCATCCTTATCTTTCGCCAGAGCCTCGACACCGACAGCGCCTACGCCGATGCCGCGCAACACGGCTCGGGACTGACTGGCTTGCAGTTTCGCCAGGCAAAGGGCGATACCACTCAGAGCATCGAACTCAACATCGACGCTCCAAGCCGTGTGCGCTTGGAAAAACGTGGTGATATTTTCACAATGTACATTAGCCTGCACGGCGAGCCATTGCACCCGTCGGGCGCAACCATCAAGCTTCATCTCGACGAGCCGTTTTACGCAGGCATTGGTGTATCTGCACATAACGCGCATGCAGTGGAAACTGCAACATTTTCGCATCTCGAATTCTCACCGCTTGCAGCGCCCGCGCCGGTGCTTTACAGCACGCTTCAGGCAATCGAGATCGACCCCGCGTCACGCCGCTCCACAGTTGCATTCTCAACGCTGGGACGCGCGATGGCCCCTAATTGGTCGCGCGACGGAAGTTCGCTTCTTTTTACCCAGGATGGCAACATCTATAGTGTTGAGACCGATGGCAAAGGAACACCGCGGCAGCTTGATACAGGTCTGGCTTTCGACTGCAGTGGCAGCCACGGCTTTTCGCCCGACGGCAAGTTGCTGGCGGTCTCCTGCTCCATGCCCGGCTTGACGGGCCGTCACGTTGTCATCATTCCTTCAACCGGCGGGACCGCACGACTGCTCACCGCTGATGTGGGTTACTTCCATAGCTGGTCGCCGGATGGTGAGACTATCCTCTTTACGCGCGGAGGTCACGGTGCGAATAACATGTATGCCATTTCGGTCGATGGAGGCCCTGAAAGAGCGTTGACCTCGGGCACGGGTATCAGCGACGATCCCGACTACTCTCCTGACGGACAGTACATCTACTTCAACACCGATCGATGGGGCGGTATGCAGATTGCCCGCATGCGGCCTGATGGGAGCAGCGTGGAACAGATTACGTTCGATAACTTGCACAATTGGACGCCACATCCTTCGCCGGATGGCAAGTCCATTGTGTTTATCTCATACCCGCCGGATGTTGCAACTCACGCCGCGAACAAAGATATTTCATTGCGTATTCTATCGACCTCGGATAATAAGATCAGGGTACTTACGAATCTTGTGGGTGGCGATGGCTCCATGAACGTGCCAAACTGGTCGCCTGATTCAAAACGGCTGGCATTCGTGAGTTATCAGATATTGCCTGTGGAAGGCGGAGTGACAAAGCAGTGACATCTGCTCTTCCAACTTAGCTATATCTTCAGAACAAGCCCGAGCAGGGGCGCAGCTGGTGCAGGTGTGACTTTACAGGACTCTCTCGAGTCTCTCTTCTCCATTTCCATTGGTTCTGGTGACGCCGCCAGCTGACGGACGTGGTGCCCCGGTTGGTGTGCGTAGAGGTTGTGCCTGCGGCGGCTGATGCATTGTCACGATAATCGCTTCGGCTGGCTTTTTGCCCGCGCACTGATAGGAGTGCGGGGTCGCCGCATCGAAGTAAACGGAATCGCCCGGATCGAGTGTGCATCGGTGCTCGCCGTGTTTGAGTTCAAGCTGGCCATTGAGGACATAGAGAAATTCAAACCCCTGGTGGACGTGTGCTTTGGGCTCAGTGTGTCCCTCCATGGGAATGAACTCGGCAAAATAGGGATCCATATGGCGGTCGGGAACCATGTAGCCGAGGCTCTCAAAGGTGTATGTCGGCGGTTCGACGCCGGTTTGCGGCAGGCGCACGCGATCTTTCTGCCGGTGGACGCGGAACATGGCCGTGGGCTCGCTCTCGAAGAAATACGACAGGTCCTTGGAAAAGACCATAGCGATACGGGCCAGGTTGCGCAGGGTCGGAACCACGCGACCAGTTTCCAGTTGTGACAGAAAGCTGGCTGAGAGGCCGGTGTGCTTGCCTAGTTCGACCAGTCCCATGGATTTTTTGAGACGCAGTCGCCTGATCCGCTCGCCGATCCGCTTTTCTGCAATGAACCGCTCAGCGGTTTCTGGATCGGTCTGTGACTTCTGAATTTCCTCGCTTCTTACATCAGCGTGTTCGCTCATCGCTGCCTTCGCTTCCTCCTTGCTGGAATAGGATGCAGTCCGAAGCTCTATTGTTCTCATCAAAAGTTATTACCATTTTACCAAATAATCGAGGGAATCACGTGCTGGGGTTATTCTGAAAAGTGCGCTGTCCGCAGCAAGCGTAGGTCGAGATTGCAAACCGGCTCCCAGGCTGTTTTTTCTAAAGAGCCGACTCGCATCTTGCACAGGCATGGCAACGCAACATCTTCCATGTCTAAGACATAGGGATCGACAAAGGAAATCCAATGACCAACGAAACCTCCATCCCACTGGCAACCATAGGCGACATCGGCCGGTTCGAAGGCCAATCCGTCATCCTGCAAGGGTGGCTTTACAACCTGCGGGAGTCAGGGAAGTTGCTGTTTCCCATCTTTCGCGACGGGACGGGGACGATTCAGGGCGTTGCTCATGTCAAGAGCGTCCCATCTGAAGTGTTTGATGCGCTCAAAGGGCTCACGCAAGAGTCGAGCGTAATTGTTACGGGAAAAGTTCGTGCAGATAAGCGCGCTCCGGGCGGTTACGAGCTCGATGTGGAGGACCTGAAGGTTGTCCAGCGGGTTCCGGAGAGCGATCCATACCCGATCACTCTGAAGGAGCATGGTGTCGATTTCCTGATGGAGCACCGGCACTTGTGGGTGAGGACGCCGAGGCAGTCGGCGATTTTGCGGCTGCGGGCGGAAATCATGCGTGCCGCGGCGGAATACTTCGATAAGAATGGATTTGTCCGCACAGACCCACCCATATTGACGCCGGCAGCGTGCGAGGGTACTTCAACCCTGTTTCCCGTGGACTACTTTGGCGATCCGGCGTTTTTGACTCAGTCGGGACAGCTTTATATCGAGTCCACGGCACTGGCGCTGGGCAAGGTGTACAGCTTTGGGCCGACATTCAGAGCGGAAAAATCGAAGACGCGTAGACACTTAACCGAGTTCTGGATGATTGAGCCGGAAGTGGCCTATATGGACCTGGATGGACTGCTGGAACTGGCCGAAAACTTCCTTTCGCACATTGTGCAGTCTGTGCTCAAGAACCGGGCGGCAGACCTGGCGGTGGTTGGGCGTGACGCAGAGAAATTAAGGAACATCGTCCCGCCTTTTCCGCGACTGCGTTATGACGAGGCGGCCGATATGCTGAATCAGGCGCATCGGGATGGGCATTTGGAGCAGCCGTTTGAGTACGGGAATGACTTCGGGTCGCCGGACGAGACATGGCTGAGTTCGCAGTATGACCGGCCTGTGATGGTGCACCGATACCCGGCAGATGTGAAGGCGTTTTATATGGAGCCGGACCCGAAGGACCCGAAGTATGCGCTGTGCGTGGATGTGCTTGCGCCCGAAGGGTATGGCGAGATCATCGGTGGGTCGCAGCGCGTATCGAGCTTTGAGCTGT
Organism: Occallatibacter sp.; assembly: GCA_035546015.1. Taxonomy (GTDB): domain Bacteria; phylum Acidobacteriota; class Terriglobia; order Terriglobales; family Acidobacteriaceae; genus Telmatobacter. The sequence continues at coordinate 9,721 of DASZXD010000265.1, forward strand.
TGAAGAGCCGCATTGAGCATCACAACCTGCCCATCGATGCCTTCCAGTGGTATCTCGATCTGCGGCGTTATGGCAGCGTACCGCATGCGGGGTTCGGCATGGGGATCGAGCGGGCAGTGGCGTGGATATGCGGTCTAGAGCACGTGCGGGAAACGATTCCGTTTGCGCGCACGCTGCACCGGATTTATCCCTAGCGCCAAAGATCAGTAGCCAGCTTCAGCGATCGATTGTTGGCGGAGCTGGCTCTAGAATTTGAGACCGAAGACGAGAGATGTGCCAATTGTTTTTGAGGGCTGTCGAGTTATAGGGCTACTTTTTGCTCCCGACTGCCAGGTTATAAGTGAACTTATCAGATTCGGAGTTCAAGTGAGATATTCTGCCATGTGCCAGATGCCACTCTCTTTTATTTCAATGGCCGGCGGTTACTGTGCAAGAAGGTCATCGGAGTATCGCCCGGCATAAGATAAATCTGCAATCCCGAAGCAGCAAAATATCGATCCCAATGCTCAAAACGTTTCTGGCAGGAAGAAGACGACGCACACGGTTTCATCTTAAACGCCATATCACTCAACTGGTCATTGCCGAAACACGCAGGTCGCTTTTCACTTTATCCTATCCTGGGTTGCAAAGCTAAACTCTTGGTGCAGACAATGAGTTCGTCGCCTCCATCAGACTCCACTTAGTATCCGAGCTGTTCGCCGGTGGAAGCGAATGCCACTCCGTTCAGCTCTTTTCCAGAGGCAAGTATTGCGCGTAGGCTGTCGGGGCTTCGACCGCCTTGGCGGAAAGCAATCTGGATCAGACGTACAGCAGCCGTAGGAGAAGTAGCGGGCTGGAGCCGGAATATCCAGGGAATATTCGTCGATGTTAATGCCTTGTCAGCACAGATGGCGATAACCGGGACAAATGTCTTGAGAGCCATCTGTTCGGCGAGATGAGCTGAGTCGCGATCGAGAGCAAGAATTGCGAGCGGATGATCGTCCATTAGTGTCTGTACTAATTGAGCTGAGGCCTTGCCCCAACTTTGCTGGCTGTCAATCGGAAGCAGAATCCAATGTGTGCCGGTAGCCGATGTGCCCGCTGCATCCGCGTCCCGGAGTGCCATGTGGACTTCTGCCGTTTCAGCAACGTTTGCAGCGTCTGCGCCAAAGAGTATGATGCGAACCGGTTCATCGTTCGCCCGGGATGACTGCTCATTATGCCGTGGACCGAAGTACGCGACCCCGTCTTCACCGACACGAGCGTAAGGATGAAGCACCGCCTGGCCAGATGGGGTGGCATTGGATGGCGGAGCTTGATTAGACTTCGCGGAACCCGCGGGGGTCTCTTCGTTTGCGCTGGACTGACTCTGATTGTGCTCCATCGATGCAGGACGGTAAGTGATCGCCCCATTCTGAACGGTTCCGATGTACATCAGGCTCACGTTCTTGAGATTGGGGTCGTAGATCATGGTCCCGGTGACGCCTTCATATTGCCCTATGTCCGCAAGCGCGTCGTGAATGCGCGCCCGGTTGAGGCCGGCTTTGCGAATTGAGTCGAGCAGCTGGTTCATCGCATCGTAAGCGAGAGAGGCGAACTGCTCAGGCGCTTCGTGAAAGCGTGCCTGAAAGCGCTCCTGGAACGCGCTCCACCTGGGATCTTTTCGGGTCGGATCGTATGGAAACACTGCCTCGAAACCATCAGCCGCTGCGCCGGCTTCTTTCAGGAGCGTGTCGCCGAGTGTACGGTAGCTGCCAAAGACGCGCTGCTTCATGCCCATCTGGCGCATCTGGCGCAGAATCGCAGCTGCGGGGGCTTCATCAGTCCATAGGACGATTGCGTCGACGCGTGAGGCTTGAATTACACGCAACTGGCGCGCGAAATCTGTGTCGCCGGGCATGAACTTCTGTTCGATCACCACAGGATGGCCAAGACGGCGCGATGCATCGCGAAAGTAGGGAACGCCGAAACGGCCATACCGTTCATTCACGCGCAGAATGGCAACGCGCTTGAGCCCGAGTTCCGTGAAAATGCGGCGGGCTAAGGTAAATGACTGCACGCGATCGTCCTGCAGAACATCGAAGAACCAGGGAATGTAGGTCTCAGGAATCGTGGGATCGGTCGAAGCCGAGTTTACGATTGGAATCTCTGCGCGCAGTGCTACACGCAATGCGATATGCGTGGATTCCGAACTGATTGAGCCGAAGATAGCCCAGTCCTCGTCGTCGTAAACCATCTTCACCACTTCATCAGAAGCAGAACCCCAGATCGCAGGATCGGTTGGCCGTTCGTCGCCATAGACGGTGTTGGCCTGCCAGTTGTCGTAGTCATTGTGGAGTATGAGGCGAAAGGGCTTTCCACAATAGCCGCCACGCGCGTTTGCCTCTTCGACGGCTAGCTGTGCTCCGTGGAGCATGCGCAGCCCGAAGACCTGCTGAGGGTGATTCTCAATCGGCCCTAAAAACCCGATGCGAACCTCTGTTACGCCGACGGGATCCGGAATATCTCGCCCGGCTCCGGAGTAGATGTTCGGATGAATGTAGTTCAGGTCATAGGGCTCGGTGAACTTGGAGAACGGACGAAGATCGGTGGGCTCGTTGGCATAGGGCTCGATGGCACGGTCCGGCGGAGGACCAGGAGGATGAACGCCGCACCCGGACGTTGCAGCGCCGCTGCTTTGTGTTTGGCCAGCCATGCGCCCTTCCAGGCTGGCCACTACACAAACCCACACGACGCACGAAAGAATCGCAATCCATGGCTTCGTCATGACGGCAACTCCTCGATTTGCGGCTTACTCGTTTTTATCGCGTGAAGTACGAAACATCGCGATGGCTTCAATCTCTACGAGTAGCTCGGGCCGGCACAACTTTGCCTGAATTCCTGTGGATGCGGGTAAAGGATCGAGTTTTTGCTCGATGTAGAAGGCAGTACGCTCTTCGTTGAAAGCTTCATAGTCGCGATCGATGTCGCGCAGATAGCAACTGGTGCGTACGATATCGTGCCACGAGGCACCCTCAGATGCCAGCAGCGCAGCAATGTTCGCAAACGTGCGGCGAGTCTGTGCACGAAAATCACCGATGTGGATGCTCTTGCCATTTTCGTCGATGCTGGCCGTACCAGAGATGAGAAGAATGGTGAGACCGTTCAAATCCAGACGCATGCCGCGCGAAAATGAACTTGGCTTGGCGTAGCTGTATGCTTCATTCAAAACTGCGTAGTTGGTAATGGCGCGCTTCTCGAGCGGCTCGTGCTCTGCGCCCTTCAATAACTCAGAAATAACGGCTGAAGAAAAAGTCATGATGATGGCTCCTTTATTGTTGTCTGATTCCGTGGCTGAGACCCTTGGCGGTTGCGACCCAGATATCCTGGCCCTGAAAGTCGATTCCAAGGATGTAGTTGTGCGCCGGCGCAGTGGTGACCGGTATAGAAGTGACGTTGCCGCCGGCGTCTCGAACGGTCATCTCGGGTTCATGCGTCGTTAAAGATGGCCGATAGACGGCCCAGTTATCACCGTCAAAGTATGCCAACCCTTTGTCAGTGCAGAACCAGGCATGTTTTGCGTCTACGCCTTTTACGAAGTTAGTAAAGTTTGAAGGAAGGCCACTGTCTTTGGTGAGGAAGTTATGCCAGTACCGTCCGTCGTAACGGCTGTCTCCAAAGTAAGTCCCGACCCAGAGAATGTTATCGACATAGCTTACTGAAGTGACTATTTCATGGATCAATCCCTGATCTTTGAAGAGCACCAGTTCGTTATTACCGTCTGGATCGTCGTACTTATCCCATCGGCCGGTAGCCTGGGTTAACTCAAGTACCCCGCTTCCCCACACCGCGTAATAGACTTTCGCAGGCGTAGCAGAAACCGAATAGGTCCATATCTCAGCCATCGGTGTATTCCGCTCGTTATAGAGCGACCATTGGCCGGTGTGCAGATCGAGCCGGCATGCGCCCGCTGCTGTGGCAACCCAGACATGTTCTCCCTCGACGCTGACGCCGTAGACGACGTTGTTGCTTAGCCCTGAGTTCAACTGCGTAAAAGTGTCGATCCGCCCGGCGGAGATGCGGCTCAAGCCGCCCATGGTGCCAGCCCACACATCTCCGGTGCGCTTATCAAGCGCGAGTGAAAGCACGGCGCGGTGGGCGAGCCCGTCTGCTGTCGAATAAGTCTTCCAATGATGGTTCTCGTAAAGCCCCAGGCCATTCTCAGTACCTGCCCAGATTCGATCGCCATCTACGAGCACGGCGAAGACGTGATTGTCAGGCAGTCCGTCGGCCGTTGTGAAGTTCTCGAATCGAAACTGCGGCATTGTCACCGTGCGCGTGGCTGGCTGAGCGCCGAGGGCGAACACACTGGCCAGGAAAACAAAAACAGGCAGCAGATTTCTCATCGCGTCCTCAAGTACTCGATCAGATCATTGAGCTGATCTTTGGTTAGGTCATTAGTTCGGCCGTGCTGGTCGTGCGGATTGTAGACAGTCCAAATTTCTTCAAGGGAGCGAGCAGAGCCGTCATGGAGATACGGCGCCGTGAGAGCAATGTTCATCAGTTGCGGAGTGTCAAGGCGGCCGGAGCGGTCGGTTGGTCTGCCCGTTCCTACATCGAAAGATTTCTGGTTTGTGCCTTTGGAGCCGCTGTGGCAGTAAGAGCATCGATTTGTTAGAGGAATCGGCTTGCCGAAGCGATCTTCGCTCCGCTCGAAGATCGCCTTGCCACGTTCCTGCGCGGGTGTCAGATCGCTATTGGCGAGCCGCCAGCGATTGGGACGCTGCGGAAGACTCAGCACATACTGAGTCAGGTTGCCGAGCGTGCGATTATCGTAGTTCTCCGAGCGCCAGAAATATTTTTCGGTCCTGACTCCGCACTCGATGGGAATGCTCGGATTGCCGCCGTTCCACTTGAAGGGCTCGGTGCCGCTCAGATCTTCGAGAAGTCGGTTGTCGACAATGTCCACGCCGAAACCATCTGGCTCAAGGTCCCAGGTAAGTCCGTCAAACGTCGAATCAATATGGCAACTCGAACAGCCGAACTGGCCCTGAAAGGCGAATTGAGCGCTGTAAAAGGCCTGCTCGCCACGGCGGAGGGCCGAGATGGTCTTCGGGCCTTCTAAGACGAAAGTAGAGACTACGCGGTTAGTACGCGTATCGATGACGCTGATTGTGTCGTCAAGGCGATTGGCGACATAAAGTCGATGACCGTCGCGTGTCAGCGCAACTCCACGCGGATTGCGTCCGACTGCGATGCGAGCCACAACATAATGCGCAGATGCGGAAAGGTCCTGCGCGAAAGGCGTTGGATGTGCGTGGATGAAGCGCAGCAGGCCTGGAACATCGATAATGGAAACGCAGTCAGAGCCGCCATGGGTAATGTAGATGCGGGACTTGTCCGGTGCGATTGCGACCCCGAAGGGCAGGGCGAAGTAGCGGTCGAGCTCGTCGAGAGGAACCTCGATGACGCCGCCGACATCCGCTCCAAAGACAGTGATCGTATTGCCAAACGCCCATCCGTGCTCAACGTGTGCCAGGGGGACAAGGTTCTTCGGATGCAGATGGGCAATGACGCCAAGCCGTCCATCGTTGGAGAGTGCAATGTGGAATACGCCGGCGATCGAATGTAGCTGCATTCGGTCGACAACTCGCGCTTCAGAAGGATCGATGATAGTTACCTCTGATTCGGGCGCGGTTCGATGTGGCCCCGGATTCGGGTAAATGTGCGTGACGAAGAGCTTGCCGCTGTTGGATGAAGCCGCCATATAACTTGCGCCGCGGCCCGCTGTGAGGCGTGCTTCTTCGGCGCCAGTGCTTGCATTCAGCACAGCGACGTCGTTGCTGATTCGATTGGCGACGAAAAGGCGGCCTGCACCATTGTTGCCCGTGTCAAACATGACGCTTGATGGCTCTGCAGCCACAGGCCAGTTAGCAATCACCTTAAAGCTGCGAATGTCGATGACCGAAACCGTATCGTCCCATGAGTTGACGACGAAGAGCCTGTCAGCATGCGGTGAGAAAGTGAAGCCTCTCGGCTCGCGGCCTACGGCGACGGCGCGAAGTGTACGGCCTGAAACCGCATCGAGTTCGCGAACCTGCCCAGCTTGCTGGCAAACAACGTAGAGCCGCTTCTGATCGGGTGATAACGCCAGCTCGAGTGGCGAAGCGTATGCGGAAGCATTGTTTGTTGCAGCAGCCTTCGGCACATGGGAATCGACGCTGTCGGCGCTTACGCCTGCGGCTACGGCAGGCAGATGGTGCCACAAAGCAGCCATGAGCAAACCCGCTGCGCAACCCGCGGCGATGGCTTGGCGTTTCATCGCGGCTCCTCCACGGTGAGGATGCGATCAACGCTGATTTTTTCGAGTACCTGCTCGCGGCCGCTCGGCCAATGGACGACCAGTTTGTCGACAGTTGAAGATTCTCCGAGACCAAAGTGCAAAGCGCCATCGTTTTGCGAGAGATATCCGGATGCGGCCACACGCTCCTGCATCAGGCGCCGGCCGGCTATGTATGCCTCAATGCGGGCGCCAATACCGTCGCGGTTGCTCTTTGTTCCCTTGAGCCGGACTTCAAGCCAGTGACCGGTGTTAGTAGAGATATTTTTCAGCAATATTCCGCGCGACCCCAGATTCACTAGAAACGCGCCGACCTTGCCATTGTTTTCGTAATCGGCAAAGCATGCGCCACGTGCGACCGACCGTTCGCTGAGAACAGAGCCTGCATCGCGGGAGACATCGACAAATTGGCCATCCCCTAGCCCGCGAAAGACGGTGTGTTCCTGCGGAATAAGATGGATCAACCCACCGTGAAAGATGAGAATGTCGAGTCGCCCGTCGTTATCGAAGTCGTATACGCCCGCTCCCCAGCTTACGTACTGAGCGTTCGCCTGAGAGATGCCATTGCGGGCGCCTGCGTCGTCGAAGGCCAGTTTGCCATCGTTGAGAAGGAAGCGATTGTAGTGCGAATCGGAGACGAACAGGTCGAGCATGCCACGGTCTTCGAAGTCCGCGAAGATTGGCCCCATGGCGCTTGTGTTCTCGCCGTTCTGGCCATAGGCTGCGCCGGCCTCGTTGGCAATCTCTTCAAATGTGCCGTCGTGTTTGTTGTGAAAGAGGAAGTTCTCTGTACGATCGTTGGCGACATAGATGTCGGGCCAGCCATCGCCATCAAAGTCCGCTGCACTGACGCCCATGGTGCGGCCCGCATACGCCGCGATACCCGACTGCTCTGAAACATCAGTAAACGTTCCGTTGCAGTTGTTGTGATAGAGCTTGTTTGTCTCGCCTTCATAATCCAGTGGGCCAGGATAGTTGTCTGCTGCATAATAAGCGCGGTACTTCGGGTCGAACTTCACATAACGCCCGACAAAGAGATCCACGCATCCATCGCGGTCATAATCGAGCCAGGTAGAACTGATCGACCAGCCGTCGATATGTATGCCGGCTTTTTCTGTGACATCGGAAAAGTGCCCGTTGCCGTCGTTGTGATAAAGAACAACTTTTCCGTATCCGGTCACGAGCAGATCGACGAAGCCGTCGTTGTCATAGTCGGCCGCGGTAACGGCAATGCCATAGAAGGCCGGGTCGATGCCGGCTTCCTGAGTCACGTCGGTAAAGTGGCCATTGCCATCGTTGCGATAGAGGTGACCCGTTGGAAGTGGATTCGGCTTTTCCTTGAGCGGATAAGGATGCATCGAGTCATCGAGAGGCCGGCCGTTGGTGACGTAAAGGTCTGGTAGCCCATCATTGTTGTAGTCCAACCAGGCACATCCAGCGCCGGTGCCTTCCAGCAGTGATCCAAGCTGGCGCGAGCCGAAGCTGTGCGTGAAGTCGATTCCTGAGGCCTCGGTTGCGTCTTCAAATCGAATCGCGGGTGCAAGAGCGTGACCGACCGACTTTGCCGCTGCGGTATCTGCCTTCTGAGCAGACGTAATTTGGGCCAGCATTGCGCTCGCACCAATAAGAAGCACGAAAGTAAAGCGCGTCAACATTCAATGGCCTCCCGCAGCGGTTACGGATGTAGCTCCGCTCAGATCGACCGGAACCGTTGTTCGCAACAGCACCTGCGGAACACGGTTTTCCGGTGCCTGTTCCGGACCGGCATGACAACCAACGCAGATGCGCTGCTCACCCTTGCGAATCCAGAACCATCCACGCTCAGCACGCAGCGTGACACCATTGCGATCGAGCAGCACGAAATGGATGGGGCGGTCGGCAGGAGTCTTTACATAAAAAGACCCATCGGCCTCAATCGGAGCAAAACCCATCGTCACGATGTTGCCGGTGCCATCCTGCGCTTCAAGCCGCACTGCGGTTGGAGTTGCATCCAGTTTCCCGTCACGTGACCGGCGCACATCGAGAGCAAGCAGGTTTGCAGTGGTCCATTCGTGCAGACCCGTGGGGTGCCTCTTGGGCACAGTGCGAGGAGCTACAACAACGGGCTCGATGAGATGATTGTCACGGCTGGAGAAGAATGGCTGAAGAGCCGCCGCACCGGGCCGCAATAGCATCACACCGAATCTGGAATTGCCGTTTGCACGCGCAGTGACGAACCAAGCTCCGCTTGGTGTTTCGGCCAATGAGCCCTCGTACTCTGCCGCAGGTGCTGCGATCGCAACTTCCGTAGCGAGCGGAGAAGTAAATCGTCCGAGTGAGCGGCCGTGGGTGATGATCACATCGCCTGCGTGTGGTCCTGATACCAGCTGATGTCCGCCCCAGCGTGCGTGGCCATGATCGCAGCGATACGACTCGACACCGCTGCCATCCGGATATACGAGGTAAAGTTCCGGCGTGCCTGCCGTGCCAAGGGGAAAACCTGACTCGAAGAGAATGCGTCCATCCTGCATCACGTCAACAGGGACCGCACTCGAGGAGATGTAAGTCAACTGCTGCTTGTCATTACCCTCGTCGGACGCTGTCTCTATTTGAAAGCCCGAAGACGTTCGTTTCGCATACGCGATTCGATAGCCGGGCAGATAGAACGGGCGAATCAGGTCTGTATCGGCAAAGACGAGCTTGCGTGTTGTATGGTCTGCCAGAGTCAGCTCCCATATCTGCCACGGATCGTTCGCATTCTTCTTTCCAGAGAAAAGCACCGTGGTGCCGTCAAACGAGACGTTCGCATCCGCCGATGCGAAGAACTCCGGAAGCAATGATTCCGAATGAGCCGCATGGAAGATCAGCAGATGAGCGCCTTCTGGAAACCGCTCTTTGCCATGCGCGATGTCAGCAAGCGGCTCATAAGCAGGAGCGGCGGTGACAAGAATCGGATCTGCTGGTACGGCAATGCGTGAGCGATTTGCTTGCGAGGGGTTCGATCCGGAAAAGCCGCACAGAAAGAACACAGCGGCGGCAAGTGTCGCGAGGACGCCGAAGTTGAGCCTTGATATCATTGCGCGGCTTCAACCTCTCTTGTGCGGATGGTCCGGTTGAGCGCGATCCAGGGCTCCAGATCGAACATCATGCGATCGAATTCAGTGAAGTTGAGAGATTGCGCGCCATCGCTCCAAGCCTGTTCGGGGGCAGGATGCACCTCGACAATCATGCCGTCGGATTTGGCTGCTACGCCGATGCGCGCAAGCTCTGGAACGAGGTCCCGGCTGCCGCATGCATGGCTCGGATCGCAGATGACTGGCAGATGCGAGACAAGCTTGAGAATGGCAATCGCTGCAACGTCGAATGTGTTGCGCGTGGTGGTCTCGAAGGTGCGAATGCCGCGCTCGCAGAGCATGACGTGTGGGTTCCCGTGGCTCACGATACATTGGGCGGCGCGCATCAGGTCTGTGACCGTGGCCACCATGCCGCGCTTGAGCAAAATGGGCAGACCGGAACGGGCAGCGGCGACCAGCAGAGAGTAGTTCTCCATGTTGCGGGAGCCGATCTGCAGCACATCGGCATGCTCAGCGACCAGAGGAACGTCGCACTCCGACATCACTTCTGTCACGATCGCAAGGCCGGTGCATTCCCGTGCAAGTGCAAGCAGCTTTAGCCCTTCAAACCCCAGGCCTTGGAAAGCATAAGGGGAGCTGCGTGGCTTAAAGGCGCCTCCGCGCAGCAGGCGAGCTCCCGCATCACGCACGTGTTCTGCGGTGGAGAAAAGCTGTTCTTCGTTTTCTACAGAACAAGGACCGGCGATGGTGACAAATTCGTCGCCGCCGATCTCGAAGTCAAGAATGGGAATTGTAGTTTGCGGCTGCGCGTCGCTCCGCAGAATATCCGGGAACTCGGCAAACCGTTCATGCCAACTCGGGCACACTCTCCCCGCTCCAATCTGGGGAAGAGTGAAACAGGATTCTAGCTCGACCCATCGGGTTACACATCAACCGAAAGGTTGATGTGATTGGGGAATGAGCCGGGATGAAGATCGAATAGCCGTTGATCTGTGATCAACCATTTTCATCAATCTCGGGCCTTCATGCTGGACGTGTGCAGTCGCGCGCTCGATTGGAAGGCAAATGAAGAGGCTGGGAAAGTTCTTGGGGATGAGATTGCCAGGCAGCCGCAGAGACCGAGAGCGATCTGCTCACTTAACTGCTCAGAAAAACAAAAGCCTCCAAGCTTAGGACTCGGAAGTCATTGATAATTTATGGTCTTTTGGTTGCGGGGGCTGGATTTGAACCAGCGACCTTTGGGTTATGAGCCCAACGAGCTACCGGGCTGCTCCACCCCGCAGATACAGTGTAGCAACTGCATACCTGCGGGTCAATGTAACGCGAGGCAGCCCTCAGTCGGTCCGCGTGCGCAAGCTCTCTAAACGGGCGGAGGATTTCTCTCCGTAAATTGCCGTTGATGCCAATAGGGATACACTGGCTGCGTAGCGCTTGCCTTGTCCAGTGCGGCCACCTGATCGGCAGTCAGATTCCAGCCCACTGCGCCCAGGTTCTGGCGCAGCTGTTCTTCATTCCGTGCGCCGATAATCAGTGATGACACAGTCGGTCGCTGCAGCAGCCAGTTCAGCGCAATCTGCGGCACGGTTTTGCCCGTCTCGGCGGCGACAGCGTCGATTGCGTCCACCACTTTGTAGAGATACTCTTCCTCCACCTGCGGTCCGTTCGCCGCAGTCTTGTGCAGGCGACTCACTTCAGGCGCCGGCTGGCCGCGGCGCAGCTTGCCGGTCAGCCGTCCCCATCCCAGCGGACTCCATACCAGCGTGCCGACCTTCTGATCGAGACCGAGCGGCATCAGCTCCCACTCAAATTCGCGGCCAACGAGAGAGTAATAGGCCTGATGCGCTACGTAGCGTGTCCATCCATAGCGGTCAGCCACCGCCAGCGACTTCATCAGGTGCCAGCCCGAAAAATTCGAGCACGCTATGTAGCGCACCTTGCCCTCACGGACGAATGTATTCAGCGTGTCCTGCACCTCGTCGATCGGCGTCAGCGCGTCGAACCCGTGCAGATGATAGATATCCACATAGTCGGTACCTAGCCGCCGCAGGCTGCCCTCTATCGACTTGCGCAGGTGATACCGCGACGAACCCACATCGTTCGGCCCGTTGCCCAGCCGGAAAGTCGCCTTGGTCGAGATCAGCACATCGCCACGGCGCCCTTCGAGCGCCTTGCCCAGCACTTCTTCCGACCGCCCATCCGAGTACACATCGGCTGTATCGAAGAGCGTTACGCCGGCCTCGAGGCAGATGTCGACAATCTTCCGCGCCTCAGCCACATCAGCCGTAGCGCCCCATGCGTCAAAAAACTCATGGCCACCGCCAAACGTGCCGGCGCCAAAACTCAGAACGGGAACCTTGAGGCCCGAGCCTCCAAGAATGCGATATTCCATGGTTGCTTCGATGTTACGCGTTTCGTGTGGATTCGGTGTTTTTGATTGACCGCTATATAAGCTTCAGAAACTCATCTACTGTGAGCCCAGCGGTTCTGATCAGACTACGCAATGTGCCAACCGCCAGCTCAGAGTGCTGCGGAACTGTCAGGTTCGCTTTCACTTCGGGTTTCGTCAGAACAAGATGGCTGCCTACCTGCCCGCGGATATGCCAGCCAGCTTTTTGGAAAGCTTTCGCGGCGTCTTTTCCCGAGATGTTTGCCAGCTTGCCCATGGTCTGGATTTCACAAGTTCATTATCAGGTATGACATAGAAATTATCTCGCACCAGATATTGTGCAACCTTGTGGGTAACATGTGTGGGGCTATGCAAAAGCAGGCCGAATCTAAACAGCAACAACAAGAGGTGTTTGATCGCTAGGAATTGCTTCTGCCGCCTTTTGATCTTCTGCCCAGAGCCATGCGGTTATAGCTTCCTTGACGTTGGTCAATGCTTCCTGTTCCGTCTTCCCTTGCGAGACACAGCCGGGAAGAGCAGGGCATTCAGCGATAATCCAGCCATCCTCGTCTTTCTTCAGGACTACATGGAACATCATGGGCAGGCTCCTGCGCGATGAGTGCGCATACACATTTATAACTCAAGGGGCGGTTGCGTAATGCCCAGTCAAAGGGTTCCCGTTACCCATCGCCATTTAAACTAGATAAGTCATGAGCATTCTGAAAGCCGTGCGCGGCACCCGCGACCTTCTGCCGCCGGAAACCACTCTCTGGAACCG
>DASZXD010000266.1:0-45203 GCA_035546015.1 Occallatibacter sp.
CCGCACTGCACATCTTCATTGCCATTGAATTTGAGCGCCTGCAGAATTTCGGCTACGAGGTTGGCGTCGTTGCGCGGGACGACTCCACAGGCATCGCCCGCTTCATAGCGGAGTCCCAGATCTTCAATCGAAAAAGCGAGATGAATTGTGGTCTTGAGCGACTCCCGATGCGTGAGGTCCTTTTTGTCGATCACCGGGGCCAGAGCCGGATTGTCACGCGAGTAAAGCGAAGAGGACTCAGGGGCGGAAGCTGCCGCGGAAAATACGATCTCGCTGTTTGACAACGGGAGCGGCACGACGCCTGAGGAAGGGCTCTTGCCCTCGATACGGCTTGCCAGTTCATTCAAACGCGGAACTACGGCGGATTTCCACCGTTCAAAGGGCTCGGCTACGTCAATATCGCAATCGATGCGATCGCAGAGGCGATTTGCGCCGAGCGAAGCGAGACGGGTGTCCAGATCGTGGCCGAATTTGCAGAAGTGCTCGTAGTGGCGGTCACCGAGGGCAAGCACAGCGTAGGAGAGGTTCTCATAACGCGGAAAGTGCTCGGCACACAACTGCTCGTAAAAAGGCTGCACTCCATCCGGAGCTTCGCCGTCGCCGTAGGTGCTGGCCAGGATGAGCGCATACTTTTCAGCCGCGAGCGCGGAGGGTGTGTAGCCGACGAGCGTGGAGACGGCGGGAGTGTGACCCTGCGCCTTGAGCTCCTTGGCAAGTTTGCGCGCGAGGCCTTCTGCAGTGCCCGACTGCGAGGCATAGAGCACAGCAATGCGCAGCGAAGGCCGCGACGCAGAAGCCGGCGCGGGAGACGATGAGAAAAGAAGTCCCGCGAGAAGACCGTTGAGCCAGGCGCGCTGTTCGGATGAGAAGGGCGCGTCTTCAGGAAGCGTGGGCAGTGTGCATTGGATCACGGTTATTCCTCGATTGAACAAAGCTGCTGAAGTTCGGCGATGCTATGACGGCGGGTGAACGCAAGGAAGGTTTCACCTGCACTGCGGCGGGCGACGTATCCGGCGAAGAGACGTTCCATCACCGGAGGAAGCTGGCTAAAGGGAATTGCAGAGATCAGTTCGCGGGCCAGGCCCTGATCGCGATCGGAGCCGCCGCCGATGACTACCTGGTAGCCTTCTTCACCGGAGACTTTGGTGCCGAGCAGGCCGATATCTCCGATGTAGTGCTGGGCGCAGGAGTGTGGACACCCGGTGACGTGCAGGTTGACCGGTGCGTCGATGATGGGAAAGCGCGTGTCGAGCAGATTGGCGAGTGCGACAGCGTGCGACTTGGTGTCAGTCGCTGCGTAGCGACAGCCGCGATTGCCGGTGCAGGCAACGGTGCCGCGCAGAACCGCGCCGGCCGTGCAGTCGAGACCGGCTGTGCGGATGGCGGCGACGGCGGCATCGATGTTTTTATCGGCGATGTTGGGGATGATGAGATTCTGCCAGACGGTGAGGCGCAGCTCGCTGTTGCCGAACTGTTCTGCGATGGCGGCGAGTGCGTGCATCTGTTCCGCAGGGAGCCTGCCAACGGGTACGGACACGCCGATGTAGTTGAGTCCGGGCTGACGCTGTGGATGCACGCCGATATGGCCTGCGCGATCGATGGGTTGACGCGGCTCGCACCGGTCTGCGGGAAAACGAAGCAGCGGAAAGGCGAGGCGCTTTTCGGTTTCCGCCAGGAAGCGCTCGATTCCCCAGCGGTCTACAAGATATTTGAGGCGTGCTTTCTTGCGGTCAGTGCGGTCGCCATTGTCATTGAAGACGCGAATCATGGCGACGGCAACAGCGACAGCCTGGCTGGGATCAATCAGCAGGCCGCAGTCGGATGCAAATTGCTGGTGACCGGTGATGCCGCAAAGCAACACGCGGAAGTAGATGCCGGGCGGAACGGATTGGCCTTCAGCCACGCGCGTGGCGACAAAGCCGATATCGTTGGTGTCAGCCACAACGCTGACGGCCCCTCCGCCGTCAAAGGCGACGTTGAACTTGCGCGGGAGCCCGTAGAGGTCGCGTGAGTTGAGGATGTAGCAGTGCAGAGCATCGGCGAGCGGGGAAACATCGAGGAGCTCGGCCGGGTCAAGTCCCGCTGTTGGCGGAGCGGTGATGTTGCGGATGTTGTCTGCTCCGGAGCCACGCGAGGTGAGGCCGAGAGACTGCACGCGATTGAGCACGCGAACAATGTCCTTGGGAGCGAACTCGCGAATCTGCAGATTGGCGCGCGTGGTGATGTCTGCGCGGCCTGAGCCGCAGTCGGAGGCCATCTGCGCAAGACCGCGCAACTGATCAGCACGGAGAATGCCGCCGGGAATGCGCAGGCGCAGCATGAATGAATCCTGCGCGGGTGCAACGTAGAAGAGTCCGTGGAATTTGAAGCGGAAGAGATCATCCGGTGCGGGGACACGGTTCTCCGCGGCGTGGGCGAGCAGCTTGTCCCATATATCGAGCGGGTTCTCTTCATGCTTCCATTGCTCTTCGCGACAAAGGTCGGAGACAGGCGTACCGTGAAAGGTTTCTTCCTGCTGCGCAGCCAGATTTTCAGCGGCGGAAGATGGGTCGTTCGTGAACAAGCCTGCCGGGGTCTGTCCAACGAAGGAAGGTGTGCGGCCCTGCAGCGCGCCGGTGAAGAAGGTGCGCAGATATTCTTCCTGCTCGCGAGTAAAGTTGCCAGGCGGCGCCAGGGACGAGTTGTGAACGACGGCTGTTTCCATGTCGTGCTTCCTCCGGATGAGGCGCTCTGCGCGTTGAAGCGCGTGAGAATGCAAAGGCCAGATTGAATGCCGCAATCGCTGCGGTGGATTCAAGGCTCATCGCGGAGCACGAACGGAATGTTTGGCTTGACCGCCAGGCACGGCAGGGTGCGTGGCAAGAGACTGAGGAGACAACGCTGTCTCACTCATAGCTTGATGGTACTCCATGCCTGCTGCGCGCACAAGCGGATTCTTACGCTTGCGAGCCAGCGACTGAAGAGATTTGCGTGCGCGATCAGTTGTTTACGAATGGGAAGCAAGTATTTATTTGCCCGAGAGGGTCTCGCGGCCTGAGGGCCGTGAGGCTTCTCCCAGGCGGCTCTTGCGCAGATCTTCATTGAGGATGATTGCTTCAGCGATTTCGCGCATGGACTTGCGCCGTTGACGGCTTTCGCGCTGCATGGCGCGGTAGGCGCCGTCTTCGTCGAGGCCAAAGTCGCGCTGCAGGATACCTTTGGCGCGCTCGATGTGCTTGCGCGATTCGAGTTTGTCAGAGAGCTGCAGGTTTTCAGTTTCGAGACGTGCCCGCTCAAGCTCAGCGCCGACAAGGTTGCCGACCGTGGTGAGCAGGCGAATCTCTTCCTGGGTGTAGTGGTGTGGCTTTCGATGCTGCAGGTTGATGACGCCAACGAGCTTGCTGCGGCAAAGAATGGGAACAGAGAGGAATGCCTCAAACGTGTCTTCAGGCAGCTCGGGAAAGCGTTTGAAGCGCGGGTCTTTGAGAGCATTCGAGGATATAGCGACGGGTTCGCGGTGCCAGCCTACCCAACCGGTGATTCCCTGACCAAGCCAGATGCCGAGGCGGTCGACCACGTCAGAGTGCGGATTCTTGGAGGCGCGAAGAACAAGCTGATTTTCTTCGAGCACGTAGACAAAGCAGGAATCGCAACTGATGACGGAACTCGCGAACTCGACGATCCGGTTAAGCACGGTGTGCAAGGGATCGGTGCCCGCCATGTGGCTGCTGATTTCATGCAGAAAGTCGACGGTGGAGATGGCTGCCTGACCGGTGAGCGGAGTGCTGCGAAGCTCCTGAAGCAAAGGGCTGACCGGCGAAGGCAAAGTCTCGGAGACATGGAGGGCGGCAGCAGAACGCTTGCGATCGAGTATCAACTGCGCGGTTTGCGCCAGCTCATTGACGAGGAAGCCCATTTTGGACTGGGAGGGCTCAAAGTCAGGCTGCAGATTGCACAGTGCGAGGCCTTCTGTGGTGCTGGGGCCAATGGAAGCAATGAGAGTGGAGCGAAGCCCTTCATGAAGCGCCTCGGTGTATCCCATGCGCTCAGCCATGAGAAACAGATGCGCGACCTGACCGGCATTCATGAAAAGCACCGCGTCGATGTGGCCGTGCGCCAACGCCAGCACTGCTTCGCGCAGAGGCTGCACATCCTCAGGAAGCGCCCACTGGTAAACGGGAAGACGGGTGATGGAGATACTGCGCTCGGCCAGCGCGGTGAGAAGCTCAGGGTTTGAGGTGCCGTATTCCTGCACAGCGATGTTCATGCCCTGCAGCGAAGAACCGAGCTTCTGCTCGAGCTCGGCGACGAGCGAGCGCCATGTGAACGGTTCCGGCGCAACGACGGTGACGGGAATCTGCAGCTCGCGCAGCGCGGTGGAGGATTTTGGACCGCGGGCAGCGATCTTGACGGAGCGCAGCGCGGCGAGGAATTTCTCGCGGTCGCGATGTTCAGAGACGATCTTGACAAGCGAGCGTACGCCCACACCGGTGGTAAAAACGACGAGGTCAAAGGCGCCTGCGATCAGTGCGTCAGCAAACTCGAGAACGGGCTGATCGGAGTCGAGAGCGATCTCGCGCATGGCCGGAGCAGACAGGGGCTCTCCGCCATAAGTGCGGATGAGCTTGGCCGCCTCAGCGGAGCGGCGCGATTCGAGAGAGAGAACTCTCAAGCCGCCAAAGTTAGCCTCCGGCATGTTGAATAACCCCAGTCGTTATGAATACGTGCAAGAAAGATTTGCGGCTATGCATCACTCTCGCGATCGCACGGGAAAGCCAGTTTTGCAAAAGTGCCGCGGGGCCGACCAAGAGCCCGCTGTAGATTGAGCTTGATTCTAGCATTGTTTGCGATGTGAACAGGAGACTGCCAGGCGCACACTGCTGCAGGGAAGCACCTGAACATTCACGCGGCACGTCGTGGTGCCGATGCTGCGAATTACTTCGCTTAGACACGTCATTAGCATGGCATTCGAGTGGAAAGCAATAGTGAGAGGCGTAATTTTCCTGTGTGCGCGGCATGCCGCGCTGCTGAGATGCTCGAATGCGGCAAAAACGGATTTGCACTTGCGCTCGATTCAATTTCCCGCTATGCTCAACGCAATCGCTTCTGTGCGGCGGGCGAATTTTGCGCTCGCGCTATACTACCGGCCACGCGTGCCGGTCATTTCCCCGAAGGAAGCGATCCTTCCAGTGGCTCCGCGATGAGCCGGGCTCGTTCTTAGCAATCGATGCAGTCGAAGAGAAGGCGCTAAACGTGTGCGCCGAAGAGACTGCGAGGTTTTTCAAACGAATCTCTCATCGCACTGTGCGGCAGCGCGCAGCACAGACTCGGAGTGAACTGTGGAACTTCCTCTTCTGGAACGCGCCCGCAGCGGCGACGATGCCTTTCCTCTCGTTGTTGCGGTTGACGCCGGCGATGGACTGATGGCGTCGTTGTGCGGCGTGGGCGCGGGCATTGCGCTGCCGGCGCCGCCGAAAGAGGGAGAGCAGTATCGCTTCCACTTCGACATGACGAAGTGCATCGGCTGCAAGTGCTGCGTTGTGGCATGCAATGAGCAGAATGGAAATCCGGCTGCAATACAGTGGCGGCGCGTGGGCGAGATTGAGGGCGGCGTCTATCCGCATGCGGTGCGGCACTATCTCTCGATGGGCTGCAATCACTGCATGGAACCAACTTGCCTGACGGGTTGCCCGGTGGATGCGTACACCAAAGACGGCGTGACGGGCATTGTGCGGCACAGTGCGGATGCGTGCATCGGGTGCCAGTATTGCACGTGGAACTGTTCGTATGGCGTGCCGCAATACAACCCTGAGCGCGGCGTAGTGGGCAAGTGCGACATGTGCTATGGCCGGCTTGCGCAGGGGCAGTTGCCGGCGTGCGTGAATGCCTGTCCCGAGGGCGCCTTTCTCATCGAGACGGTGAACACGGCGGAGTGGCGGCGCGAGTACGAGGTGAAGGCGAACTCTCCAGGGATGCCGCCAGCCGACGACAGTCTTTCGACTACACGCATCACGCTTTCTCCGCGGCTGACGCCGGATGTGCGCAAGGTGGATATGAACCGCCTGCGGCCTGAGCATCCGCACTGGCCTCTGGTGGTGATGACGGTGCTCACGCAGCTTTCGGTGGGGGCATTTGCGGCGATCTGGCTGCTGGAACTGGTGAGCGCGCGCGCGCATCGAGCGGCGGCCATTGTGGCTCTGGCCGTGGCGATGCTGGCGCTGGGTGCGTCTACGCTGCATCTGGGCCGGCCGATACACGCTGTGCGCGCGCTGAAGATGTGGCGCAGGTCATGGCTCAGCCGAGAGGTGCTGCTGTTCACGTTGTTTGCGCTGGCAGCGCAGGGATACGCCCTCGCGCTCTGGCTGGGATTGCACGGCTCGCGGCTGCTCGGCGGACTCACGGTGCTCTTTGGGTTGTGCGGCGTGGGCGCGAGTGCGCGGCTCTATGTGGTTCCGGGACGGCCCGCATGGCGGTCGCCGTTCACGATTCTCGAATTTGTTCTCACTGTGGCGCTGCTTGGATCGGCGGGAGCGAATGTGCTTTACGGAGCGCCGGGACCGGCACGTGCTGCGATGGCGGCTGCGGCTGTGTCTGTCTTTGTGTGTGGAGCGGCCAAGATGATCTGGCTGGCTCGCTCGCCCATGCACGAGCGGCGCGGCACGTTCATGCTGCTGATGTCAGATCTCTCCAACCTGCTTGCGTTGCGTGCAGCGCTGCTGGTGGCTGGGTTGCTTCTTCTTGTAATGGCGTCTGCAGGCGGAAGCGCCGTGGCGGTCGCCATGGTGGCGCTGTTTGCAGGCGGTGAGTTTGTTGGACGCTACCTGTTCTTTGTGAGCGTGGTGCCTGCCAACATGGCCACCGAGTATCTGAGCGCGGAGGCCGCATGAAGACACTCGACTGGCTCAAGCGCAAGAGCGGCCTGGACATTGCAGCAGAAGAGTACCGGTATGGCGAAGATCCAGTGCTTGGATACACCGCATCGCGCAAGCATGCAGACGGATGGGTAAACAGCACATGCGGCTATTGCTCTGTCGGCTGCGGCATGCAACTGGGCGTGCGCGACGGACGCGTCGTGAGCGTGCGCGGCAATCCAGACCACCCTGTGAACCAGGGCAAGCTCTGCCCCAAAGGTCTGGCGGAGCACTATGCGATCGAGGCGGAGAACCGTGCGCGCTATCCACTGCTGCGAAAACAGGGCGAGCTTGTGCGCGTCAGGTGGGACGAAGCAATCAGCGCGCTGGTGGAACGGCTGCGCGCAGTGCAGACGAAGTATGGGGGCGAGAGTGTTGGAGTGATCAGCACCGGGCAGCTGGTGACGGAAGAGTTTTATGCGCTGGGCAAGCTGGTGCAGCTTGGGCTGGGAACGCGCAACTATGACGGCAACACAACATTGTGCATGTCAACGGCCGTGGCAGGGTATAAGCGATCGTTCGGGAGCGATGGGCCTCCAGGCGCGTATGCGGATCTGGAACAAGCAGACGTGATTCTGCTGATCGGCGCCAATGTTGCTGAGAATCACCCGATTCTGTGCATGCGGCTTGAGGCCAACCACAAAAAGACGCTGATCGTAGCCGATCCACGAGTGACGAAGACGGCGATGATGGCCGATGTGTATCTGCCGGTAAAACCGCGCTCCGACCTTGCGCTGGTGAACGCAATGATCCGCGTCGTCATGAAAGAGGGCCTTTGCGACATGGCCTTCGTCGAGCGGCACACAACTGGCTTTGACGAACTGCGCGCTTCTGTCGAGCCCTACACGCTGGAGCATGCTGCCACCATTACCGGGCTTGCTCCAGAGCTGATTCGCAAGACAGCGCTGCTCTATGGCAAAGCACGCTCGGCATTCATTGGCTGGACGATGGGCGTGAACCACAGCACCAAGGGCACGGAGACGGTGAACGCGATCAATAACCTCGCGCTGATTACAGGCAATATCGGGCGTGCAGGCGCTGCGCCGTTTTCGATCACCGGCCAATGCAATGCGATGGGAACTCGCGAGACCGGGTTCAGTTCGAGCCTGCCGGGCTATCGAAAGTTCGAGTGCGAAGAGGACCGGCGGGAACTGGCCGGCATCTGGAATGTGCCGGTGGAACGCATTCCCGCCGAGCGCGGACTGGCTTATCCGGACATTATCGAGGCTGCGGTTGCCGGCAGGATACGCGCGCTGTGGATCATCGGAACGAATCCGCTGGTCTCGTTTCCGAATGTCGATGTACTCAAGCAGGCGCTAGGCAACCTTGAGTTTCTGGTGGTGCAGGATGGGTTTCATCCAACACCAACGACGGAGTTGGCGCACCTGGTTTTGCCAGCAGCAATCTGGGGCGAAAAAGAGGGCACCTATACCAACTCCGAGCGGCGCGTGAGCAAGGTGAATGCTGCTGTAGCTCCGCAGGGAGAGGCGCGCAGCGACTTCGAGATCTTCATGGCCGTTGCCGAAAAACTTGGATGCGGCGAGGAGTTGTATCCAAGCTGGCACGGTCCCGCGGATGCATTCGACGAGTGGCGGCGGGTAAGTGCGGGGCGGCTGTGTGACTACTCGGGCATGAGCTATACGGCGCTGGAAGAAAACGGGGGAATTCAGTGGCCGTTTCCCGAGGGCGCCGACCGGCATCCGGCAGAGCCTGCGCGTCTTTATGGAGACGGCCGCTTTGCGACAGAGGATGGGCGGGCAAAGCTGCATGCAACCGCGTGGGCTCCGTTTCCTGAGCAGCCGAACAAGGAGTTTCCGCTGATTCTGAATACCGGGCGCACGGTTGAGCACTGGCATACACGCACGAAGACGGGCGGCATCCCGATTCTGCAGAGGATGTCACCGCGCGCATGGCTGGAGATGAATCCGCAGGATGCGCAGGGTCTGGGGCTGAGCCCGCATGACAGGGTCGAGGTGGTTTCTGCGCGCGGACGAGTGAGCGGCGTGGAACTGCGGATTACCGAGATTGTGGCTCCGGGGCAGGTGTTTCTGCCGTTCCACTTTGCAGAGACGAATGCGAATCAGATTACGCAGAGTGCGTTCGATCCGATCTCGCGCGAGCCGAATTACAAGCAGTGCGCGGTACGAGTAGAGCGTACGCCGCATGCGCAGAGGCGGAATCAGTAGAAGCCCGGAGTGTGTTGCGGAGCGTCGCCGCCGGCAGGTTTTTCAAAAAGTGCATTGAATTTCATGGAGGGGAGATCGCGGGTGAACAAGAAATCATTTGTGTCGAGCGGGCATTTACCAACGCTGGCCTCAGCCTTTTTCTACTTTGATATCAGTTTCATGGTGTGGGTGCTGTTTGGGCCCATGACGCCGTTTATCGCCGAGCAGTTGCATCTGAGCGCAACGCAGAAGGGACTATTGACGGCCATCCCATTGCTGGGCGGCTCATTCTTCAGGCCGATTCTGGGGCTGCTGGCAGATCGTATCGGCGGGCGAAAGGCCGGGCTGACCGGGCTTGTGCTGACGGTCATCCCGCTGGTTCTGGGATGGCGATTTGCAACTTCACTCTGGCAGCTTTACGCGATTGGGTTTCTGCTTGGCATAGCAGGAGCCAGCTTTGCGGTGGCGCTGCCGCTGGCTGGGCGCTGGTATCCGCCGGAACATCAGGGGCTGGCGATGGGTATTGCCGGCGCGGGCAACTCGGGGACGCTGGTAGCGACGTTTTTTGGCCCGAGGCTGGCACAACATTTTGGCTGGCACGTAGTCTTCGGGTTCGCGCTGCTCCCTGTATGCGCGGTGATGCTGCTCTTTGCGCTGTGCGCGAAGAACAGTCCTTCAGCAAGCGCGCCGAGGCCGTGGAGCAAATATGCGAGCCTGCTCGGCCAGATGGATACGTGGAGGCTGTGCTTCCTTTACAGCTTTACATTCGGCGGCTTCGTGGGGCTGGCGAGCTTTCTCGCGGTGTTTTTCCACGACCAGTATCACCTCACGAAGGTGCAGGCCGGCGACTTTACGACGCTGGTGGTTCTTGCGGGGAGCTTTCTGCGCCCGGTAGGGGGCTGGATCGGCGACCGCATTGGCGGGTATCGCCTGCTGCTGTGTTTGTTTGCGGGTGTGTCGGTTTGCCTGTTTTCGTTGTCGGCACTGCCGCCGATTGCACTCGCGGTGGCGCTGCTTTTTGTGGCCATGGGCATGCTCGGCATGGGCAATGGAGCAGTCTTCCAGATGGCGCCGCAACGCTTTGGCGCGGATATTGAGCTCATCACAGGGATTGTTGGCGCAGCCGGCGGGTTGGGGGGATTCTTTCTGCCTTCGGCGCTCGGCGCACTGAAGGATCTTTCCGGCACATACGCAATGGGACTGCTGTGCTTTGGCTGTCTGCTGCTTGTGGGCTCAGTGCTTCTGCTCGAGTTTGGTGTTCGCTGGAGCCGTACGTGGACAACCGGAGCGCTGGAGAGGACGAGGGTCTTCAGCTATCGAGGGCTGGGCGCATCTGCACGGCGGGTAGGCGCGATGGTGGAAGAAGCCGAGGCTGCGGCTGAGTGAAACGGCACTGCTCGAATCAGGCAGGAGCGACAACCGAGTCTGGCGCGACTGGCGCCAGAGTGTGCATGGCGAGGGGCAGCAGGACGGTTGCGGCGGTTCCCTCGCCAGGCTTGCTGGCAAGATGGATCGATCCACCGGCATGGTCGACGATGGCCTTAACGATGGCCAGACCGAGGCCGGCACCACCGGTAGAACGAGCACGGGAGGGATCGCCTCGGTAGAAGCGGTCGAAGATGTGCGGGAGCGCTTCAGGGGCGATACCTTCACCGTGGTCCTGCACGGCGAACTCGACCAGTGCTGGCTGTGTGTCCGGCATCTGGCTGATTCGGAGCTCGACAACCGAATCCGGCGGGCTGTGCTGCAGTGCATTCAGAAGCAGATTGGATACGAGCAGTGAACAGTCTTCTGCAGTGAGAGAGACCGGCACCACATCAGGCGGAATGTGCGCATGCACCTGCACGGAGCGCAGCGCTGCGACCGGAGCAAGTTCTTCTATGGAGCGGTGAATGCATTCAGCCATGTCGGAGGCGGCAGCGGAGTCCGCATGGATCGCTGCACCGCTTTCAACGCGAGCGAGGGTGAGCATCTTGCCGACGAGTTCCTCAAGGCGTTCTGCATCTGCAAGGCAACGGGCGAGACCGGCCTGCCATTCCGCAGCGGAACGCTGGCGCAGACCGAGCAGCTGCAGCGATGACTTGATGACTGCGACCGCAGTTTTGAGTTCGTGTGCTGAGTCGGAGACGAAGGTACGCTGTTGTGTGAACGAACGCTCCAGACGGGCAAGAGAATTTTCGAGAGCCTGCGTGAGCGGGGCCAACTCGGGCGTGGTGCGCGCGGATGCAGGTGGATCGAAGTGCCAGTCATTCACTGTGATATGCGATGCGAGCGCTGCCAGCTGGCGAAGCGGAGACAGGCCGCGATGGAGCAGCCAGGCGATGAGCGGGCCGGTGATGGCCAGAAGCAGAATGCTGCCTGCAGCGTAGAACTCGACGGCGCTGTCGATGGCGTGCCAGACGCGGTCAGAGGGTGCGCCGTAAAGAATCGTGATAGGGTGCACTTTGCCGCCGCCGGGCTCGGCGGGATCAACGATACGCGAGCCATGGAGCAGAATGAAGCCGTAATGTCTGTGGTCGATCTTTAGATGGGAGAAGGTGTTATTGGCTGTGGCTGCAAGCTCTGCAGGAGTGGCCGCAACGATGCCTTTGCTTTGCTCAGAGGGCCAGTTAGATGAGCGGCCCAGCAGCCGCCCCGCGCCATCGTCGTAGACCTCATATAGATCTTCACCGGGAACATGAAGGTCGGCGAGGTCGAGCATCACGTTGTCGTTTACGTCGTCGGCATCCTGTACAGCGCCAAGCACGGAGTTGGCACGGCCACGCAAAATGTCGTCAAAGGAACTCAGGTGAATGTGGCGCTCATAAGCGAGCGAGAGCGCAGCCACCAGCAGCGAAGCGACCAGTTCGACCGCGAGCACGGCGACGATGAGCTGGAAGGCGATGCTTTTCGTTGTGCTCTTCATACGCTTTGCTCGAGCGAGAGCCGATAGCCGCGCCCGCGCATGGTTTCAATGACCGGCTCAGCACCTGGAGCGGCGGCTTCAAGTTTTTTGCGCAGGTTGGAGACATGGGCTTCAATAACGTTGGAGTGGTGCTCCCAGTTGTAGTCGTAGAGATGCTCGAGGAGTTCGCGCTTGGAAAAGATGCGGCGCGGATGATGGATCAGATATTCGAGAATGCGATACTCCGTCGGTGATAGATCGACGGCGACGCCATTGCGATGTACCGACTGTTCGAGTGTGTTTACCTCAAGACCGTACGCCTTGAGCGTAGGATGCGCGGCTCCCTTGCCGCGACGGATAAGCGCCTTGGCGCGTGCAATGAGTTCGCCCAGGTCAAAAGGCTTGGCGAGATAGTCATCCGCGCCGGCGTTGAGCAGCTCAACAATGGCGGCTTTGCCCTCTTTCGCTGTAAGGATGAGAACGGGTGTGGTGTCGCGACGGGCGCGCATGCGGCGCAGGAGGGTGAGGCCGTCCATTTTGGGCAGCATGAGATCGAGAACGACAAGGTCGTAGCAGCGAAAGCCGGCCATTTCATCGCCGGAGAGCCCGTCAGCGGCGCAGTCGACGGCGAAGCCGGGCCCTTCGCGCAGAGCGGCGGCCAGGTTCTCCGCCAGGCGGACCTCATCTTCGACGATCAGCACCCGCATGGGTAGAGTATCTCCGATATCAGTATGGTCCAGCGAAGATTAAATGAGGCTGAAGCAGGGGCAGGATTCCATGGGCGTGCATTACTCTCATAGCTGCAGGCATTTTGACGCGGCAAGGAAGACCCATTGCGCATCGTTCTCTCGAATATCGGCACCTTTGGCGATATCAATCCACTGGTTGCTCTGGCTCTGGAACTGAAACGGCGCGGTCATACGCCGGTGATGACGCTGCCCGCTGTTTATGCGCCGAAGATTTTGCCGCTCGGGCTTGAGTTTCATCCACTTCGCCCGGACATCGATCCGACCAACACCATGCTGGTGGAGATGGTGTACGACGTGAACAAGGGCACGGAGACGGGACTGCGCAAGTTTCTGTTTCCCGTGCTGCGGCAGACCTATGACGACCTGCTCGATGCAGCTACCAGGCCGACGCGCGCCGATCTGCTGCTGCTGGGCGAACTGAATTATGCGGGACCGCTGGTGGCGGAGGTGACGGGGATTCCCTGGGCCAGCTATGTACTGGCGCCGTTCTCGTTTTTTTCGGCTTACGATCCGCCCGTGCTGCCGCCGTATCCGAGGCTGGCGCGCGCGGACAAGGTGGTGCCGGGAATGGGCCGTGGCATCAAGCGGCTGGCGCGATTTGTAACACGCAAGTGGCCTGAGCCGATTTATGAGCTGCGGAGTGAACTGGGGCTGCCGAAGGGAGCCAATCCCATCTTCGACGCCAAAAATTCGCCCAATCTCGTGCTGGCGCTGTTTTCGCACACCCTGGGAGTGGAGCAGAAAGACTGGCCGGCGCATACGCAGATTACCGGCTTCTGTTTTTACGATGCGGATGCGGGCAACGGGGCGCTGCCGCCGCATCTGGAAGAGTTTGTTGCTGAGGGCGAGCCACCGGTGGTGTTTACGCTGGGGTCGGCTGCCGTGCTGGCGGCAGGGGATTTCTATGAGCAGTCGGCGCGGGCGGCAATGCGGCTTGGCGTGCGCGCGGTGCTGCTGATTGGCAACGATCCGCGCAACAGGCCACAGACGGCTTTGCCCGATTCGATCTGCGTGGCTGAGTATGCGCCGTATTCCGCGCTGTTTCCGCGTGCGAAACTCGTCGTGCATCAGGGCGGCGTAGGAACGACGGCCCAGTGTCTGCGCGCGGGGCGGCCGATGGTGATCATGCCCTATTCGCACGATCAGCCCGATAATGCGCGGCGGATGAAGCGGCTGGGTGTAGCGCGTGTGATTCAGCGAGCAAGCTACAAGCCATGGCGCGTGGCGCGCACAATCAAAGCAATACTGGACGAGCCGGCGTATGAGCAGAATGCGTGGATGGCGGTGCGTGAACTGGCGCGTGAAGACGGCGTGAAGACAGCATGCAATGCGCTCGAGAAGCTGAATAAGCAGAAAAACATATAACGCAGAAGGCGCCGATTTCAGATGCAACTTAGCCCATATCTATAGACTTAGATAGGCTATTTCTATTTCCAAGCCTAAGATCAATAAGCATTGATACAGGATGCTCCTGGCGCAAATGGTTGCCTCGGGTAATATATTCAGTTTGCGTGCCATCAAGCAGTGCGTCATCTGCACAGAAGAAACAACCAACTGCGGAGTGAGCCGTCTATACAGACAGGAAGATGTCTCCGGAGAGCACGCAGCGGGGACGGAAGCAAAAACTGAATTGAGGAGCTTATCTTCATGTTGAAATACGGAAACACCTTTTCCTTGTCGATTGCAGCAGCTTGTCTTGCCTTCCTGGCTCCACAGCTTGCCATGGCAGCGAACCCGGCTACGAAAGCTGCGGATAACTACGCGAATGCGCAGCAGGAAGCGGGGCAGATGGTGTCAGTGCAGGCGCATCTGGTGAAAGCACTTGATGCGCGGAAGGACATGGCGGGCAACCAGTTTGAAGCAGTTGTGGACAATACAGTGCACTTGAAGGATGGAACAGAGTTGCCGCACGGCACAGTGCTGATTGGCAAGGTTGCCACGGATCAGATGCATTCGAGCGGAACTTCACGGCTGGCGCTCCTGTTTACCGAGGCAAAACTCAAGGACGGCAAAGCGGTGCCGATCCGGGCGATGATTGCGGGAGTGGCCGGCCCGCCTGACTATACGGGGTATATGACAAGCACGGATTCTCTGCCCTCGTGGAATCGCACGACGCTGCAAGTTGACGAGATAGGCGCCCTGAAAAATGTCGACCTGCACAGCCGCATCGGCGGAGCGAACTCAGGTGTCTTTGTAACAACGAAGAAAGACGACGTCAGGCTTGCGGCGGGAAGCCAGTTATCGCTGGCTATAGCTGCGCAAAGGAGCTGACGTTCTTTCAGTATCTATCTAAGGCGATGTGCAAGCCGATGATATGCCTTGCATAACTTACCGCAAAACTACCTGTCTCCGGACGAAGGGTATATCCGGAGACAGGCTCAGTTGAGTTATGCGTGAGGGCGGCAGATTGCGTGCGGCTATATCAGCAATTTGCCCCGGCTTTGGCGAGGCATTCCTTCAGGCCCTTCATGCTGACGCGGCTTGACGCTTCAGGTGTGCCTGCGCCGCGCCAGTGGGTCTCAAGGCTGACGGCATAGTGGTAGCCATCGCGCTGGAAGGCGCGAAACTGGCCCACCCAGTCGATGATGCCGCCGCCTACAGGGGCCCACTCGAATTTGTCTTGGGGCTTGCGAATGGTGTCTTTGCAGTGGCAATGGCCGATTCGCTCTTTAGGCAGCAGTTTGTAATCGTCCGGATACGGCGTATCTCCGGGAAAGGTTGCGGAGTTGCCGGGGTCCCAGTTGAGCATAAAGTTGGGTTCGTGGATTTCGGCGAGCACGGCGGCAGCTTCTTTGCCGCTGCCGGTATTGCAGGCCATTTCATTTTCAAGCAGCAGGATGAGATTGTGCTTTGCACAGGTCTGCGCAGCCTGGCGCAGTTTGTCATTGATGGCGGCACGATAGGGCTTCTGGTCGTCAAGACGCCAGAAGTCGAAGCAGCGGATGCGATCAGTCTGAAAGGCTTTGGCAAGATCGATGGAGCGATCGAGCACGCTATCCTGCTGCTTGAAATCGAAGTCGGCATGAAACTGGTCGCGCTTGGGGCCATGCGAGGACTGCGGCGCACCGGGCCAGTTGACCTTAAAGAGCGGGCTGGCAATATCCGTGACGCGAAGCTTGTACTTTTCGAGGATTTTGCGGGCCTGATCGACCTCATCGGAGTTGAGATCTGTGATGTTCTTGCCCCACATGCCACGAATCTCAATCCATTGAAGGCCGAAGTCATTGGCTGCGACCGAGCAGGCGTGGTCGAAGTCCTGCGAGATTTCATCGTTGATGACGGAGAGACGGAAGGGACAACTCATGCGCGCACCCCCATCTTCTCGTGCAGATAGCGAAGGCTCATTTCGTTTGCATCCTTGGGTGAAAGATTGCTGCCGGAGGGTACGCGGTCGAGCTCGACGATGCCCCAGCCGCGGAAGTGAGTGTCATGAAGAGCAGCAAAGATGGCGGGGAAGTCAACTCGGCCCTGACCAAGTTCCTGCCACTCGTAGCCGCTCGAATTCGTCGCGGGCTTCACATCCTTGAAGTGCATGAAGAGGATACGGCGGCCATACTTGCGAATGGCTGCGGCGGGATCGCCACCGCCCTGCAGGT
Source organism: Occallatibacter sp. (assembly GCA_035546015.1). Lineage (GTDB taxonomy): Bacteria > Acidobacteriota > Terriglobia > Terriglobales > Acidobacteriaceae > Telmatobacter. The sequence continues at coordinate 16,285 of DASZXD010000266.1, forward strand.
AGTGCGCCACATCGAGCTCGAGATAGACGTAGTTGGGATCGGAGGCTTCGAGAATCGCGTCGACTGCTTCAGGCGGCTGACCGGCGGAGTTCATGTGGTTGTGGAAGCCGAGGCGAACGCCATAGTCGGAGATGCGCTTGCCAATTTCGGTGAAGAGCTGGCCCTGCAGCTTGTAGTCAGCGGCGGTGAACTTCTGCGTCGGCGTGGCCTGAGAGGCGATGAGCTGCAAATAATGGCCGCCGGCCTCGTGGACGTAGTGCGCATGCTTCACATGGGTTTCAAGCTGCGATTGACGAACCGCAGGATCGAGCGATGCAACGCCGCTCGAAAGCGCAACGAAGGTGAGCTTGTGCTGAGCCAGCAGGTCGGCGAGCGCGTGCGGGTCAGGATACTGATCGAGAGTGGGCGAACGCAACTGGATACCGGCAAATCCGTCGGCGGAGATGTCAGCGATGGCCTGTGCGGCATTGTCGCTCCAGGTGATGGCAGAGCAGCCGAGGCGAATGTCGGTCTCGCCGCGATGCAATGGCGCATCGAACGCAGAGAGATCGATGGGCGGATAGAGCGGGTCGGCGGCGAGACTGGCGCGGGCCGTACGCGGCACAGCCGCCAGCGCCCCCGCGCTCGCAAGTCCGGCAAGAAACGCCCGGCGCGAAGTGGACATAAGATTTTTCCTCCGTGGAAATATGGCAAAACCAAAGCGAGTGCATTTCGAGGTTACGGGCCTGAAGCCGATGCGACCACCAGGGAGCAGCGACCAGGAGGAGAACTCAAAAAGGACACAGCAACTCTGGTTTATTCCGTAGAACGCGCCGCAGGACGCGGTTCCGCTTGCGCCAAAGATTATAGATCGTTGAGGAGGGGATAAGGGGCAGGGGCGATGGCAACGCTAGAAGTGAAGGGATTCAAAGAAAGTCATTAACTTTTACTCAAATTACCGGTGAGATGAAAAATTTTCGAGAATGGCTAATGAAAACCCTCACTTGCTCCGATTGGTGAACCAAAGGCCGAGTGCGCAGCGGCTATTCCCTGAAGAACCGTCGAGAGAGAGCGAAAACGCCTGGAGGGGGTCTCATGAAAGGCAAGATTCTGGTTGTGGAAGATGAGCCTGTGGTGGCTCTGGATCTGCAGCAGGAAGTGGAGCAACTGGGGCTGACTGTGGTGGGGCTGGCGGAGAGCGCCGACGAGGCATTGCTTGCTGCTGAAGAGAATCGCCCGGACCTGGCATTGATGGATGTGCGCATTGTGGGCAGCATGGATGGGGTACAGACAGCGAGGCTGCTGCGCGAGGCTTACGGCATTCCTGTGATCTTTCTTACCTCATACAGCGACGAGCTGACGATAAGGCGGGCGGCGCGCGAGCTGCCCTACGGCTACCTGACCAAGCCTTTCCAGCCGCGCGAACTGAAGGCTGCGCTTGAGGTTGGGTTGCATCGCGAGAAGACCGAAGCGCAGCGCAAGCGCGAGCAGGAGGCGGTGACAGCCACGATTGCGGGAATGCGCGAGGGCGTGCTGCTGCTTTCAGCCGAGCATGAGGTGCGGTTCATGAATACCGCGGCCGAAGACCTGACAGGATGGGCGATCGAGGATGCGAAGGGCAAGACCGCAGGCGAGGTGCTGAACCTGGGTGAGCGCGGCAATTGCCTGCCACAGGCACACAGCGCTGAGGTGGCTACAGAAGAGTTTGGTCTGCCGCTGGAACGCAACGGGGGAGGACGAATCCTGGTGGATATGTCTGCATCCATGCTGCGGGATCACGATGGCGAGAGGACAGGTTGGGTCATCACGCTGCGCGATGCGGCAGAGCGGCTGCGGACGCAGGCTGTGGAGGAGGCGCTCGAGGAGGGGCACTCGTTTCACACTGCGCCGATCGCCATGATGCAACTGGATGCGAGCGGCTGCATTGTGCGCGTGAACAAGACTCTGCTCGAAGAGACGGGCGTGGAGGCTGAGTGCCTGGTGGGACGCACGCTGACCGGGCTCAGTATGGACCCCGATCCGCGTATCGCGCGCGATCTGCTGCACAGACTACTGCAGGGCGGGGCGCATGCTACGATCACGCGCCCGGCGGCGATGAACTGAGCTGCAATCTGAGAATCCAAAGCTGTACGAGCCGTTCATGCGTGTGGGGCTGCACTGCGGCGTCGAAGGCGCGGATGAGTGGCTTGCGGCGATGCAGTATATGTGGAGCCAGAGATGACGCCTACAATCGAACGGCGGCCTGACGAGCTGCTGGCGCAGAGTCAGATGCATCTGCGCGCACTGGTGGAGTGCGTGCGCGACTATGCGATCAATCTGCTCGATACGAATGGCAGGATACTTACCTGGAATGCGGGCTCGGAGCGGATTCACGGCCTGCCAGCCGATGAGGCTCTGGGCAGGAGCTTCGCCATCCTCTTTCCTTTGGAAGAGGTGGAGCGCGACGAGCCGGCGTGGCTGCTCAAAGAGGCGGAACGCACAGGCCGGTGCCACACGGAAGGCTGGAGACTGGGGCCGAAGGGGAGAAGAATCTGGGCAGAGATCGACCTGACGGCGATTTACGACAGCGCCGGGCAACTGACGGGCTATACCCGTGTGCTGCACGACTCGACGGAGCACAAGCTTTCAGAAGAGAATCTGCGCAAGCTGAACTTCGAACTGGAGCAGTACCGCGTGATCCTTGAGAACATTGAGGAACACGCCATCTACACTCTGGATTCGGATGGGATGATCACCGGCTGGGGATCCGGCGCGCAGAAGATGCTGGGCTACACGGCAGAAGAGGTGCTTGGGCAGCACTACGCAATCTTTTCCACTGAAGAGGACCGGCTAGCAGGAATATCACAGCGCGAACTGGCCGAAGCGGCCATGACCGGCCGCTGCATTACCGATTCCTGGCGGCTGCGCAAGGACGGATCGGTGGTGTGGTCGAGCGGAGTGATCTCAGCGATATGCGGCGAGTCAGGGGAACTGGTCGGGTTTGTGCGCGTGGCACGCGACCGCACTGAAGAGAAGATGTTTACGGATGCGCGCGATCAACTGGCCACCGAGCTGGAGCAGCGCGTAGCCGAACGCACACGCCAACTGGAAGAGACTGTTGCCGAATTGCAGCGAAGAAACGAAGAGGCGCGCGAGCATGCTGAGGTGATCTCGCGCAATCTGCGCGACAAGGAGATGCTGCTACGCGAGATTCACCATCGCGTGAAGAACAATCTGCAGGTGGTACAGAGCTTGCTCAAGATGCGGGCGCGGCTGCTGCCGGCAGGCGAGTCGCGCGAGGCATTCGATACAACGGTAGAGAGGGTGAGCGCCATGGCTCTGCTGCATGAACGGCTTTACCAGACGCCTGACCTTTCCGGATTGCCGCTTGCCAACTATGTCCGCGACCTGTTTCGCGACGTGGTTGCCTCCAATTCGCTTGAACCGGGCCAGATTCAGCTCGAACTCGATGCCGATGACATTCTGCTAAACATTGAATTTGGTGTTCCCTTCGGCCTTTTGGTGAACGAACTGCTCTGCAACAGTATGAAGCACGCATTTTCCGACGGCAGACGCGGAGCGATCTCGGTTTCGGTTCACCGCGTTGCGAATGGCGTGCAGCTCATCATCGAGGACGATGGGGGCGGCCTGCCGGAGGGCTTTGATCCGGGAGCCTGCCCGTCGATGGGATTGAAGCTGGCTGCAAGCCTGGCGCGCCAACTGGGCGGCAAGCTTGAGTTCGGCAACCGTGTGGGATGCTGCGTCAAAGCCAACCTCACACGGATGTGAAGCTGCTCTTTTTACTTGCGCGGATACTGCCTGGTTTCGCCTGTACGCGTGTTGGTCACGGAGAAGTCGCCGTTGGATGCGGCAAGTACTTTCAGATATGCGCCGTCCTGAGCGCTGCCGGCGGGATTGGCGATCAGCGCTGCAGGGCTGTTGTGTGCTGCGTCAGAGTTTTCCGCCGTGTGAAGCTGCCACAGGTCGATGAGGCCGGGACTGTCATGTACGGTCTGCCAGGCTTCGGGCATGCCGGCCTTGTGCGCGCCATTGTTCATGATGGCGACACGGGGATGGACGGCATCGACGATTGCGCGTGAGTTGGACAGGTTCATGCCATGGTGCGTGACGAGATAGAGATCGACGGCGCCAATGGGATTGTTGGGGCAGACAAGAGCAACTTCCTTCTGGCCGGTGAGGTCGCCGAGATCGAGGAAACGGAATTTGCCGAATGTGACGACAATACCGGCCGAGCGGGCGTTCTCGCTTGGATCTGCGGGCCACTGGCGCTCTGCGGCGCAATACGGGTTGGGCGTGGGCTTGATTCCCGGCACCGCATTGATATGCTCGCCGTCTGCGGCCAACACGACGACACTGAGGCCAGGGATCGAGATCGTGTCACCGGGGTGCACAACGCGGTGTGGATGATCGTCAACGGCCTTCAGGTAGGCCGCATACCCGTCGCGGGTGCTGGCTGAGTCTTCGCGGTTGGGGCCGTGATCGAGGAATTCGCCGATGGGAACGCGCTTCGCCAGTTCCGGCACGCCGCCCACGTGATCCACATGATAGTGCGTGACGAGCAGATGATCGATGCGGGTTATGCCTGCGTCGCGCATCGCGGCCTGAATACGGTCAGCATCGCGGCCATTGTTGCCGGGCCATCCGGCATCCACGAGAAGCGATGCGCCGGATGGAGAGACGAGCAACGTGGACTGGCCGCCCTCCACATCGATCGAATAAATCTGCAGATGACCGGTTTTGGATTGCGCGGTACCTGATATGGGCAACAAGACAAGTGTGCATATGCAGGCGAGCCGGATAGTGTGGGACCTCGCGGCTGACAGAAGACGGAGCAGGAAGGCGATTCTCATTTGCGCAAAAGTGTAAACGAACCGGGCCGGCCGCGGAAAACAGCGGTTCGGGCAGATTTTGCGTAAAGAACGGCCTCCGCTGCAGATATGCTGCATCCAAACAAAGAGAGCAGTGGAGGAGCAGCTGTAATGGAAGGCTTGCATGAAAAAGTCGCGATTGTGACCGGCGCGGGGACAGGCATCGGGCGTGCGATTGCGCAGAGGCTTGGCGCCGAGGGCGCAAAGGTCGTTGTCGACTACATCGGCAACCCGGACGGCGCGGAAGAGACGCTGCGGCTCGTGGAGCAGGCGGGCAGTGACGGTGAGATGGTCAACGCAGACATCACGCGCACAGACGACATAGGCAGGTTGATCAATGCTGCGTGGAACAGGTTCGACTCGGCAGACATCCTGGTGAACAACGCCGGCATGGAGATCAAGGCAGACTTCTGGGATGTGACGGAAGAGGACTACGACCGCGTGATGAATGTAAATTTGCGCGGCGCATTCTTCCTGACTCAGGCGTTTGTGCGGCGGCTGCGCGATGCAAAGAAGCCCGGGCGCGTTGTGAACATCAGCTCGGTGCATGAGGACATGACCTTTCCGGGCTTTTCGACGTATTGCTGCAGCAAGGGCGGACTGCGCATGCTGATGCGCGATCTTGCTGTGGAACTGGGGCCGCTGGGCATCACCGTTAACAACATTGCGCCGGGGGCGATTCAGACGCCGATCAATAAGGCTTTGCTGGATGACAAGCCGAAGCTGAATGCGCTGCTCAAGAAGATTCCGCTGGGCAGGCTTGGAACGCCGGAGGATGTCGCAGGGCTGGTAGCTTTTCTCGCATCAGACGATGCAAGCTATATGACGGGCGCAACCTTTGTCGTAGATGGCGGACTGATGCGCGACTATCACGAGCAATGAAGAGAGACGATGCCTGCAAGAATTGAAGATTACGCCATTATCGGCGACTGCCAGACTGCCGCGCTTGCCGATACGAACGGTTCCATCGACTGGCTTTGCTGGCCCGATTTCTCTTCACAAGCGTGCTTTGCTGCACTGCTTGGCTCGAAAGAGAACGGTTATTGGAAGATTGCTCCGTATGAGGGTAGATGGAAGGCTACGCGCCGCTATCGCGAGCATACGCCGATTATTGAAACAACCTTTGCGCGGAGTGGCGGCTCGGCGCGGCTGATCGATTTCATGCCTCTTGGCGGTGCGAATTCCAGCGTGGTGCGCATGGTGGAAGGCGTGCAGGGCACTGTGAAGCTCCGCATGGAACTTGCGCTGCGCTTCGATTACGGGCGCACGGTGCCATGGGTTACTGCCATCCCCGATGGCGTGCGTGCGATTGCAGGACCCAATCTTGCCGCGCTGCATGCGTCGGTTCCGCTGCGAGGTGAGGATCTGAAGACTGTGGCGGAGTTTGAAGTGCGCGAGGGGCAGCGCGTGTGGTTCACGCTGACGCATGGCAGTTCGCACCAGCCCGATCCACGGCCGGTAGATGCGAAGCGCGCGCTCATCGATACGGAGCGTGCGTGGAAGCGCTGGGCTTCGCAACTCAAATTCAGGAGTAAATATTGTGATGCGGTGGAGCGGTCGCTCATTACGCTGAAGGTGCTTACCTTTCGCCCTACTGGAGGGATCGTGGCAGCACCTACGACGTCACTGCCTGAGGCGATTGGCGGCGTGCGTAACTGGGATTATCGCTACTGCTGGCTGCGCGACACTACATTTACGCTGCTGGCTCTTACCAATGCGGGCTACTTTAATGAGGCAGAAGCGTGGCAGGACTGGCTGCTGCGTGCGCTGGCCGGCAGTCCAGATCAGGTGCAGATCATGTATGGGCTGAAGGGCGAACGGCAACTCGTTGAATGGGAGGCCGGATGGCTGCCGGGCTATGAGAACTCGCGGCCGGTGCGCATTGGCAATGCGGCCGCCGAACAGTTGCAGCTCGATATCTATGGCGAGATGCTGGATTGCTTTTATCACGCACAGGCCAGCATGAAGCGGCACAATGAGCGCGACTTCAGGGTATTGGCGCTGTTGATCGAACATCTGGAAGAGATATGGAAGCAGCCGGACGAAGGAATCTGGGAGACGCGCGGCGGGCCGCAGCAGTTTACCTATTCAAAGATGATGGCGTGGGTGGCCTTTGACCGAGGCGTGATGCTGGCGGAGCAGTTGAAGTACGAGGCTCCGATCGAACGATGGAAGACGATTCGCGATGCGATTCATGAAGAGATCTGTGCGAGGGCATTCGATAAGAAGAGGAACAGCTTTGTGCAGGCCTATGGCTCAAAGGAACTGGACGCATCGTTGCTGCTGATGCCTGTGGTTGGCTTTTTGCCAGGTTCGGACCCGCGTGTGCAGGGCACGGTGAGGGCCATTGAGCGGGAGCTGATGCCCGACGGGCTGGTGTTGCGCTACAACACTGCGAATGTCAAGGATGGACTGCCGCCGGGAGAGGGTGTGTTTCTGGCGTGCAGTTTCTGGATGGTAAGCAGTCTGAAAGCGACTGGCCGCGACCGCGACGCACGCAGGCTGTTTGAGAGACTGCTCAAACTACGCAATAGCATGGGGCTGCTTGCAGAAGAGTACGATGTGCAGCGGAAGCGGCTGGTGGGCAACTTTCCGCAGGCTTTCTCGCATATTGCTCTGGTGAATGCGGCATTTGCACTGGAAGACGGAAAGACAATGCGCGAGCGTGCACACCGCCATCTGCAGCGGGTGAGGACGCCGAGATCGCTCAAGCCGCGTGTTGGAGCATAGACGCTCTGCCGCCGAGACGGCTGTTACTGTGCTGCTGGTAGAATAGAAACTGCTGCTCTGCGCGGCATTTTGCTGTTTTTCGAGTACTTTGTGCTCTCCATAACAGCTCAGACGATCTGAGAAGCCGAATCCGAGAAGAGGAATTTTGTAACTGTGAGCCAGACGATACGCAATATCGCCATCATTGCCCATGTTGACCACGGAAAAACCACGCTCGTCGATGCGTTGCTGCGCCAGGCCGGCACGTTTCGCGCCAACGAGCAGGTGGCTGAGCGGGTGATGGATTCAAACGAACTCGAACGTGAACGCGGCATCACGATTCTGGCCAAGAATACGGCGATCAATTATGGCGGCGGCAAGATCAACATTGTAGATACGCCGGGACACGCGGATTTTGGCGGAGAAGTGGAGCGCGCGCTCAAAATGGTGGATGGCGTGATGCTGCTGGTGGACGCGGCAGAGGGACCGCTGCCGCAGACGCGCTATGTGCTGTCAAAAGCGCTCGAAGCCAAGCTGCCTCCGATTGTGGTCATCAACAAGATCGACCGTCCGGACGCGCGGCCACAGGAAGTGCTGAACGAAATTTACGATCTTTTCATCGACCTCGATGCCGAAGAACACCAGCTCGAATTTCCAGTGCTTTACGCAGTAGCCAAGGCAGGCACGGCGACGACCGATCTTGCCACTCCGGGCACCGATCTGCAGCCACTCTTCGAAGCGATTGTAAATACAATTCCGGCGGCGACGGGCGATCCCGAGGGAGCGCTGCAGATTCTGGTAACGAATCTGGACTACTCAGATTACTTTGGCCGGATTGCGATATGCCGGGTATTTCAGGGCACGCTGCGCGTGGGCGATGAAGTGAATATCTCGCGGCGCGACGGCACACTCTATAAGACGAAGATCACCAAGCTGTTCACTTTCTCAGGGCTCAAGCGTATCGAAACCGCTGAGACCGAGATGGGCGATATTGTGGCCGTGGCCGGCGTGGAAGGCATCACCATCGGCGAGACGATCACGGGTGTGGAGAATCCCGCACCGCTGCCGCTCATCGTGATTGACGAGCCGACGATTGCAATTCAGTTCAGCGTGAACAACTCTCCATTTGCCGGGCGCGAGGGCCAGTACGTTACCAGCCGCAATTTGCGCGAGCGGCTTGAAAAAGAGCTGCTGACCAATGTGTCGATTCGCGTGGAGGAGACTGGGTCGCCGGACAGCTTCAAGGTGCTGGGCCGCGGCGAGCTGCAGCTTGCCATTCTTATTGAGATGATGCGCCGCGAAGGTTACGAGCTGATGGCGGGCCGGCCTGAGATTGTGACGCGCATGGTTGACGGTGTGCGCATGGAGCCGGTGGAGCACCTCACCATCGACGTGCCTGAGATCCACACCGGTGTGGTGATCGAGAAGCTGGGGCCACGAAAAGGCGAGATGACCAAGATGCACAATCATGGCTCGGGCCGGGTGCGCCTGGAGTTTCGCGTGCCGAGCCGTGGGTTGATCGGCCTGCGCAGCGAGATGCTGACCGAGACGCGCGGTACGATTGTGATGAACTCGCTCTTCGATGGCTACATCCCGTATCAGGGCGAGATTCCGCAGCGGCCCACTGGAGCGCTGATTGCCGACCGTCAGGGATTGACGACTACCTATGCACTCAATGGCCTGCAAGAGCGCGGTATCCTCTTTGTGAGCGCCGGTGTCGATGTTTACGAAGGCATGATTGTGGGTGAACACTCGCGCGACAACGACCTGGACGTGAATGTGGTGCGCGAAAAGAAGCTGACCAACATGCGTGCTTCGAGCGCCGATGAGGCAATTCGCCTTGTGCCAGTGACCGTGCTCAACCTGGAACAGTCGATCGAATTTATTGCCGACGACGAACTGGTTGAGATTACACCGAAGTCGCTGCGGTTGCGGAAGAAGATTCTGCAGGCGAACAGGCGGCCCAAGCGGTGGGAGAAGGCGTTGGCTGAGTAGGTGCGCTTAGGCTAGAGAAGGTTCTTCGCTTCAATCACGCGGTCGAGTGCTTCTTTTGCTGTCGCACCGGTAGATGAAAGATGACCCATCTTCCGCCCTGCACGCGGGGTGTGCTTTTCGTAGAGATGCAGACGCACGCCGGGAATCTCTAATGCCGCAGGGAAGTTGGGCTCGCCATTCAGCCAGATATCGCCCAGAAGATTCACAATGGCGCAGGGAGCGATAAGCTCAGTCGAGCCAAGCGGCAGATTGCAGGCTGCGCGTACAGCCTGCTCAAACTGGCTGGTGACGCAGCCGCGCTCGCTCTGGTGGTAGCTGTTATGTGGACGGGGGGCAAGCTCGTTGACGAAGAGCTCACCCTGCCGCGTAACAAAGAGCTCGACGCAGAGCAGACCTTCAAGCTCGAGCTTTGCCACGGTTCCCGCAGCAATCTCTTCCGCGCGGATTTCGAGCTCCTGGGGCACACCGGCAGGCAAGACGCTCCAGGCCAGGATCTGATTTTCATGATGGTTGCGCGCGGCGGGGTAGGTGCGCACTTCACCGGCGGGATTGCGCGCGGCCATCACACTAATCTCGCAGTCCAGCTCGAGCGCCTGTTCAGCAACGGCGGGACGTGCACCGATGGACTGCCATGCAGCGGCGATTGATTCGGGTGTTGCGGGCGCATCAGATCCGATACGCGCCTGACCGCGCCCGTCATATCCACCGCGTCCGATCTTCAGAAACACGCGGCCGTCTAACTCGGGCACAGCCCGCTGCAGCTCTTCCTCTGAGCGCACAACGCGAAATGGCCCGACGGGAAAACCGTTTTCAGAGAGCCAGGGCTTTTGCAGAGTTTTGTCCTGAATGATGCGGACAGGCTCGACGCCGGGACGCAGCGGCGCAAGGCGCGCCACTCCGGCCAGAGCGTCCACGCCGATCTGCTCGATCTCCAGAGTGACAGCATCGGCACCGGCAGCAAGGCGTCGCGCGGCATCTGTGTCATCCCAGCGGCCCACAATGGTTTCGTCGACGACAAAGCTTGCGGGGCAGGCGGGCTCGGGGTCCATGACGCGCACGCGATAACCCATGGTGCGCGCTGCCATGGCCATCATGCGTCCCAATTGGCCACCCCCGAGAATGGCGAGCAACCCGCCAGGGCGAACTATCTCTGCTTTTGAATGCGAGGCTGAACTCACCCGGGCAACTCCTCGTTCAGCTTCTGATCGAGTACTTCCTGCGTGCGCGCGGCGCGCCAGACAGCCAGCCGCTCGTAAAGCGCAGCGTCAGTGACAGCGAGCATCTCAGCCGCAAGCAGCGCTGCATTGGCCGCGCCGGGCTTGCCGATGGCGAGCGTGCCTACGGGAACGCCTTTGGGCATCTGCACGATCGAGAGCAACGAGTCGAGCCCGTTCAACTGCGTAGCGGGCACGGGAACACCGAGGACGGGAACGAGTGTTTTTGAGGCAAGCATGCCCGGCAGATGTGCGGCGCCGCCGGCTCCGGCGATGATGACGCGCAGGCCGCGCTCGCGTGCCGTCGATGCGTATTCGAAGAGCCGGTCTGGCGTGCGATGTGCGCTTACGATGCGTGCTTCGTGGGGAATCTGGAGCGCGGCCAGAATTTCTACGGCTGCAGACAGCACTTCGTAGTCGCTCTTGCTGCCCATCACTACGCCCACCAATGGCTGCTCGTTCATAGGATTGATTATACGAGGACGGCGATGAGGCCTTACGCGAGAGTTGCGGATCAGGCTTGGCCGGCTAAGCTAAATTGCTGCGAGGAGATTCAGCGCCGATGCAAAGTCTCAAAGGCAACTTCGACGACAGCGAGCAGGACACTAAGGGCGGCGAGAAATCCCCGGGCACGCTGCCAGTTCTGCTCATGACGGTCCATGCGCCCCTCGAGTTCAGCCAGACGCCCGCCGTTGCCATCACCGACCAGGCCGGCCATCTGCGTCTTAAGCACGCTCAGATCGCTGAGTACTTGAGCTTCGAATTCATTCATCATCCGCATCCCGTGAGTTACACCCATCCTTCTTGTCCCGCCGGTTTGTCTCTTCACACACTCAAGGGAAGGTTTATGAACAGGGCCATTGAAAACTCGGAGTAGTTCGGCGGCGTAGAGCCGTCATACATCCGGATGTAGAAGCGGTCGGCTGCAGAGACGCGCGAGAAAGTGAGTGCAGATGACGAACTGCGCAGCACAAGAGTAGGGTCTTCGCCGGCCATGAACGCAAAATCGCGCAACCGGACTTCAAAGCCTCCGCCGGGTGGCGGCGTGGTTCGGGTATCAATGGTGACCGAGCTTCCGCTCAGCGATGTCACTGTGAGTGCATTCAGATTGGCAAGCACTGTGGGTGCAATCGGTGCTGGCAGCCAGGCGTTTGCAGGTACGGCGCCGCTGGTTTTGATGGCCAGGTCGTCAGCCCAGTCATTGGCAAATGTGATCTCGTATTGGACGAAGTCTGGATAACTTGGGCTATAAGTTACTTTTACTGTTCGTATCACGACCTGAGCATCAATGCCGGCCGACGGTGCATTCAAAAGCAACGCATCGCCAGGCCAGACGTCAGAAGCAAAGCTTGCTCGCGTTCCCTTGTAAGCGCCACTCCAGAGCGCACTCACGCTTGCCGCAGCCTCGGCCAGCACCCGAGCAGCTGCACGGCAGTCTGCAGAGCAGCGTGCGGGCGGGCTTGTGACTGAACCTATCCACACCGCTATGGACGGTAAGCCTGCTGCAGCGAGCAACGTCTGGCTTGCTGCATTCACTGCGCGGCCGACAGCACGGCCGATAGTACGATAACTTACCGCAATCTGTTCGCCCGACACTGGCGCATATCCGGTATAAAAGACGAGCTTGCCCGTTCGATCGAGGTAGCATTCTGCAGCTTCTGACGTCGCTCCAAGACGCCGCGTGTAGGGGCCACCGCCCGGCGGAGTACTCACCACCCAGCCTGAACCAAGATTGGTGAGGTGGAATGCTCGCAGGACGCCGACCAGATTAATGCTGCTGGCGGCTACTACAGTGCAAGCTCCGGGCAGAGTTGCGATGACGCCTTCATAGAGCGTGACCGGTGTTGCACCTACGCCGCCGACGAACTCCTGAATCTCAATTTGGACTTTGCCAGGGCTCGCTACCCATTCGCCGCCCGCAGAAATCACGCCGCTATCTCCGAGGGAATAATACATTGCGCATGCGCGCTGGCATTCAGGGCAGTTTACACGCACGCGCAGCGTATATTGATTGGCGGAGTTGATGGTAAATGTAGATCCGTTGGGTATACCCTCAATAAGCGGCTGCACTGTGACCGCTCCCGGACCGGTGGCAGCCGTTATCTGAAGACCCGCGATGCAACCGGCTGCCGTCAGAAGTCCTGTGAAGAGACCGGCAAGGATTCCGGTGCTGCCGGAAGAAAGGGACACACCTAAAGCCTCAAGCAGCAAGGTGCCGCCCATTTCTACAGGATCGAGCCAGGTGAGCATGGTCTGCCCGTCGATGCCGTTGCCGCCGTTCATCACGAGACCGCCCGCACCCAATGCCAGATATCCGGGGCCTCCCGATACGGCCCAGAGGCTCTGGTTGATCTGTGGTTCGCTGAAGAGCTCGCTGATGATGGTGGACCTGGATGCTGCAGGAAAAAAAGGATCCGCTGCCAGATAGAATTGCGTTGTAGCGCCGTCACCGAGGAAATACTCGGTTACATAAGCTACAGGTTCATTTTCACCGCACACAGTTATGTCATTTGCCAGTGCATGTCTGAGGCCGGCTGTGAAAGTCAGATTCGAAAGAGTAAGTGTACCGTCTGTCTCATCAAGCGGGTGCACGGCTGTCTGCACGGAAGCGAGTGAGAGCGCTCCGCTGGTAGCTCTGTAAGCGGCCCGTGCCATGCTTGCAATCTGCCCTGCACTTTTGCTCCAGTCAGCACCGTGCTCAGGAACGAAGTTAGCGATTGCCGTATTGAGAGTGAGCCCGTGAGTGGAGAGTGCCGTAGACCCGGAGTGAGTTACAAGGGATTCAAGAAGCTGACCTGCAGTTTTTCCGGTCATACCTGCGCTGCGTGGCATGAACAGCTGGTCCAAAAGCAGTTCGTCGCTCAAGGCGTGAATCGCGGTTCTGCAGCGCGGCCCTTCAAGCGCCACTCCTGCATATTCAGGGAGCGGGTTCGCCGCAATATAGCCGGTGAAATAAATTGTGCCGTCATCTCCACTAACGGTGAGCGACTGGCAGCGCACGGGCGCTGCGAGAGAGCCATTTGCGGGCAAACTCAGCCATAACTCGCAGACAGAGGGCTCGTTCAGCCTGCGCTCGATGACAACAGGATGCGCGGCATCAAGTGCTGTAGTGTAGTCCTGACTCTGAATGGTGATCTTCATGACGATTCCCGGATGACTAAGCCGATAGGTTGGCGATCAACTATACAAGCGCATTGGGAGCCGGCAGAAAGCTCCGGTAGCAAACGACCCGCTCGCCATCCAACGGATCAGTCACAGGCAGCGCCGTAAACTGCGCTTTGAGTGCAATGCGCGATTGGCCGTTCTGATTTTTCGCGATCAGCGGAATGACAGATTCCTCAGCGCCGGTCATTGTCTGCAGACGAGGATAATGAAAAAAGATCCGTTCCTGCTGACTGCCTTCGAGCACAAAAAGTGCAGACCACTCCTGATAAAAGCAGCCACCTTCGCGGTCGAGAAATCCGGTGACAGCCTGTACTTTTGCGCCTGACGCAGGAGCACCGGCCGGGAGAGGTTCGGCTAGTGTAAGTCCGCTCGCGGATACCTGCGATACAAGTGCGACATTGAATGTAATACGGCGGATGTAATCGACATCGGTCAGCGCCTGGCGTATATACGCACCCGCGACCGGTGTACCGATGAATCCGGTCTGTCCCGAGTAGTCGGCATCCACAGCAATAATCGAGCCGGGTGTAAACTTCGACACATCCGTTGAAGCGAGCAGGATCGATGTCGCGGTTGAGCCGCCTTGCGGAATGATGGCGGGCACAGCCTGGGCTCCGTCTGCGGCAAGAGCTGCACCACTGGCGGGAGCAAGCAGGTTCATGTGTTGCGATCCGGTGGCGAGAGCCATTGTAAGCTTCGTCCAGCTCAGGAATTCGAAGCTCACCTGAGCCTGAAGTGTCTCGCGCACCTGCTCGAGCGGCGAAGCTGGAATGCCGGTAAGCAGCGATGCCGTTTTGCCGGTGGCCTTGCGTGCAAAATTCTGAATCCATCCCAGGCTCAGCCACGGCGAAGGAGGAGAATCGAGAGTGAATTTTCCCTGTTGCGAGGGATCGAAGAGCGTGGGCTCTTGAGCCGCGCGATTTACGGGGGCGAAGTACGTGCGCACTCGGCGTGCGACCGGCGCAGGGGCGCAGAACCAGTTCTCCATTTAGTCCCCCTGCTCCTGATAGCTATAGACCATGAGCTTTGCCGACCGGCTTATGCGGTCGCGCTGGACGATGACGGGTGTAAATCCGGGCTCATCCCAAAAGACCTGTGTGAGCATGGCTGCAGGTGGTGTTGCCACGTAGTTGAGCTTGGGCGTGCAAAAGGGCGTCACCAAGGCCAAAACTTCGTGATCCATCGCGCTTAGCGCGCGGCCGCGATCGAGCCCGCCGAAGCTTTGCGTGCCACAGGTCTGGTAGAAAATCTCGCATTCCTGGGCAGTCATGGCAGTATCAAGATTCATGTCTGCACTCAAGCCGAGCCAGCGCAGTACGAACACGTCGTTTGGAAGCTGATTGAACGGGGCCTCCGCCTCCTCCACCAGGATTCCTGGCCGCACGGCGCCGCGCATAAGGATGGTTCGCTCAGGATTGGCAGCGATCAGCCTTGTGCGCAGAGCCATATAAAACGAGTCTTTCGCATTCTGCATGGTGGGTTTCTCCGTGCGCAAATACTGTGACAATCAAAACGTGGTTAAAGAGCAGTAAGTCGCTCTTATGAGCCAGTTATTACATCAAACCGTCAGTTATATGGCCTGTTGTCTTGCCTCACGCAGCAGCAGACGATAGAGATACACCTGACCGAAGGCCTCATTGGAAGCTACGGATTCGATCAGGTAATCCTGGCCCGCGACGGTAACGGCGAGCGTCATGGAAAAGAGAGATTGTGCCGACGTCAGATCGAGTGCATTCACCTGCTGCTCGACGCAGGTGGCCGAGACCAGCAACTCCCACTTCGGCTGGCCGCCTTCCTGCCACGCGGGCCGAAGCTTGCGCATCAGAACAGGACTCAGTAGCGCTTCCGTAAACGTGGCAGCGACCAGCCCTACTTCTGACATGCTTGTATCCGCATTGGTATTGGTAATCCGCAGAAGAGCAGTGGCTCCCGAGACACTTCGCAAGAGAGCGTCAGCCAGCATTTGAGGCGCACCGGTTGGGTTGCGCGACGCCGTATCGCTCATCGCTCACCCCAGCCTGCTCGCCACGTACGGTTTCAGCCATGCCTGTACCGTCTCGTCAATCAGCGAGCTTGAAAAATATTGCATCTGCATGGTGTCGATCCTGGCCTTACTTGCGTTCAGGGCAGGGGTAGATTGCGCATTGCGTACAATCTGAGCGCATGCCGATTTGATGTCGTCCCCGATCGTCGCCAGCCCTGCTGTATACGTGACAGCGACTTCGTTGTATGGAAGCCCAAGCACGTTCCAGGGCAAGGTAAGCTCACCAGTGCCTGGATCGAAATCCACAGTAGTGGGGTCAATCGCTGTCCATTGACCGGGCAGCGAGAATGCCCACGCAATCTCAGAGAGCGGCTCGATAGGCAACTCACCACGCCGTGGCTTTGCGTATCGGCCTTCAATACTGACAAGCGGAGAAGTGGCGGTCCCAAGCGGCGCGAGTGGAAGATAGCTTAGCAGCACTGTGCGCGCCCCGGCGGTGATTCGCAGTCGCTCTGTGTATTGCACGACATTCAGATCGGGCCGCCGGCAGTAACTGTTAATGAGTGCCGAGGCCGCGGTAATCCAGTCTGCGGTGGTCCCAGCGGGCAATCCGTAGTTGGGGTAATCCGTTGGCTGCAGATATGCCATACTTCACCTTTTCTCTTTCGCTCGCATCTATCGCATTCGCTGCTTTACCGGTGCGTGCGCCGGATAACTTGATCAACAGCGAGTGGAAGAGGCTCTGCCCAGACGAAGCCTCTTCACTCAGTGCCTGGAGCGCTGTTTTATCGGTCTACGAGCACCTGATAGTGTGCATAGCTGGCGCCTTTGACCACCGGTGCACCGAATTTGACGACAACATATTGATAAGTCATCGAGTTTGGCAGGCCGAGCTGGAAGATACGCGGCGCAGGGTCGCCGAGCCAGTGATACTCGATCAGATCCTCTGTGACGATGTAGGCCGGAAGAACGGCGCTGCCCGAGCCCGGTGTGCCCGTGTAGCTCAGGCTCCAGTCAGGAATCAGCGGCAGATCGCCCGCCTGCGTGGAGAGCATTTTCACGCGGAAGCCGGCTGTGATCTGATCAGTATTGAGCACCACGTTGTACTCGGTCTTCATCTCCTGATCGATCAGATCAAGGAGCACCGGATTGGCATAGATTGCAGTCGGCCGCACGTGAAACCCGCTGCTGGCCACCATCTGCGCAATAGTTGTCTTGAGGGTGTCCACGATCTTCATGGAGGTGGATACCGTGACCGTATTGCCACCCGCGGCGATCTGTGCGGCTGCGCCCATATATTGCGTGGTTGTGGGTGAGCTCAGGCTGGTATCGTTGCCGTTCCACAGAGCCACGTCGTGTGTGACCATCACTCCGCTTACCGTATCCACAAGGTCTTTGGCCTGCAGATAGGCGAACTGCTGCTGCTGGTTGCCGAGTTCGATGTCGAACAGGTTGTAGTTGATCTGCGCAACGATTGCCTTCAGAGGCACACTCAGCTCCACGCGCGTTGGGCTAACCACCGGCGGCGCGATGCTACGCGGATTTACAAAGCCGGCAGTGCCGGGATTGGGAATTGCGGATTCCTGGAAGAATCGCGATGGATGGCCAGTGGCCGGCACCTGCTTGATGCGTTGCCCAAAGGGGCTGGAACGGCGGCAGATGTCGAAGATTTCGGTCTGATAGAGAGGCACTTCGATTGCGCCTGGCCCGATGTAGTCCGCCGCCGCGTGAATGTCAGTAAAAGTTGCGTTCATATGTTCCTTTCGCCCATTTTGTGGAGCTGCTTGTTTTTTTGTTAAGAGCGTTCAGGCTCCAGCTTGCTGCTGTGGAGTTGTCCGGCAAACGGCAGTCGATTGCAGAGAACCACTGTTACGCAATGGCTCCTGCACGCTGCAGTTGGCTCTTGACTGCGATGCGTTGTTCAAGGCTTAGCCCTGAGAGGGCGGCGTCGAGCGCGCGTACATCCACGGGCCCATCGCCGATGCCGTGCTTGGCTAGCATCTCTGAGGTGGCCGCCGGAATTGTTCTGCGGAGCGGCGTGAGTACGTTGTGTGCGGACGAGGCTTTGACCTCGGCGAGTTCACGCTCGACCGCAGCCAGCTTTTCCGCTAACTCGGCTTCCCGCCGTGTCTGCTCAACCGTTGCCGAAATTCTCTCCACTTCACCGGTGAGCACAGTTGTTGCTGCAGTACGCTCTTCTAGCCAATGGAGCGTTCGCTCCAGCAAAGTAGTTACGGTGTCCAGCCGGTCTGTAATATTTTTGTCGTTCTCCATAACAATCCTTTCTTTTTTTGTGCGCAAAGATCATGCGGTCTAAATAATCCGCGTTTAAAAAAGAGCTCGCGATCGCGAAGCTCTTTTTCTGGATCGAAAGTTCGAGATTTACCGTTTTGTCTAACTTGCCATCCTGAAGCTGGTTGACCGGTATGCGGCTTTCTCGCGAAGCAGAATGGCTGCGCCGGTGAAGGTGACGCGGGTGAGTTTCCATATCTCGGCCCGCATATCTTCTACACGTGCGTCGGCTAACTCATAGCTCATACCCATTGCGTCAGGTGAATGTGCCTGAATCGCCTGAGCCACCTCAGGAAAGTCGCGCGCATAGAGATAACCGCGCACCAGCAATTTCTGACCAACGACATCGGCCTCAGTGAGCAGGCCGATCTTGCGCCGCGTATCGTGGCCGTCCCAGCCGGGCTTGTAGTCCACGGCCATGCCGAGCAACGAGGGCAAGGCTTTCTCTGCCGCCTCGCGCATCAGCATTACGCGGTGCCCGCGCGCGCCAGCGGGCGCCTTGTCGCTTGCCGTATTCACGACCGTCAATATTCCTTCAAACGGCACCCGGTTGGGGTGACCGTCAACGTGTGGGATCTTCACCGCCATTGCCTGCAGTCGCATGTTTTCTCCGCTTGCGGCCCGGCACACTGCCTGCAATACGGCCAGGCGGCCGGTGCCGGGATTCAATCCAGTTGTGGCTCTGCTTCGCTCTGAACCTGCACAGCCTTGTCGCCTGCCAGCGGAGCAAGACCACGCATCGCGCGTACTTCATCGATGGTGAGCACACCTGCCTGCAGCAACTGCACCTGCACAGTCAATTCCGTCATCTCGTCGCGCGCGCTCAGTTCATTGAAAACAAACTCGAACTCCCGCCATCCGATGCATTTTGCAAAGAGATCGCGAGTGATGTGCCCCGCCAGCAGTATGGCCAGCGGTGAAATGGCGCCTCGAAAAGCCTCGTCTGCCATTTCGGAAGCGGTGGATCGATTGACATCGGCCTCGAGGCCGAGCATCAGTGGAGGCAGGCCGAAGGCGTTTGCAACCATACGGATGAGGAATTCCTGCCAGGCAAGGCGGAGGTCTGCATCGGTACCCTGCGCGAAGCGCAATACTTCAGGCTTCTGTTCGGTAGAAAGCAGCGGCACGCGGCCTGTCCCTTCGATCTCGTCCTGCCACCAGCGAATGAGCCGATCATGCTGCGCGGGCGTAGCCTCATTGAGCCATAGTGCATATTGCGCAACCGAGTTGGCGGCCAGCTTGCCGGCAAACCGGTGCGCACTCAGGAACTGATTCACTGTTTCGAACGCTACTTCCAGCGGCCCCAGCCCGAAGGGAGTAAAGCTACGGGGATTCATCCGGATATACATCAACTGGTCGTCGCGCAACTCCACCGCGCTCGACTCCAGCTGCCCTGGTAACGCCTGTGCATAACGCGGCGTGTCTTCCTGCCCATCCCATTTAGCGTTGATGCGAATGGAAGCGCCATCCACCGGCCACAGCATCGCGGGCCGCTCGGGATCGCCGGTTGGCTCCATCTCGATGGCGCCAAAGCCGCCGGTGAGCGCATCTTCAATTGCCTGTTCCATCAGCGTGCGAAAACTGTCAGTCGGGTTCGGATCTTCGAGAGTCCTGCGCAACGCGCGCAGCTTACGTGCGAGGAAAGCCACATCTTCGGCCCGCACGCCCCGCCGGACACGCACCTGCCAGTCCATGGCCGCGATGCGATCTTTGATGACGTTGATGGCTCTGCGCACAACCGGCGTCTCTGCAAAGCGCCGCAGGTTGGCTGGCGTGGGCTTGGGCAGATGCCGTCCGGGAAACTCTACCGGAGACAGGATTGACGGCAGCGCCAGCGTTTTTCGTTCTGCCTCAGCCTCGGCCGCGAGCGCATCCTTGCCATACCGCGTGGCATGCCGCCATATCAGTCTTAACTGTTCTCCTACCTTCACGCGAACCTTCCTTTTTTACGCTCCAAAAAAAAGAGGCATAGCCACCATGGCCGTGCCTCTTTGCGCTGCTTTCTCCTGCTTCCACCGCTTCAGCCGTTCAACAAAATCGATCCTAGCGCGAATGCGCAAAATTATCTGCAAACACGAACGAAATCATTCTCAGCCTGCTCCGCCTCCTTTATGGCATCCTGCTACCATCTCCACATGCTTCCGGGCGCACTTCGCAAATCTCTTGTTACGTTGTGTTCTCTCTGCGGCGCTCTTCCCTGTCTCATCTGCGCGCAGCAAGTGTCTCCTGTTGCGCATATTGAAGAGGTGCTGCGCGGGCTCAATCGCGGCCACTACATCGGGCAAGTTGCCATCTCACCCGATGGCAAGCGTCTTGCGTGGATGCAGGACGGAGGACTGCGCGTGGCTCCGCTCAGCGATCTTGACAACGGTCGGTCAATTGCGTCGTCACTGGATGAATCCTGCAGCGAGGACGATTTCGTATGGTCGCCGGATTCGTCCACACTTGCATTTTTCGGCGAGTGCGCAGACTCCAGCGATCAGGCAAATCTTTATCTCACCTCTCTTGACGGCAATCCACCGCGGCGCATCACCGAGTTGCACGGCTACGTCGGGCAGCCAGCATTCTCGCCCGATGGAACGCGCATTGCATTTCTCTATGTGGAAGGAGCAACGCGACCGGCGGGCGCTCTGGCAGCGATGAAACCTTTCGCCGGAGTGATCGGCGAAGACGGCGTGGAAGTGCAGCGCATTGCTGTGGCAAAGACGGGCGTCTCTACGCCAGAAGCGCCGGAGATCGTCTCACCAGCGAGTCTCCATGTGTACGAGTTCGACTGGTCGCCCGATTCAAAATCGCTCGCCTACGTCGCGGCCAATCCACCGGGCGAAAACAACTGGTGGGTAGCCAGACTCTACACACAACGGTTCGGCATTGCGCCCAGGACCATTCTGGCTCCGGCTGAAATTGCAGGTCCGCTGCACGGTTTGCAGATTGCAGTTCCGCGCTGGTCTCCTGATGGGCAGTCGATCGCTTTCATCGGCGGACTGATGAGCGATCAGGGCGCGACAGGCGGCGATGTATGGATTGTCTCCGCCAGCGGGGGCCAGCCGCATGATCTAACGCCGGGCCGGGCTGCCACGCCGCGGTGGATTGAGTGGAAGAACGACCATTCGATCTTTGTCAACGAGCTTGCCGGAGGCGACTCAAGGCTTGTGCAGTT
The DNA here is from genome assembly GCA_035546015.1 of Occallatibacter sp. Taxonomy (GTDB): domain Bacteria; phylum Acidobacteriota; class Terriglobia; order Terriglobales; family Acidobacteriaceae; genus Telmatobacter. The sequence goes on from DASZXD010000266.1 coordinate 37,651, forward strand.
TAAACTCCGCGGCAATTCAGGAAATGAAAGCGTAACAGCCACAGCCGGCGATCCCATCTTTAGTTTTCCGGGAGTCGTGGAGGATGGGCGATTGGAGTGCAGTCTCTCCTCTACCGCAGACCGCTCGCTCTTTGTCTTTCACGCCAGCAGCTTCGATCGTCCGCCGGAGATCTACGCGGCCCGCGTGGCTGCGCCCAGTCTGAGCCAGCTTACGCGCCTCAACAGCGGCATTGAGCCAGCCTGGGGAAGGTCAGTTTCGCTCGACTGGACGAACGATGCCTTTCACGTGCAGGGCTGGCTGATTCTTCCCAAAGACTACGACCCGCACAAGAAATATCCATTGATCGTCGAGGTGCACGGGGGGCCGGCCGCGGCGGTGGTTCCTTACTGGGGAGCCTCAGGGTCGCTGAACGGGCAGGCATTCTCAGCGCTCGGATATTTTGTGCTCGAGCCCAACCCGCGCGGCAGCTTTGGCGAAGGAGAGGCCTTCACCCAGGCGAATCGTAAGGACTTTGGATACGGCGACCTGCGTGACATTCTTGCCGGAGTCGACGCAGTCGAAGCGAAATATCCCATTGATCCAGGACGCGTGGGGCTAACTGGCTGGAGTTATGGCGGATTCATGACCATGTTTGCCGTTACCCAGACACATCGCTTCAAGGCAGCCGTCGCCGGAGCCGGAATCGCAGACTGGTTGAGCTACTACGGCGAAAACTCAATCGATCAGTGGATGATCCCTTACTTTGGGGCGTCCGTTTATGACGATCCTGCAGCTTACGCCAAGAGCTCAGCCATCGACTTTATCAAGCGGGCAAAGACCCCTACCCTGGTGGTCGTAGGCGACCGGGACGGCGAGTGTCCGGCACCGCAATCGTTCGAGTTCTGGCATGCGTTGCGCGATCTCGGCGTTCCCACGCAGCTTGTTGTGTATCCCAATGAGGGGCATGGCTTTGTGGACCCCGTACACCGGCGCGACGTGCTGGAGCGCGCCGCGGAGTGGTTTGCTCGCTACATGCCAGCCAACTGAGGCCGCTTTTGCTCTCCATCCAGCTGTTCGGGAGTCTATGGAGGTAGAGTTCAGTACCATGCCAGAGGTGGGCTCACCCTGATACACTTTTTTCTTGGAGTATTTGAGAGCCTCTTTCGCCCTCCCGGCTGCTTTGCCGGGGGTTCTCACCGCCCGCACGCCGTCGTTGCGCATGGGCGGGGGCAGACATAACTTGATATTTTCGATGTTCTGAAGAGACCGTTCCGCGGTTCTTGGAAACGGAACGGGGAGGATTCATGCGGCGGTTTTTGACGCTAGTTGTTCTGCTTTGCATGGCTGTTCCAGCCGGGGTCTCGATCATCGGCTGCACGCGCAATCCGGCGGCCAAGTACTGCCCCGTCACCTCGGGCTACGGCATCCTTGTTACTGCGGTCTACTCCATCACCCTGCAGCCGCAGGTAGCCGGCATCTCCCTGGCTTACGGGCAGACCGTCCAGTCTCAGTCCCCCAGCGCCTATACTTGCTTGCACGACGGCGCCGTCGTTGACTCGAAGAACTATCGCTACGGCACCACGAACAACCAGTTGGTCGACATTTCGCCCACCGGCAACATTTGCGCCGGCACGTGGAACCGCAACACCGGCGGCGGCATTGCAGACTACACCTACTGCAACCCGCCGAATCCGCTGCCTTCCACCAATGGCCTGCCGTATGGAGTGGCCTATATTACGGCTACGGTTGATTCGGTCACCTCGAACCCTGTCGCGGTCTATATCCATGCGCCGATAACATCCATCAATTTAGTTGGGCCATCAGGATGCCAGTCGCAAGGCACAGTGGCGCAGCTTGATGCGCAGGCCTACTATAATCTGAACGGCAAACAGGCCTTGCTTTGCGCACCGAACTCCTCTTCGGTTCCTTCCTGCCGGTCATCGATAGGCACCATGTCTTTCAACGTTGGCACGGCATCGGTAGGTACCATCGATCCGACTACGAATCAGATCACGGCCAATCAGCCCGGCACATCGGTCATTACCGCATCCATCGCAGGCTCAGGTTCGTCTGCCGGCTACTTCTCCACCTGCCCGCCGGCATCGATCAGCGTCTCGCTTGCAAATGGCGATACCTCAGGCACCATTGCCAAAGGCGTGCCGCAGAATCTCACGACGACCGTTTTCGATACCAAGGGCAAGCAGATTACCGGTCTTAACCTGGCTTATCAGTCTACCGATCCCATCGATGTATCGGTTTCGAGCGGCGCCATCAGCACGAGTTTCCCTGGCACGGCGTCCTTAACCGCTGTCTGTCAGCCGGCCACTTGCAATCCTGCTCCTATTAATCAAATTGGACTCAACGGAACGGGCCTCTCGATCTCGTCCAACCCTGTCACGGTAACTGTTCCAGGCACGGCCACTGAGAATGCGTGGTTCTCGTCTCCCGGCAACTCGCAATACGTTGTGTCGGTCCAACTGCTCACCGGTGCCGTGGGATCCAACTCGAAACTGCCTTACGTACCGAACTCCATGGTGATGGATCGTACGGGCAGCGATCTTTACTTCGGCTCGCCGCGCGAGCTGATGATCTACAGCACCAGCAGCAATTCGTTAAGCAAGCAGGATCCCTCTGCTCCCGGCGTAGTGCTGGCTGTTTCACCCAACAATTCTCAAGTGCTCATCAACGACCAGGCTCGCCAGCTCTTTTATCTTTACAACGCCAGCGCCGGAGGCTTTACCACCTTCGGCGGCATGGGAGCGGCTGCTGCCTGGACACCCGATGCGCAGACGCTCTACATCGTGGATAACGCGCAGTTGAACACGCCTTCTTCGTGCTCAGCGCAGCTGATCACGGGCCACACAGATACCCTTTACGTCTACAACGTGAATGCGGGATGGAGCACCTACCCGCTGCCACCAAGCCCGCTGCCGGCTCAGGCGCGGCCTTCCTGCGATACCCAGCCAAACTCGGCGATGCCGCTCACGGCGCAGATTCCAGCCATCACCGTGCCAGGCGTGGGCGCTTATCTGCGCGGCCTGCCTACGGTGGCGCACACGTGGTGCCCGAGCGGTACGGTCGGCAACAACTCCACCATCCAGTTCTATCCGCTGGGCGACTCCGAGCCGGTGCAGTCTGATGTGCTGGGAGCCACGGTTGACGGCAAGCACATTCTTTCGGCATCGGCTAACGGCGGCGGTGGCATCACGCTCAACGACATCGCAGTTACCATTCCGGCCACTACGGAAAGTAACGGGATTATGACGCCGGACGCATGCCCCACTGCAACCAATTCTTCCACCGGCACGCAGACGCTCGGCCCGCTCACGATTGCGAGCAGTTTCACACAGGCTAGTGTTTCCGCGGTGAATGCGGCAACTGTCGATCAAGTTGTGACGGGCTCTGTGCCGCAGGTCACTGCATCGCAGACCGTGTCGTCGAACCTGTCCTTCATCACCTACTCTGCACCAACCGGCGCCGCTCCAACAACCAATGCGCAGCTCCCGTATTACATCCCGGGGGCCGGCAGCGCAGCAGGCTCACTCAACTATGTGACGTTGAACACCTGCAGCAGTTGCGGTGTGGCGATTGCGCCAATTGTCGGCGCGTTCTCTCCAGACAACACTCTGTTCTTTGTATCTACTTCAGGTGACAACGAGATCCACTACATCAGTATTCCCCCTACGGTGAATGCCTCCACGCCGCCCACAGACAAGCAACAGATCAGCCCGAATCTGCCTGCCTGCACGCCCGCTTCAGCAGGCGGCGTTGATGCAGGCTGCACCTTCACAGGAACCGGCACGGTTGTGCCGACAACTGTGATCGCAGTCAAGCCGCGTACCACTACATAGCGCAGCGTTCGTCACCATGCTTCACAAAGGCCGGCTTCGCGCCGGCCTTTACATTCTGCGGTCTCATGCCGGCTCAATCCCATCCTGCCTCGCACGATAGAATCAAATTATGATCAAGGGCATTTCATTCTTGCGTCCCACAGCGAGCGCAGCCGCATTTGACCGGCTGGCCAGTTTCTTTGCCGCCCTTGGTTTCGAGCCCGGCAAGGGCTGGGACGATCAGCGGGGGCGCGGTGCGTCGTTTCTGGCGCCGCTTGGCAACCTCGAATTCGTGCAGGGCGAGATGCCTTCCACAGCCGACGTCCTCATCGAAGTTACCTCGCTTGACGCTGCGCACCATGCCGCCGAAACCTGGCTACGTGCGCAGGGCGGCGACGAGGCCGTAGCGCGGCTCTCTGCGATTACAGAGACGCACTGGAAGTCTCGCATCTTTACGGTCGAGCCTGAACCCGGTATTCCACTCAGTTTCTGGGCCTGGGTTGATCCGCTCAAAGGCAAGCCTATGGCTGTGGAAGGCGACCTCTCCGCCACGGGAATGAAGTTTGCCATTGTGGTTGCGCGCTGGAATGCCGTCATCACAGATCGTCTTCTCGAAGGAGCGCTGGATGCGCTGCTGCGCAGCGGCGCAATTCGCGGGGATATCCAGATCGTCCGTGTTCCCGGTGCGTGGGAGATACCCAGTGCAGCGCGCGCGCTGGCTAATGCCGGCCGTGTGGATGCAATCGTGACGCTCGGCTGCCTGCTGCGCGGAGAAACCGCGCACTACGAAGCCATCTACAACGAAGTAGCGCGAGGCATCGGCCAGTCGCAGCAGGAGACAGGCATTCCGCACAGCTTTGGCGTGCTCACCTGCGAAACACTTGAACAGGCGCTCAACCGCGCCGGCATCAAGGCGGGCAACAAAGGCTTTGAGGCCGCAGCCGCGGCCATTGAAATGGTCAGCATTCACAAGAAACTACGCGAAGGCGGTCCGGCTTGACGACAGGAAACCGGCGCAAATCACGCGAGCTGGCCATGCAGATGCTCTTTCAGGCAGACATCGGCAAGCAGACGCCAGACCATGTCCGTTCCACTTTCTGGAAGGCAGGCGGCGAAGTGGAGCCCGAAGTCCGAGGCTTTGCTGAAGACCTTTTTCGCGTCGCCATCGCAGAGCAGGAAAAGATAGACGAGCTGATCGCAAGTCACTCCAAGCACTGGCGTCTCGAACGTATGCCTGCAGTCGACCGCAACCTGCTCCGCATGGCCGTGGCCGAGATGCTTGGTTTCAAGGGAACACCGTTTCCCATCGTCATTAACGAAGCGCTCGAGATCGGCCGCCGCTACTCGGCGCCCGAATCAATCAACTTCCTCAACGGCGTCCTTGACTCCATCGCCCGCAGCCTCATCCCGAAGTAGATTCTTTCCGGTCTTGAGCACGAAGATGGGAGCCCAGGCCCGGATTTTCGGACCTGGGAAAGCCAACTCTCACCGCCCCGCGAGCACCGTAGTGCTTCCACCCAACCGAGTCGCAAACGTGGGCTTCTTCAGTGCGTTCACAAGTGACTCAGGCAATTTGCGGTCTGGGAACCGATGCGTATAAAACTCAAGATCCGCAAAAAAGTCTGGCGCGTCTGAGTCGATGAGCTGATTCTCCGGCGTATAGGCCTTCACGATCGACGGATCGGCCACAATCTCGCCGAAAAAGTTGATTGCATCGGCAATGGTATGCCCCGTTGGCGACGTGTAGCTGTAAAGCGGTACGTTCTGCCGCTCTGCAAACGCGGCTATTGTGACCAGCGGCTGCAGTGCAAACGATTGGTAATGAATTGCCCGCTCCACCCGCGCCATCTCCTTGGGGAACGCACCACGCTGGTCGATCTCGTTCACGCCATCCTTGTACGCCTGCACGCCGAAGTCGAACAGCTCCTGGTCAGACGCCACCACGCCCGTCGCAATCGCTCCCAGGCCGCGCCAGTAGTGATGATTCTGCTGGTGCACCTTCTCCTCGGGGAAACCGATCATGCGATGCGCCACCTTATCCATCCAGGCGATATCGCGCGCCGTCTCCGCTTTGTCGAGTCTGGAATCGCTGACCAGCACTGACTCCGAAGTTGACACCGAGGCCAGCGTCCACTCCACCTGGAACCAGGATTGCTTCTGATCTGCCGCTTCGTAGTCAAGCAGCGTATTGGCCTGCGCCCATTTATCTATCTGGTCCTGCGCGCACTGTGCTTCCTTGTGGCTGCCGGTCACGAGATACTGATTCATCCCCGCCGTGACGCGCAGCTCGAACTCCCCATAAACCGCGGTGTACAGATGCTCCGCTGGATTGATCGCCCCATGCCCGCCCGCCAGATAGTGCATCGGGATTTTGATCGGCCCAAGCGGAGGATCAACCATCGGCAGAGCGCTGCATGTCTTGAGATCGGCGATGGCCGCGCGTATCCGTTCACTCCTGGTATGCTTCAGCTCACCTCGGCGCGCATTCACATCGACATAAGAGGCGTGGGGGTTGAGCGTAATGTTAACTGTCTGACCAGCGGCTGCAGTCGAAATGAACAAGGCAGCCAAAAGAAACGCAGATTCAATTGGTTTTTGCACGGAAATCTCCACGGTCGAAAGGGTAATGCATTGGGCCCGCTTGCCGCTGAAAGGCCCCAGCAGCACGTTCCATGCAGTCTGCCCTGTTATTCTTGTATTCGTGGTATTTCGCGCAAAGATCAAAGGAATCGTGGCTTTTGGGCTGCTTCTGCCAGCCGTTCTGGTGGCCTGCCACAAGGAAGAGCAGGCTGTCGAAGGCGTCGCTCAGAATGCTGTTAACGCGGAGAAGAAGGCTCAGGCCTCGGCGACGGTGCTCGACCAGGAGCGCGCTCAGCTCGATCAGATTCCGTTGCCCACCAAGAGCCTCTATGTCGATGTCCACGACCCTTCACAGTGGATCAATCCATTTCTTTCTGTCGGGCCGGATGTAATCTCACTCCGCGTCATGACGGGAGACGAAAATCCCAGCGGGCCGAGCCAAAGCTCGCTGCTGCGCCCAGAAGCGGCACGCCGCCAGGAACTGCAACTGCGCCCCTCCGATCTGGACAAGGCCATAGTCGCCATCCCACCCAGCGCCTGGCACTACGGCCGTGTGATTGCGGTCGCCGAATCACCCTCGGCCGCGCCTGCCGACCGTCCTAAAATCCGCCGCAATGTAGAAGCCACGATCAAGGAACTCAACGATCTTGGCATCGTGGTTGAAGAGTGGCCATCGCGGTGACCGGCCGCACGAGTCGAGCTTTCTAAACGCGATACCATTTCCGGGTGAGCACTTCTCCCTTTTCCATCCTGACCAACCAGCCGCAGCTTGCGCACGAGCGCTTTTCTGCGCATCGCGAGCTTGAAGCGGCTCTCAAAAAAAATCTCCGCGGCGAGGTTCGCTTCGATCTCGGCTCCCGCGCTTTGTACACATCGGATTCCTCGAACTACCGTCAGCTTCCCATCGGCGTTGTCTACCCGCGCGATGCAGCCGACGTGGAAGCTGCGCTTGCGGCCTGCCGTTCCGCAGGCGCAGCCGTTCTGCCACGCGGAGCCGGCACCAGTTCCGCCGGCCAGAGCGTCAACGTCGCCGTCGTCTTCGACTACTCCCGCTACATGAACGCTCTTACTTCGATCGATCCCGGCTCCCGGCTCGCCGTCGTCGAGCCGGGTATCGTCCTCGACCGCCTGCGCGACGCCGCGGAGGTGCATCACCTCACCTA
>DASZXD010000267.1:0-1520 GCA_035546015.1 Occallatibacter sp.
TCGAACTCACTGAGCCGGCTCGGCAACTGATTTTGGCTGCCGGATCGGATGCGGCATATGGCGCACGGCCATTGAAGCGCGCGCTGCAGAGGATGGTGCAGGATCCGCTGGCGATCAAGATTCTCAACGGCGAGGTGCTGCACGGCTCGCACGTGAGGATCGATGCGGATCGCAACTCGAACCATCTGGTGTTTGAGCCGATGGGACGGGAGGCGATGGCTTGAGAACAGCGAGTCAGCAGGTTAGCTAGTGAGCAAGCCAGCGAAACGGGCTCCGCTTTTGCGGAGCCCTTCTTTTGCGGATTGAATTACGTACAACGATTACTGGCCAAGTGCGGATTCGATAGCGGTGGTCACTTGCGGCGAGTCGGGGGTTGTGGCGGGCTCGAAGCGGGCTACGGGCTTCCCGTTGCGGTCGAAGAGGAACTTGGTGAAGTTCCACTTGATGTCGCCGGCGAACTGCGGATCTGTGGAAGCATCGGTCAGGAATTGGTAGAGCGGCGTCTCGTCGTCGCCCTTTACGGAAACCTTTGACATCATGGGGAAGCTGACGTTGTACTTGCGGGTGCAGAAGGTCTTGATCTCTTCGTTGGTGCCAGGCTCCTGCTGCGCGAAGTTGTTGGCGGGGACGCCGACGATGACCAGGCCGCGATCCTTGTACTTTTCATAGACCGCCTCGAGGCCGGCGTATTGCGGCGTGAAGCCGCACTTGCTGGCCACATTGACCAGCAAGACTACCTTCCCCTTGTAGCTGCCGAGATTCACCGGCTGCCCGTCGATGGAGCTGATGGTGAAGTCGTAGATGCTCTTCTGCTGCGCGGGCAGCGCGGCTGCCGCGGCGCATAACGTCAGGATCAAAGCCAGTTTCTTCATGGGTCCTCCACGGACGATATGCATTTTATTATCATTCAGCGCACGCTTTGACTGTCATCAAAATGTAAAGATTCGTGTGGGGCAGCTAGTCGGCGAGTCAGCGAGTTGGCAAACAGGCCGCAGCGATAGCTATTGGCGTAGTTCCACGAGCGTGGCGCCCATGCCGCCTTCGTTCTGCGGGGCTTCTTCGATTCCGGCTACGTGCGGGTGGCTCTTGAGGAAGTCGCGGACGCCGCGGCGAAGGATGCCGGCACCGTGTCCGTGGATGACGCGGACGCGCGGAAGGCCGGCGAGGAAGGCGCGGTCCAGGTATTTTTCCAGCTCTTCAGTGGCTTCATCGACGGTGCGGCCAATGAGGTTGATCTCCATGCGCATGTCGTCGGTGTTGGCGCTGGTGACGGAGATGTGCACGTTCTTCTGCTGGCGAGCTGCAGCGAGTGGATTGGCTCTCTGACTTCCCGAAGATTCCTGACCAGAACGCGAAACCTCGGAGAGGTCATCGCGCTTGACGCGCATTTTGATAGGGCCGAGAGCAACTTCAAAGAGGTCTTTCTCGACTTCGCGTTGAACGATGGCGATCTTATTCATGGACTTGATGCGGACCTGGTCACCCGGAGCAATGTGCTTGAGCACGTGTGGCTGCGCGTT
>DASZXD010000268.1:0-6819 GCA_035546015.1 Occallatibacter sp.
GGAGGGCAGATTCTGTGCGAACCCTGCTGGATGGCGTGGCACAGTGTGCAGCCTCCGATTATGGGCGGATATACCAGCACACCGAATCCGGCAGTGGCAGCTGCGCTGGGCGTGATTCCCGGCGTCGGCGCAATGTACAACGGGCAGTTCCTCAAGGGGCTTGTGCATGTGTTTATCTTTGCCGTACTGGTGAGTACGGCGGGAAGGTACCCGATCTTCGGGCTATTCATTGCAGCGTGGATCGTTTACCAGGCCTTTGAGGCTTATCACGTAGCGAGGGCCCGGCGAGATGGGCTGCCTCTGCCCGATCCGCTGGGATTGAACGAGATCAGCAACTGGCTGAACTTCGGCGGAAAGCAGCAGATGCCGCCTTCGCAGCCGGGAGCGACACCAGGAGTTGCAGGAGCAGGACCGGAGGCGTCATTTTCGAGTACGGCTACCGGATATCAATCTCAGGGGCAGCAGGCGCCACCGTGGCAGGCACCGTATCAGGCGCAAGGGCCGTATGGCGGGCAGGCCGGCGGGCCGGGTTTTCCGCCGATTCCGCCAGTTCCGCCGCCACTCCACTGGAAGCGCAAAGAGCCGATCGGAGCTGTCATTCTGATCGGGCTGGGAATGCTGTTCCTACTGGGTCAACTGGATCTTTTCTCAGGGCGCGTGTTTGAGTTTGCATGGCCGCTGCTGCTGATTGGGCTGGGGTTGTGGATGGTTGTGCGTCATGTACAGGACTCGCAAGGAGGTCCGAAATGAACCGCTATATTTTGATTCACCGACTGCGTGGGCCAGCGATTCTGCTGCTGATTGGCATGCTGGCGCTGCTGGACCAGACGGGGGTGATTCATCACTTCTGGGGCTGGTTCTGGCCGCTGGCGCTGATCACCATCGGTGGGCTGATGCTGGCTGAACGGGCAGCACTAGCCAATGAGGATTACTATCCGCCGCAGCCGTATCCGGGGGGCGGCTATCCCGGAGCACCCTACCAAGGTCCGGGTTATCCGGGGACGCCGTATCAGGGTGCAGCCTCGAATGCGCAGGCCGCGCAGCAGACGGCGCAGCCAGAAAATGCGATTGTGCCTGCAAGCACGAACGATTTCGGGAACAGCGGAAACGGAGGCCAGATATGAGCACGATGCCTCCCAATGCGCCGCCACCACCGTACGATCCGAAGACACAGTGGCGCGTGTATCGCGAACAACAGAAAGCTGCGTGGCGGGCGCAGCGCGATGCATGGCGCGCACAGCGGAAGGCGTGGAAGATGGGCTACGCGGGCACCTACGGGCCGCGGGTTCCTTCGATGGTGGGGCCGCTGATTCTGATTGCGATTGGCGTGGTTGCCCTGCTGGTGATGACCGGGCATATTGCCGCAGCAGACTTCTGGGCATGGTATGCGCGATGGTGGCCTCTGCTGTTGATTGGCGCCGGACTGGCGCTGCTTGGGGAGTGGGCGCTGGATCTGCGGCGGCAGACACCGGTAAGGCGCAGCGGAAACTTTGTGGGCATCCTGATCCTGATGGCGTTTCTGGGATTTGGCGCAGCGGGATGGCACCACATGGGACCGTGGTTCCAGCAGTGGGGTGGAGATAACGACTTCTTCAATACATTTGGGCTGCCAGAGCATGACACCGACCAGCAGATGTTGAGTGCGGAGATTCCCGCGAACGCAACGGTAGATATTGAGAATCCGCGCGGAGATGTGAGCGTGACGTCAGGCGATGGGCAGACCGTCCAGGTGCAGGCGCACGAGGTAGCATTTGCCAACTCGGACAACGATGCCAGGAACATCTGGGCAGCGGAGGCAGCGCGCCTGAATGTGAGCGGCAGCGCGGTAATGGTGAAGTCGGATGGGAACAACAAGGGGCGCGTGAACTTTACGGTGACCGTGCCGAAGACTGCAAAGGTGACGATTAATGCGGGCCATGGAGATGTAACAGCGGCAGGGCTGGGCGCGGGCCTGGTGGCGACTGTACCTCATGGAGATACGCAACTGAACTCAATTACAGGACCGGTGGAGACGCATTTTTCGAGCGGCAAGCACGATTTCTCGGCTCACGAAATCAATGGGGACCTTACATCTGACGGCGACTGCAACGACCTGACTCTCTCGGAGATCAAGGGCAAACTGACGATGAATGGAGAGATCTTTGGCGAGGTGCACATTGAGACGGTCGCCGGGCCGCTGAAGCTGCATACCTCCATTACTGACATCCAGGTGGCGCAGTTGCCGGGCGACCTGACGCTGGACTCTGACAATCTTCGCGTGACGGAGGCTCAGGGCAGCGTGCGCGTGACGACCCATGCGAAGGATGTGGACCTAAGCCAGATCTACGGCGACACGTATGTGGAGAATCGCGACGGAACCATCTCGATTGAGCCGGCAGGCGCATACGCGATCGAGGCGAAAAACAGCAAGGGCGATGTGGAGATTACGCTGCCGCCGAATGCTGCGGGCACCGTGGATGGGCGCACACATAATGGCGACGTTGTCACCGATTATGCCCTGCAGATAAGCGGCGATCAGGATAAGACGGTGAGCGGGAAGATTGGTGCGGGCGGCCCGCGGATCTATCTGAGCGCGGACAACGGCGACCTGGGCATCAAAAAGGGATCGGCGTTCCCGCCGGCGCCATCGACGGCGAATGTGCCGAACCCGCCCAAGCCTCCGGCACCGCCGAATGCACCGCATCTGAAGTCGCAAAAGGCGCTGCCGCCTCAGCCGGTAACGGAGTAGCGAGTCGGCAGGTCAGCTGGTTAGCAAGTCAACGGGATTGTGGCGGGAGGCTGTCATGCTTTCCCAGGTCCCGAACTCGGGACCTGGGGCATCCAAAAAGTCCCGCTCGAATACAGAAAAGGCGCGGCGGAAATTTTCTGCCGCGCCTTTTCTTATTCGGTTCTTAGCGCACGCATGGGGTCGAGGCGGGAGGCACGCCAGGCGGGAGCCATGCAGGCCAATGAAGATACGACGAGAAGCGTCAGTGCAACGGCGGCGAAGACTGCCGGGTCGAGTGGCTGGGTCTTATAGAGCATGGAGTGGATGAGGCGCACGGTGGCGGCGCTGGCGGCGAGGCCGAGGACAAGGCCAATGAGCGCAGGACGGAGGCCGTCAGCAAGCATAAGGCGCAGCACCTGATCGCGTTTCGCGCCGAGTGCGATGCGGATGCCGATCTCTGTGGTGCGCTGGGCGACCATGTAGGAAAGAACTCCGAAGAGGCCTGCCGCGGCAAGCAGCAGTGAGAGGCCGGCAAAGCTGACGAACAGCAGAGTGTTGAAGCTCTTGTCTGACACGGTTTTGCCCAGCATCTGGTCCATCGTGAGCACGTTGGCGACAGCAAGATCGTGGTCCATATCCTGAATAATGTGCTGGACGGGAAGAGCGAGCTGCTCTACGTTGCGAGCGGAACGGATGACGAGTGTGCCACCGTTTTCGCCGCCGGTGGCGAGCGGAAAGTACTTCATAGGCATAGGCGGCTCGCCGATCCTGTAGCGAACGTCGCCGACTACCCCGACAACGACACGCGCCTTTCCTTCAGTGAAAATGTGTTTGCCAATGGGGTCTTCGCCGGGGAAGTACTTCTGCACGAAGGAGTGACTGATCATGATCTCGCCGGCATCGTCGAGGCGCAGGCTGGGATCGAAGGTGCGTCCTTCAAGGATAGGAATGCCGATAGCCGCGAAGTAGCCGGGATCGGCCCAGCGCTGGAGTGCGAAAGTGCCGGTGCCAACGGGCAGAGGCGGATGTTCCACGATGGTGAAGCCGCTGTCTTCCCAGTATCCCTGACCGGGAACTGCGGTGACGAAGCCTGCGGCTTCGACTCCGGGTAAAGCACGCACGCGGGTGAGCAGCGTGGCGAAGAAGTCAGCGGGAGCCGGGCCTGGGGTTTTGTAGCGCACGCCGGGCAGGCCGAGGCGCATGGTGAGTACATTGTCTGTGGTGCAGCCGATGTCAGTGGAGCGAAGCCGCTCGTAGCTCTTGATGAGCAGTCCAGCCCCGACGAGAAGCACAACGGTGAGGCCGACTTCGACGACCAGCAGGGCACGGCGCAGCGCGGCACGCGCATTGCTTCCGCTGACGGCTCGTGAGGCCTCGTGGAGCGCGGAGAGGATACGTTTGTCGCCGGCGCTGAATGCGGCGATGCTTCCGGCGACGAGCGCGCTGAAGACGATGACGCCAACGGTGAAGACGGCAACTGTGCCGTCAATGCGGATGCTGTCGATGCGGCTCATCTCGGGCCGCGCGTGGACGAGCCATGCGATGGCAGCGCCAGCGAGTGCACAGCCGGCGATGCCTCCGGCAGCGGAGAGCCGCAGGCTTTCACTGAGACGGCCGAAGAGCAGGCGCAGGCGTCCGCCGCCAAGCGCGGTGCGGATAGCCCGTTCCTTGCGCTGGGCGAGCGCACGAGCTACGAGAAGATTGGCTACGTTGAGGCAGGCGATGAGCAGCACGCAGCCCGTGGCAGCGAAGAGAACATAGAGCGGGCCCTTGAGGTCGCCCACGATGTGATCAAGAAGCGGGCGGCTGGTTGCGCCTTTGAAGATTGCGGGACGGTCGAGGTGTTCGTTGTGGACGTGGAGCGAGATGAGCGACAGATCGGCTGTGGCCTGCGCAGCAGACACACCCGGCTTGAGGCGGCCGACAACACGGAACATGTGATTGTCAAACATGGCCATGATCTTTGCCGGTTTTTCGTGATAGACCGGGGTCCACAGCTGCGTGGTGGATTCAGGAAAGGCGAACCACGCGGGCATGACGCCGATGACGGTGTATGGCTTGGCTTCAAGATAGATGGTGCGGTTGACGATACCGGGATCGCCCCCAAAGCGACGCTTCCAGAGCGACCAACTGAGGATCACGGTGCCGTTGGCTGAGAGATTGTCGTCGGCAGCGGTGAAGTCGCGGCCAAGCGCGGGACGGACGCCGAGAGTCGATATCAGATTCCAGGAGCACTGTGCGCTTTCAAGCTTCTCAGGCAACTGACCGCCGGATGCGGCAAGGCTGGTTTCGCTTGGTTGTACGATCGCCAGGCTGCTGAAGCTCTGGTTGTGCTGTCTCCACTCGGAGTAGATGCCGCCGGCAACGACGTTGTTGGATATCTCATCTTTGTGGTTGTTTTCGTAGAGCATGAGGAGGCGGTCAGGATCGGAGAACGGCAGCGGCCTGAGCAAAACTCCACGCACGACTGTGAAGAGCGCGATGTTGGAGCCGATGCCGAGAGCCATGACTCCGATGGCGATGGATGTGAAGCCGGGCGTACGGCGGAGGGTACGAATGCCGATACGAATATCGCGCAGGAGGGACTCGAGCCAGGCCCAGCTCCATGCGGAACGAGTCTGGTCGCGGAGAAGTGCGGGATTGCCGAAGACGCGAAGCGCGGCGGCGCGGGCTTCTTCGGCGTTCATGCCTGCAGCGAGGTTCTCTTCGATCTGCCGGTCGAGGTGGTAACGGAGCTCGGTATCTAGCTGTGCAGTGGCCTTGCGACGTGCGAAGAGGGTGCGGAGTTTCATAACGAGTTGATGGAGCCAACGCATTGCGATCTCCTTAGATTCAGGCTTCGCTGACGATGAGGTTGATGGCAGCGGAGAGGCGGGTCCAGTTGGCGGCTTCGGCTTCGAGCTGTTTTCGGCCAGCGGCGGTAAGGGAATAGAACTTGGCCTGGCGGCCGGTTTCGCTCTCGGCCCATTTGGCCTTGATCCAGCCTTGCTGCTCGAGACGATGAAGCGCGGGATAGAGCGAGCCCTGCTGGACCTGGAGCACTTCTCCCGAGACCTGCTGAATGCGCCTGGCGATGGCCCAGCCATGCATCGCTTCGAGAGAAATGGTTTTGAGGATGAGCATATCGAGCGTGCCCTGGACAAGGTCGTTTGGTTTTCCCATGCCTAGATTATCTACAATGTGATATGTAGACCGTCAAGGTATCGAGGCGCATTTCGTCACATTTTTTGTGTTTTGAGCGGATGGAATTTGGGGATTCGCTCCCCCTTTGCCGGCTTGACATTGGCTGGTGCGGGTGTATGCTCCACTCGCGGGGGTGATTGCCGTTATGGTGAATACGCCGATTCGAGTGATTACCGTGGAGCGGGAGTACGGCTCGCGCGGCGGGGAGTTTGCGCACGAACTGGCACAGCGGCTGGGATGGCGGCTGCTGGACTCGGAGTTGGTGGAAGGCGCGGCAAAGATCGCGGGCGTCGATCCGAAGCTGGCGGAGCGGTTCGATGACCGGGTAGATCCGTGGTACTACAGATATGGCAAGCTGTTCTTTCAGGATTCTTCGTACTCGATGCTGAGCAACTCGGAGGATTTTCTGTTTGACTCCGAGAGGATGCTGGCGCTGATAAGGCAGGAGATATTGGAAGCGGCACACGTAGGCCACTGTGTGCTGGTGGGCCGCGGGGCTGCCTGCGCGCTGGCCGGACAGCCGGGGTGCTTCCATATCTTTGTGTATGCGACGATGCGGGCCAAGCGCGACTGGTTTATCAAGGCGTTTCCCAAGCAGGCGGAGAACGCGGAGCAGCATCTGGCGGCCTTCGACAAGAAGCGCGCGGCGGTGATCAAGAAGTTTTACCAGCAGGAGTGGTGCGCGCGGGGGATGTATCACATGCTGCTGAACTCGTGCATCGGGATCGATTCAATGATTGCGGCGGTGCAAAGCGCAGCGGGGCTGGGCGTGCCGGAGGTTGTGGGTGCGCCGGGGAACTGCCCGGAAGATATACAGCCCGGAGGTATTCCGGGTGGAGCGGGGATTATTTAGATCGCTATACGCGGGACGCGCGGCGTTATGCGCGTAAAGATTTCCCAGGGGATGGTGGCTGCAGCCGCGGCGTGAT
>DASZXD010000269.1:0-27353 GCA_035546015.1 Occallatibacter sp.
TTGCTGGTATCCGGAATGGGGCAGCTCAGGTTCCACGCTCCGGAAGCAGTGCATAGCTGGAACTTGGGAATGGCTCCGCCTGCCGTGACGTCGTCAATCGGATTGAAGTAGTTGGGCAGGTTTCCAGCAGTCGAGTCTGTGATGTGCAGGTACGGCGGCTGGTCCTCAAACATTCCAAACCCACCACGCACAGCGGTTCTGCCCGTGCCAAAGACATCCCAGGAGAAGCCCACGCGCGGAGTGAATCCTCCAATATTGTGGTTCAACACATGGCTGGTTCCTGCCAGTGTGGCCGTGCCGGAGGTAACCTGGGCATTCCATGTGGCACCGGAGCCCAGATTGAATTTGCTGAGAGTAGGCCGGTTGATGCTGAAGAAGTTGACCATTCCGTCGTAGCGGATGCCCAGGTTCAGCGTCAGACGCGGCATTACCTTCCAGTCGTCCTGCAGGTAGTATCCCTGGATGAAATCGCGATAGTCGCGGTCATAGGGTGCCTGCTGATGGTTGGTCAGGTTCACATACGGACCCGATTTGTAAACCGCTTCATCCTGGATGAAATCCAGAATGTTCCTGAAGTTGTAAGTCGGACGGGTAAAGGCGCCCTGCTGGTGATCGACTTCGCGGGTGTTGAACAGGTCGACCCCAAACTTCAGGGTATGCGTTTTGATGGATGCCGTCATCACATCGCGCCAGCTATAGGTGCTCTGCGTGAAGTTGCCCGGCGCCCAGTTCGCGAATCCCTGCAGGTTGGTGACGTTGACGTACGGAATGCCATCAGCGGGATATCCCAGGTTCGCGCCGTACGGCCGGATGAGATTAACACCGGTTTGATTGAGCAGATGCGAATTGAAGGTGTGCGTCCAGTTCATGTTAATGAAATCGGCGCTGTTGGAGTTGCCAGAGGCTGCCGCCGGACGAACTCCGTTCCCCGGAGTTGAGTAATATGTGCGGATTGCATCCACATAGAGACGATCGTTTTTGCCCAGGTAGTCGTCGATGCGGAAGCTCCACTGATAGCCGTTTTTCGAAGTCGTCCAGCTGTAGTTTGAGGTGCCGATAACATTCAACCCAGCCGGAATTCCGCCCGGAGCCGCATAGTAGCCTGGCGTAGCTGCCTGATACTGTGCTGCCGTCTGGAAACCCGAGGTCGGATAGTGCGACGGAGGCGTAGACGTAAGTATGCTCGTGGCAACTGTATTTGGAAGGTTTGATTTGGCCCAGTTCACGAAGTCCTGCGTTTCTACTGTGGCCGTGCTGTTGCTGGGGTTGCCTGCACGCAGCACATCGATGGCTCCGAACCAGAAAAGCTTGTTCTTGAGAATCGGTCCGCCCATGGTGGCGCCCATTTCGTTGCGCTTAAATGGGGAAACAGGATTCGAGAAGTGAGTTGTGGCAGTCAAAGAGTCGTTTGTAAAGTAGTAATCCAATGTGCCATGGAACGCGTTCGATCCAGAAATCGTGTACACGTCGACTGTCGCGCCGCCGTTCCTTCCCTTCTGGGCATCGAAGTTGTTGGTGCGGACGTTTACGGATTGAACAATCTCGGGATTCGGCGAGATCGAGGTACCGCCGCCGCGAGAAGGAGTATTGGTGAAGCCGTCGTCGATCTGATAGCCATTTTCCTCCTGGCGCAGACCAGCGGCATTGATGTTGATGGCGTACTCATTGGTGTAGTTGTCATTGCCCCCTGTAACCACGCCACCACCGGTCATGCCGGGGGTGAGGGACGCGAGGCCATAGATGTTCTGCCCTGAGAGCGGCGTAGTCTGCAGCGTCACGTTGGAAATGATCGATCCTGTCGTCGGTGTAACAAGGTCAACCGAAGCCGCCGCTGCCGAAACCTCAACATTGGTGGCCACCGCACCTACTTTCAGCTCGGGTGTGAGATTGCGAATCTCCGCGATTTGCAGCGTCAGCCCGCTCTGTCTCCAGGTTTGAAAGCCGGCCATCTGAATCTCGACGGTATAGGTGGATGCAGCTATGCTGTCGATGCGGAAATAACCGTTGTCACCGCTGAGAACACTTCTTGTGACACCCAGGCGGTTATCTGTGACGCTAACCTTGGCTCCTGCAACGACTGCCCCTGTCGTGTCGTGCACGATGCCCTCAATTCCGCTTGAGAACTGTGCCATTGCCCGCACCCCACCCAGGCCCGCGAGCAGAATGGCAATGGTTAATATTCTGGTCAGACATTTTGTCTTCATCATACTGGTCTCCTTTGTTGATCGTTGCTGTCCGATCCGGAACTCCTCTGTGTTCGAAAATTGATCGCGCACTCCGCGCGCAACCTCATTGATGTCCAATAACCGTCACTACCGCACTGTCGTCTCCTGACCATGCCCGCGCGCCATCATGTGTCAACTTGCCCGCGGCATCGTTCCAGTGCAGATGCGTAATGCTGCTCTCTCCCTTCTCATACACGTAGGTCTTGCCGTCGTCGCTAAATAAAGTGAACTCACCGTCCGCACCCGGATACACGCGGATGCTTGCAATGGTCTGCGGCTCCGCCGTACTCAAAATCTCGCTTCCCAGCGGAACGATTGATCCTGCGCGCACAAACAGCGGAATGGTATCGATGGGCGCGGACACATCTACAGCCTGCCCGCCTTTGAGCCGCTCATTGGTCCAGTAGTTGTACCAGTCGCTGCCAGCCGGCAGATACACCTTGCGGCTCGTCGCGCCCTGTTCGGTTACCGGTGCAACCAGAAACGCCGGCCCGAACATGTACTCATCGCCGATATCGGCTACATTCGGATCGTTGGGAAAATCCATGAACAGCGCACGCATATATGGCGCGCCTGTTTCGTAGGAGTGGTAGCCGAGCGAATAAATGTACGGCATTAGCTGATAGCGCAGACGCAGGTACTTTTCGAGTATGGGCTCAGCCTGGCTGCCGTATGCCCATACCTCGTTGTGTTCCCTCTCTCCGTGGGCCCGCATCACCGGCTGGAAGACTCCCCACTGGAACCAACGTACAAACAGCTCTGGATAATCTTCGTAGTTGCCGACGTTGCCTCGCGCGTCTGAAGGGTCAACTAACGGCGTGTGCGCCGCGTGGTATGTGGATGGAATCAACGGCGAAAAGAATCCAGCAATGTCGGTATCCCAATAGGGCATGCCGCTGGCGGTAAAATCCAGCCCGGCGGGAATAGAACGCTTCAACATGTCCCAGGTCGACTGGATATCGCTCGACCAGAACACCGTTCCGTTCCGTTGCGCGCCAAGGTATGCAGCACGAACGAGGGAAAAGACACGATGGCTATCGCCGAAGTCGCGCCGGAATCCCTCATAAACTGAAGCTGTGTGAAAAAGAGGGTAGACGTTGTAGAAACGCGTCCCCGAGCCGACATAAAAAACATCCGGGGCCGGATCGATATCCGGCTCGGTTTCGTCGAGCCAGATGTAGCTGAAACCGTATGGTTTCACGTAGCGATCCCGAATCGATTCCCACCACCACTTGGCAGCGGCCGGGTTGGTTGTATCGATGTTGGGGCCGATTACGTCCTTGAAGCCGCCGAAATCCGGAGCACCATCCGGAGTGTGAATAAGCCAGCCCTTTTGCTTCAGCATGTCGTAGTACCGCGTGCCCGGAGAGAAATGCGGCCAGACGCTGAGCAGAGTCGTAATGCCCATTGCGTTAAGCTGCTTGTTCATTCCGGCTGGATCAGGCCAGCGTGCCGGGTCAAGATCCAACTCGCCCTGCTTCGTCATGTTCAGGAAGTCCACCACAAGAACATCGAGCGGCAAGTGGCGGTCGCGATAGCCCTTGGCGACATCCATGAGTTGATCCTGCGTG
This sequence comes from Occallatibacter sp., assembly GCA_035546015.1. Classification (GTDB taxonomy): domain Bacteria; phylum Acidobacteriota; class Terriglobia; order Terriglobales; family Acidobacteriaceae; genus Telmatobacter. Next base: position 3,797 of record DASZXD010000269.1, read on the forward strand.
GGATAGATCGCCTTGCTCTGGATGTAGCCGTATGCAGCCTTGGGCAGCATGTGCGCGATCCCGGTGACCTGGCGATAGCCCTCGTAGATCTGGTCGGTGTCATCGCCGGTGATGACAAAGAAGGAGACCCGGTCTCCCACCTCGGACGACCAGACGTTGCGCAGATTGAAGCCGAGATCGACGGTGGTTTTGGAGGGGTTGTCCCAGATCAGGCCGTAGTCGCGGCTCGACACCATGAAAGGGACGCAGACACTCTCTCCACCAATCGCGTTGTATTCATGCCAGCACTCGATGCGATGGTCGCGGAGGTCAAGAAAACCTTGTTGGTGCTGCCCCAGGCCGTAGTAATGCTCACCGGCCGGCGAATCGAAGACCGCGGAAACGTGATAGCCGAGAGCGGCTCTTTTTCCGTTTTCAGTGCTTCCAGAGGCCTCCTCCGGCCGGTTGGGGAACATGGACCAGCTGCGCATAGTCAGCAGCGGTCTGCCCGACGCCGTCGTGATCGAGATCCTGTCATCGTACGGCCCTCTCCTGGGAGGGCCTCCACCGAAGTAATGCTCTCTCAGTGACTGATTCAACTCATCGAGTTGCATAGCCTGAGGCGGCGGCAAGTTCGCGGGAGCAACCCGGATGACGATTTGCCCGGATCGGATGACGTCGTACCCTTTGGCATCCTGCTCATGACTCCAGCCGGTCATGGACGGAGTACCAACGAACCCATACCCGGGGGCAGCTAGGGCCTGCGCCTGCTCTGTGCTTAAGGTGATCCGAACGATGTTCGGCGCATATGGCTCCACTACCAATGTGTTCCCATGCCGTGGCAGCACAATCTGCGTCTCTGCCGCATTTGCAGCCACACATCCGAGTGACAGGACCCCTAACCCAGCAACCAACACGCTCCTACGAACGAAAGCGTTCAACACCTGCTTCCTCCTACAACTCTCGGGAAAGTGGCATGAGAACCGGCGCAAGGACCGGAATCTGCCAGAACCACCGGCGCAGGTCCTTACGCTTCAGTTACAAAAGCGATTTACAGAAAGCTTGGCCCTGGCAGAGCGAGACGACAAGTAAAACACGGTGTTTTACAGTACTACCCGTAAAGATCGAGGGTTTTCTCAAACTTTTTGAGGAGTATATGGGGGTTATAACGACCTGTTTTTACTGTAAGAACAGCCTGTCCGCACTCAATGTCTTCGCTCATAATCTGCGACTTTCGTCGGTGGCCGCGTCTGGCAGCCTCCGCAACGTCCAAATCGGGTCGCTTCTTTACCACCCTGATTCAAAAAATCTTATCCCCATATCGGGCAGGAGCCCAGCCTGAGTTGAACGGTAAAAGAGCCTGCGGTTCCTTCATCAACCGTTGAATGCCACGCAGGTCTTGACAACAGCCTATTGCCTTCGTTCTACTTCTGAGCGCAGCTTGTTGCGAGTAGTCGACTGCACCTGGATCTGCCGACTCTCCAGCCGGCCGTGACGTGTCAATGTCCTGTTACGAACTATCGGGAAAGCGTTTCCCGAAGATGTGCAGGCTCAACCTCAGGTTGCGTTTTAAATACTTTTACCGCCAAAAACCCAAGCCGGTGCAAGGCCGGACTGACGGGCAGCCAGGCGCCTGTTGGTAAAACAGGCCGCATCGGTGATCGGAAAACAGGAGAAAGACGAGTAACCTGCAACCCGCCTTCAGGATGCCAGTGAGGATGGTATGAAGCCTCTAGTCGAACCACCGCCAGGCCGCGAGGCCGCTCAACAACGTGCCGATGTGGAAGGTTTCAGCCGGGAAGACGTTCTTCGCGAATTGGCGAATATTCTCGCCAGCCACTACTTCCAGCATGCCGGCCGATGCAAGCAGTTCCTTCGCTATGTCGTTGAGCACAAGCTCGAAGGACAACAGGAAAAGCTCAAAGAGCGCACCATCGGAACCGAGGTCTTTCAGCGCCCGCCAGGCTACGCTACCGGAGAGGATCCCGTTGTCCGTGTCCAGGCCGGTGAGGTGCGTCGCCGCCTCGAGCAGTACTACCAGACCGCGGCTGCCGACTCACCCATCCGTATCGAGTTGCCCGTCGGCTCTTACTCCCCGGTCTTTCAACGGCAACCGGTTGCCGCGCCCGCAAGCCAATCCGCACCGCGCCGCGCCAGCGAACCTGCACTGCAGCCTGCACGCCGCCGTACCCGGCCTGTACTCCTGTTTTCAGCGCTAACGCTCGTCCTTATCGTCACTGCTACTTTTACCGCGCTCGCCGTGCATCGCTGGGCCTTTCAAAGGTCGAAGCTCGATCAATTCTGGAACCCCGTCTTCGCCACTCGCCAGCCCGTCCTTATCTGCCTTGCCAAGCCCGTAGCCTATCGCCCTAACGAAGACATCTACAGGCTCTACTCGCGCGCGCACCCCGGCACCTTTAAAACCGAGGCCGAGCGCGCCAATACGCCGCTCCCGCTCGATCCTGACACCAAGCTTAGCTGGGGTGATCTTTTCATCTACACAGACTACGGCGTAGCCGCCGGCGACGTTTATGCCGCGGCGGCCGTATCAACGTTACTGGGCAAGATCGACAAGCCCAGTCAGTTGCGCATCGGCTCGAATTACACTTATGCTGACCTGCGCAATTCGCCCGCGGTGGTGATTGGCGGCTTCAACAATAAGTGGACCATGCAGCTCACCTCAAACCTCCATTTTGCCTTCGTTGAAGACAACGAGGACTATTCCATCCGCGAACGCATTCCACATGGCCGCATCTGGCACACCCGTTACGGGCCCCAGGGCGAAACTCTCGAAGATTTCGGCTTAGTCACCCGCCTGCTTGACTCGAAGACCGGCCAGTTCACTGTCACGGCAGCCGGTATAGGCCCCATGGGGACGCAGGCAGCCGGCGAGTTCATCTCTAACGCTCAAAATCTTGAGGAAGGCCTGCGTGCTGCTCCTGCGAACTGGCAAACCGGCAATATGGAAATTGTGGTTCAGACCACCGTGACTGACTCTGTTGCCGGCCCGCCGCACGCCGTAGCCGCCTATTACTGGTAGAAGACTGCTGCCGTCTCACAGATAAAACCGCGCTGGTATCATGGCTCCAGCGAACGCCGCTCTATGGATCTTGGCCTTAAAAACAAAACTGCACTCGTCCTCGCCGGTGGCGGCGGACTCGGCCGCGCTATCGCCATATCTCTTGCCAATGAAGGCGCCAACATAGCTATCGCCGGAGTCCACCGCGCTTCAATCGAAGCCACGCAGGCCGAACTTGCGCCTGCGTGCGTTAAGTCCATCATTCTTGAATGGGACCTCGCTGACCTCACCGTCATTGACGGCAATATCTGCCGCATCGAGCGGGAGCTTGGTCTCGTTGACATCCTCATCAACAACACAGGAGGACCGCCGCCTACTACCGCAGCTGGCCAGTCTGTTGAACTCTGGACCAAACACTTTCAGTCGATGGTGCTCTCAATCATCGCCACCACGGACCGGGTATTGCCAGCTATGAAAGAACGCCGCTGGGGCCGCATCCTCACCAGCACCTCGTCAGGCGTCATTGCACCCATCCCTAATCTTGGCCTCTCCAATGCTCTGCGTGCGTCGCTCGTTAACTGGTCCAAAACTCTTGCACGCGAGGTCGCGCCCTTTGATATCACTGTGAATGTCGTCGCGCCAGGCCGTATCGCCACGAACCGCACAAAAGCGCTCGACCAAGCTCGCGCGCAGCGCGAAGGCAGGGCTATTGAAGAGATCGTCGCCGAAAACGAGCGTGCTATTCCCATTGGCCGCTACGGGCGCACGGAAGAATACGGCGATGTTGTCGCCTTTCTTGCCAGCCCGCGCGCCGCTTACATCACTGGCTCCATCATCCGGGTCGATGGCGGCATGATCGCCAGCATTTAACTCTGCATTTTCCCGAACGGACATCCACATGGCATTGGACAAAAAAACGATCGAGACGCTCGAAGGCATCGCCACAGCGACGATCACCACCGTGTTGCTCAAAAAGGGTCTCCGCAACGTGTGGATGCGGGGTACCAGGCCGTTGCAGCCTGGCCAGAAGCGCATCGTTGGCCCAGCATTCACACTTCGCTTCGTCCCCGCGCGCGAAGACCTTGCCACGCCAGAGTCCTGGGCCTCGCCCATCTCTACGCGCGGAGCAATCGAGGCTATGCCGCCCGGCTGTGTCGCTGTCGTGGACGCCACGGGCATAACGGACGCTGGCATCTTCGGCGATATACTCTGCCAGCGCATGAAGGTGCGCGAAGTCGCCGCGCTCGTTACCGACGGCGTGGTGCGCGATGTAGCGGGCGTCATCGCAACCGGTCTGCCGGTGTGGTGCAACGGCGCGGCCGCGCCCCCCTCCGTAGCGGGACTTACCTTCGTCGGCTGGCAGGAGCCTATCGGCTGCGGAGGCGTAGCTGTCTTTCCTGATGACGTAGTCGTGGTCGATGACGATGGCGCTGTGGTCATTCCCAAGGCGCTCGTTGACGAAGTCGTGCATACGGCCGCCGAACAGGAACGGTTCGAGGCCTGGATCATCGGCGAAGTGCAATCCGGCGCAGCACTGCCGGGCCTCTATCCTGCGAATGCCGAAACCAGGGCACGCTACGAGGCCTTCCGTGCCGCGCAGAACAAATAGCGGCTCTGCATCGAAAGGAACGCGAGATGACTCATGGTCTACGCAAAGGACTGGCGACATACGGCGACGACGCCTTCTCGCTCTTTCTTCGCAAGGCCTTCATCAAGGCCATGGGTTACTCCGATGACGCCCTTGACCGGCCCATTATCGGCGTCACCAACACCTACAGTGATTACAACCCCTGCCACGGCAATGTTCCTGAACTCATTGAGAGTGTTAAGCGCGGCGTGATGCTCGCCGGCGGCATGCCCATGGTCTTTCCCACCATCTCCATCCATGAGAGCTTTGCACACCCTACATCGATGTTCCTGCGCAACCTTATGGCCATGGACACTGAAGAGATGATCCGCTCGCAGCCGATGGATGCTGTGATCGTGATCGGCGGCTGCGACAAGACGCTGCCCGCGCAGGTGATGGCAGCGGCCAGCGCGGACATTCCTACTGTCGTGATTCCCACCGGCCCCATGGTTGTGGGCCATCATCGCGGGGAAGTACTCGGCGCCTGCACTGACTGCCGCCGCCTCTGGAGCCAGTTTCGCGCCGGACAGATCGATGAAGCCGAGATTGACTGCATCAGCGGACGCCTCGCGCCCTCAGTAGGCACCTGCATGGTGATGGGCACGGCCAGCACTATGGCCTGCATCCTTGAAACCATGGGACTCGCACTGCCCTTGAGCGCCACGGCACCTGCCGTTCACGCAGACCGCCGCCGCATCGCAGAAGCCAGCGGCAAACGCGCTGCTGAGATGGCTATTACGGGCACGCCGCGTCCCGCTGAACTCATTACTACCGCCTCGGTCCGCAATGCCATGATTGTGCTTCAGGCTATCGGCGGCTCCACAAACGGGCTCATTCATCTTACAGCCATTGCCGGTCGCGCCGGTGTTCCGCTCGATCTTGACGAATTCGATCGCCTGGGCCGCGCAGTTCCTGTGCTCATCAACCTCAAGCCCTCTGGCTCGCACTACATGGAGCACTTTCATCACGCCGGCGGCCTTCCTGCGCTTCTCCGTGAGCTCACGCCGTTCCTCGACATCGACGCGCCCACTGTCTCTGGCGGCACACTCGCCGATGTCATTGCACAAGCCGAGCCGGTGCCCAGTCAGGATGTCATCCGTACACTTGCAGCGCCGATCAAGCAGCAGGGCGCAATGGCCATCCTGCGCGGCAATCTTGCGCCAAGCGGTGCCGTCATCAAACAGTCCGCTGCATCGCCTGAGCTGCTTCAGCACACCGGACGCGCTGTCGTCTTCGACTCCATTGAGGACATGGCGACGCGCATTGATACACCCAACCTCGATGTAACGCCCGATGACATTCTTGTCCTGCGTAACGCCGGCCCTAAAGGTGCACCAGGCATGCCTGAAGCCGGCTACCTGCCCATCCCATTAAAGCTCGCTCGCCAGGGCGTCAAAGATATGGTCAGGATTTCGGACGCGCGCATGAGCGGCACCGCCTTCGGCACTATTGTCCTCCATATTGCACCTGAATCTGCCGTGGGCGGCCCGCTTGCCATTGTGCAGACGGGCGACCGCATCCTGCTCGACGTGCCCGCCAGACGCCTGGAATTGCTCATCGAAGAAGCCGAGCTCAATCGCCGCCTGGCCGCATGGAGCGAACAGCCACCGCATCGTCAGCCTGCCACACGCGGCTACGCCAGGCTCTTTGAACACTGTGTTCTCCAGGCCGATCGGGGTTGTGACTTCGACTTCCTGCTGCGTGAAGGCCCAGCGGCAAAACCACGTTGATACATCTTTCTCGACATCCTGGACAGAAATTCCCGTAACTACACCAACTTTCTCAAATCGTGGGAACATGTCCCAGCACGAATCGAGTAACCTGTTTGCTACGATGCTCTCCGCCGCACAAATCGCCGAACTTCGCGCCGCCGTTGGCGCTGATGGCCTAATTACAGGCGAGAGCCAGCTGCAGACCTATGAATGCGACGGCCTGACCAATTTCCGCGTGCTTCCGGAAGCAGTCGTCCTGCCACGCACCGCGGAACAGGTCCAGGCTATTGTCCGTGTGTGCGCGCGCCACAAGATTCCCTTTGTGAGCCGCGGCGCGGGCACTGGCCTGAGCGGAGGTGCGCTGCCTGCTGCGGGCGGCGTAGTCATCAGTCTGGCGCGCATGAACCATATCCTTGAGGTCAATATCCCTGACCGCTACGTAGTTGTCGAGCCTGGCGTCATCAACTCACATGTCACGCAACGTGTGGCAGCCAGCGGCTACTTCTACGCGCCCGATCCATCGTCGCAGTCCGTCTGCACCATTGGCGGCAATGTTGCAGAAAACTCCGGCGGTGCGCACTGCCTCAAATACGGATTCACAGTCACGCACACGCTTGCGCTCGATGTCGTGCTTCCCAATGGTGATCTTGTCACCTTTGGTTCGCCCGCACTTGACGCGCCCGGCTACGACCTTGCTGGCGTCTTCGTTGGCTCTGAAGGCACGCTTGGCGTGACAACGAAAATCACGCTTCGTATCGTCAAGCGCCCTGAGGTTGTGCAGACTCTTCTTGCGGCATTCAACTCGCCACAGGCTGCCGGCCAAACGGTGAGTGACATCATTGCTGCAGGCATGCTGCCCTCTGCGCTTGAAATCATGGATACGCTCGCCATTGAAGCTGCAGAGGCAGCAGTTCATGCACACTATCCCATGTGCGGAGGCCTGCTGCTGGTCGAACTTGATGGACCGGCCATCGATGTCGAAATCCTCATGCGCGAAACACGGGCTCTCTGCGAGAAGAATGGTGCCACCGAGATTCGTATCGCACAGTCAGAGCAGGAGCGCATGCTCGTATGGAAGGGCCGCAAAGCCGCCTTCGCCGCCATGGGCCGCATCTCACCCAACTACATCGTGCAGGACGGAGTCATCCCGCGCACCGCACTGCCTGAAGTGCTTATGGAAATCGAGCGGATGGCTGCCGCCGTTAATCTGCGTGTGGCCAATGTCTTTCATGCTGGTGACGGCAACCTGCATCCACTCGTGCTTTATGATCGCTCAATCGCAGGACAAGAAGAGACCGCGCTCGATCTGTCTTATCGCATCCTGCATCTTTGTGTCGACAAAGGCGGCTCCATCACTGGCGAGCACGGCGTGGGCAAAGAAAAGCAGGAAGCACTCGGCTACATGTTTTCCGAGCCGGACCTCGCGACCATGCAACTCATCCGCTGCGCCTTCGATCCGGAAAGCATCTCCAACCCCGACAAGGTCTTTCCGCGCACGCGTCTCTGCGCCGACCGTCCGGGTCCTTACACGCCACATCCGCTCGAAACAGCGGGCATCGCGGAGATTTTCTAATGCCGCAAGCTGCCACACTCACGCTCGCCGATGCACTGCCGCAACTCGCCGCTATCGTTGATGTTGAACATACGCATCTCGGTGCAGACGCATTCTCTGTTGCACCCGCAAACGCCGAACAGATCTCCGCCATACTCCGTTTTGGGAGCGAGCGTGGATTGACCGTCACACCCACAGGCGCTGGCACCAAGCTCGGTTGGGGTAATCCTGTCGCTCCCCATATTCGACTCGCCCTCAATCGCATGAATGCGCTGCGCGAGCACTCTTGGCAGGACATGACCTGCGGCGTTGAAGCTGGGTGCTCATGGGCTGCGATGCAAGCCCAACTCGCGCGTCACGGCCAGATGGTGGCGCTTGATCCGCTCTGGCCCGTACGTGCAACTGTAGGCGGTATCGTCGCTACAAACGATGGCGGCCCACTACGTATCCGCTATGGCGGCCTGCGCGATCTCATCATTGGCATGACCGTTGTGCTTGCTGACGGCACAATCGCCAAGACAGGTGGCAAAGTTGTTAAAAATGTCGCCGGCTACGACCTGCATAAGCTCATGACAGGCAGCTTCGGCACACTCGGAGTCATTACCGAAGTCAACTTCCGTCTGCATCCGCTTGAAGTTCAAGCACGCACATGGAGCGCTGAAGTCGCCGATCCGCTGCTCTTCGAAGCGCCGCTGCGCACGTTGCTCGATTCGCACATCATACCTTCTGGCCTGCAACTTCGCGTGGATGCGCAGCAATGCGCAATTGACATCCGGGTCTCGGCCACGCCCGCATGCCTCGATGATCACGCCGGACAACTGACGAAATTCTTCGCGGAAATTCCCGTTCATGAATCGAACGAATCGGTCTGGCAGGCGAGACAAAATCTCTTCGACCAACCTGGCGTGGTCATTCTCAAAGTGTCAGTGTTGCCGAGCCAGATCTGCTCCACGCTCTCGCAGTTGCAAGCCTGGTCAGTCGCTGAAGGTGCAGAGTTCGCCGCCGTGGCGCAGTGTAACGGTCTGGTTAATATCGCGCTCAAAGCGAAACCGGACACAGCGACCGCGCTGATCGAGCGCCTGCGCCTGCAGTGCAACAGCGTCGTCATTCTTCAATTCCCTGCTGAATTGCACGGCCATATCGATCCTTGGGGTTTCGATTCCACTGCACTCCCGCTCATGCGCGAAATCAAACGTCGCTTTGACCCCGAACGCATCCTCAACCCCGGCCGTTTTGTAGGAAATATCTGACCGCTATGCCGCACGTCATCGAGCAATCCGAAGAACGGCCGTCAAGCTTTGACGCGCACCATCCGCCAGAGAAGCAGTACATCGACGACTGTGTGCACTGCGGATTCTGTCTTCCCGCCTGCCCCACCTACGTTCTCTGGGGCGACGAGATGGACTCGCCGCGTGGCCGCATCTACATGATTAAGAAAGCCGCGCAAGGCGAAGCGCTGCTCGACACGCGCTTCCGGACGCACATGGACAACTGCCTCGGCTGCATGGCGTGCATGACTGCCTGCCCTTCGGGGGTCGAGTACAACAAGCTCATCGAACCAACACGCGCACAGATCGAGCGCAACATCCCACGCAGTGTAAGTGAATCGCTCTTCCGCAAACTTCTCTTCGCTACCTTTCCACATCCTGTGCGGCTGCGCCTGCTCGCCATTCCGCTGCGCATCTATCAAAAAAGCGGCCTGCGCACGCTTACCCACGCAGTCGGAATTCCAAAGCTTTTGCCCAGGCGTTTCGCGGCCATGGAGGCGCTGCTGCCAGAGGTTCCATCAAGCCTCTTCAGCAAGCTGCCTGCGACGATTCCCGCCCGCAACGCTAAGCGCCGCCGCGTAGGCATGCTAAGCGGATGCGTACAGCAGGTCTTCTTCTCGCACGTCAATGCCGCGACTGCGCGCGTGCTTGCCGCCGAAGGCTGTGAGGTTGTCATCCCGCGCGAACAATCCTGCTGCGGTGCGCTGATGGTCCACTCTGGCGTGGAGGACGGCGCCATCGCACTTGCAAAAAAGATGATCGCAGCCTTTGAAGCTGCTGGCGTTGACACGATCGTCATCAACTCAGCCGGCTGCGGATCGACAATGAAAGAGTACGGCCACCTGCTGCGCGACGATCCTGAATGGGGCGCGCGTGCTGCAGCCTTCTCAGCCAAGTGCCGCGACATCTCCGAAATTCTCTGTGAACTCGAACCACGCGCCACGCGCAATCCACTCAAACTGCGCGTAGCCTATCACGATGCCTGCCATCTGCAACATGCTCAGGCAGTCCGCGAACAGCCGCGCAGACTGCTCGCCGGCATTCCCGGCCTCGAAGTTGCCGAAATTCCTGAAGGCTCTCTTTGCTGCGGCTCCGCCGGTGTCTACAACCTGCTCTCGCCTGACACTGCAAACCAACTCGGCGATCGCAAAGTCGACAACCTTCTCACCACCAACGCGCAGGCTGTGCTCTCTGCTAACCCCGGCTGTCTGCTGCAGCTCATGAATAGCCTGCGACGCCGGGGTATGAAAGCCATGCCCTCATTCCACATGGTCGAGTTACTCGACGCATCCATCCGTGGTGTCTCCGCGGAAGAACTGCTACGCGGCAACAAAATATCAACGATTGAGGCAAATTGAAATCATGATCTCCACTGCTCGCGAATCCGAACTTCTTTCAGCCGCCGAACTTTTTCTCGAAGCACGCCGCACCGCGATGCCGTTTCACGAACTGCCCACTACCTTTACGCCCGCATCGCTTGAGGAAGCCTACTTCGTACAGGACGTGATGTATCGTGCACTCGAGCCCACTGTTGCGGAATCTCCACGTGCCTGGAAAGTTGGTGCGCCTGCGCCTGACGCCACGCCGCTCTTTGGTCCCATGATCGCTGCGTGGATCAAGCCAAGCCCGGCAGTCTTTGATGATCCGCGTCACCGTCTTCGCGGACTTGAAGCCGAGATTGCCTTCCTCATCGGTAAAGATCTGCCGCCGCGTGCCACGCTATACACGCGCGAAGAGCTTGTTGACGCCATTGCAAGCTGTCATCCCGCCATTGAAGAACTTGAAGCCGGCCTAACCGTGCCGGCGCAGGCCGCGCGTTTCTCGATGATTGCCGACCTGCAGATGCATGGTGGTTTTGTGTACGGCCCGGCCGTTGCCAACTGGCAGCAGATCGATTTTGCACAAGAGTCTGTCTCGCTCTCTGTCGACGGCGACGTGAAGGTCGAGCGCACCGCCTCCAACACCGCTGGTACTGACCTGCTTCGGCTGGTGCTCCATCTTGTGAATGAAGGTACATCGCGCACCGGAGGACTCAAACGCGGAAGCTGGGTGACCACCGGCAGTTGGACCGGCAACACCTTTGCTGCGGCAGGCTCACAGGTTGATGTGCGCTTCTCTACCGCCGGTGGCGTCTCTCTTCGCTTCGCGTAGCCGCATCGAATTCCATATTGTGTGACAATCCGCGCGCTCAACTGATTATTCTGTTTGGGCTACTTTCCCACTCAAGGAGGCGCTCTCCATGTCAGTTTCCATTAGCCAACCTGGAGTCGAAATCTTCGCTCCCGTCACCGAGAGCTTTGCCGAAATTCTTACGCCGGCAGCCATCGGTTTTATTGTCGACCTGCAGCGCACTTTCAACGCGCGCCGCAAAGAGTTGCTGGCTGCGCGCCACGAGCGCCAGAAGCGGCTCGACGCAGGTGAAAAACCTGACTTCCTTGAAGCAACCCGCTCTATTCGCGAATCCGAGTGGACCATTGCGCCGTTGCCCTCCGACATCCTCGACCGCCGCGTTGAGATCACCGGCCCGGTTGACCGCAAGATGATCATCAATGCGCTCAACTCCGGCGCAAAAGTCTTTATGGCCGACTTTGAGGACTCAAGCACGCCGCTCTGGAACAATCTCCTCGACGGCCAGATCAATCTGCGCGACGCCATTCGCCGCACCATCACCTTCACCGATCCGGCCAGCGGCAAGCACTACAAGCTGATCGACAAGCCTGCAGTGCTCTTCATCCGCCCGCGCGGCTGGCATCTTGAAGAACGCCATGTTCTCGTCGACGGCGAACCAATGTCCAGTTCCATCTTCGACTTCGGCCTCTACTTCTATCACAACGCCAAAGAGCTGCTTTTGCGTGGTTCCGGCCCCTATTTCTATTTGCCCAAGATGGAAAGCCATCTTGAAGCACGGCTGTGGAACGACATCTTCCTGCGCGCGCAGGATGCGTTGGACCTGCGGCATGGCTCGATCAAAGCGACCGTACTCATTGAAACCATTCTTGCCACCTTCGAGATGGACGAGATCCTTCACGAGCTGCGCCTGCACTCGGCCGGTCTCAACTGCGGCCGTTGGGATTACATCTTCAGCTTCATCAAGAAATTTGCCAACGATCCGCATGCCGTGCTGCCAGACCGCGGACAAGTCACCATGACCACGCACTTCATGCGCAGCTACTCCAAACTCGCTATCAAGACCTGCCATCATCGCCGGGTTCATGCGATGGGAGGGATGTCGGCTTACATTCCAGTCAAGTCAGACCCTGTGGCCAATGAAAAAGCTATCGCGCAGGTGCAGGCTGACAAGGAACGCGAAGCCTCTGACGGTCATGATGGCACCTGGGTCGCGCATCCCGGACTTGTACCTGTCGCGCTTGAAGTCTTCGACCGCCTCATGCCGCAACCGAACCAGATTGACAAGCAGCTCCCCGACTACAACCCAACCGCCGCCGATCTGCTTCAGGTTCCGGATGGCCAGATCACAGAAGCCGGCCTCAGGCAGAACGTCGCAGTCGGGCTTGGTTATGTGGAAGCCTGGCTGCGCGGCATTGGCTGCGTGCCGCTCTTCAACCTGATGGAAGACGCGGCCACCGCGGAGATCAGCCGCGCACAGCTCTGGCAGTGGGTTCACCAGAACGCGAAGCTCAGCGATGGCCGTGTCATTGACGTGCCGCTCGTCGAAGGCCTCATCTCCGCAGAGCTCGAAAAACAAAGGACCGCTGTAGACGCTGCACGATACGTTGCCTACGAAAAGGCTGCCGATCTCATGCGCGAACTCATCGAATCACCCACGTTCACTGAATTTCTCACGCTTCCCGCCTACCAGCGCGTGCTCAAAGAGGAAACCTTCGACGCGGCTTGATCCTGCTACCATAGATGCCTATGGAGGCGGGCATCCATGAGCGAAACTGTGCAGTCTGAAGCACTCACCGCAGAGCAGATCTCTGATATCACGCGTCAGACCAACTACGGCACCTGGCGCTATCAGAAAACGTGGAAGCCTCTCTACATTGCCGACGCCGAGGGCTGCTGGTTCACCGATGGCGTGGGCAAGCGTTATCTCGACTTCAGCTCACAGCTGATGTGCGTCAACCTCGGCCACAAGAATCCGCGCGTCGTTGAGTCCATCGCCGAGCAGGCGCGCGAGCTCGCTTATGCTGCGCCGGGTTTTGCCACGCGCGCCCGTGCGCGGCTCAGCGAAAAACTACACGAAGTGCTGCCTGCAGGCCTTACCAAATTCTTTTTCACCACCAGCGGAACCGAGGCCAACGAAGCTGCCTTCAAAATTGCGCGCATGTTCACCGGCAAAACCAAGATCATTTCGCGCTACCGCTCGTATCATGGCTCAACCATGGGCTCCATCGCAGCCACTGGCGATCCGCGCCGCTGGGCCATGGAGCCGGCTGGCAAGGGCGGCGGCGTCATCTTCGCCCCGGAAACCAACTGCTACGACTGTCCCATACGCCATACATATCCCGGCTGCAACATCGCATGCGCTGACTACATCGAGCACATGATCCGCAACGAGAGCGATGTAGCTGCCATCATCGTAGAACCAGTCGTCGGCACTAATGGTGTGCTGGTTCCTCCGCCTGAGTATTTCCCACGCCTGCGTGAAATCTGCGACCGCCACGGCGTGCTGCTCATCGCAGACGAAGTGATGGCAGGTTGGGGCCGCACGGGCAAGTGGTTCTCCATTGATCACTGGAACGTCAAGCCCGACATCCTCGTCACGGCCAAGGGCATTACCTCAGCCTACGTGCCACTCGGACTTTGTGCAACGACGCAAAAGATCGCCGACTACTTCGAAGACCACTACTTCTCACACGGCCACACATACGAGGCGCATCCGCTCACACTCGGTCCTGCCGTTGCGACTATAGAAGAAATGCAGCGGCTCAAGCTCGTGGAGCGCGCGGCCTCGCTTGAGCCTTACGTCCGTGAAAAACTCGAAGCCGTCAAAGCCAAGCATCCGTCAGTCGGAGATGTGCGCGGCTTCGGCCTCTTCTTCGCCGTTGAAATCGTCAAGAATCGTACGACAAAGCAGCTTTTCAACACCATGCGCGACAAGGTAGAGGGCAAGCCGCTCGTCGTCGACCAGATTGCGGCAAAAATGATGGCGCAAGGTGTTTCGATTCAGGCGTGGGTGAGCCACTTCGTCATCGCACCACCGCTCATCGTCAGCAAAGAAGAGCTGGACCTGGGCATCGCCGCCCTCGACGAGCATCTGGCAATTGCAGACGCTCTGGTAGAGTAAACGCTGTGCAAACGAATGATTCAAGGCTCCGGACACTCATCGATGCAATCGTCGCGGGCGATGTTGCTCAGTGTTCCCGCTTGATGAATGAATGGCCCGAACTGGCAATTGCACATTTTCAGGAAGGCGCGACACGCCACGCGGCGAAGAAATTGTTCCTGCCCGATATTGGAAGATACATCTGGGCAGGCGATACCCCACTGCACTTTGCCGCTGCTGCGTACCAGACCAAAGTGGCGCAAATACTCATCGATGCAGGCGCGAAAGTAAATGCGAAAAATCGCCATGGCGCAGAGTCACTGCACGCTGCGGCGACCGGTCAACCGGGATCGCTTAACTGGAATCCCGTTGAGCAGACGAAAATGCTCGAATTGCTGGTCAACGCGGGTGCCGATCCAAATGCAACTGATACGCGCGGCGTAACGCCGCTTCATATTGCCGTGCGTGCTCGTTGCGCCGCGGCCGTGCAAAGCCTGTTACGGCAAGGAGCCGATCCAACGCGTACAAATAAAAATGGCTCCACGGCATTGAAACTTGCGCAGTTCTCTACCGGGCGCTACGGTAGCGGCAGCGAAGCAGCCAGAGCGCAAAAGCAGCAGATTCTGCATATGCTACAGCACAAATTCTGAGCCATTACCCAGAACTCGAGTATGGCAAATTCTAACAAGAAGACTGCCCGCTACGAGAGGTTTACCGGATGCAGATGGCCACCTGCCATCAGCCTTCCAATGCAATTTCCTCCGTGCCATGCGACACATCGGCCGGGGCCATCAAATGCATCAAAGCTACATACACTGCCCCCGCCGTGAAGAACCCCACGAACCACGCGTAGTCGTAGAGATAGTGCAGGCGATCCACGACCAGGCCGATTAGCGCAATCGCCACACCCGCTGCCAGCGCCATCATCGCGCGCGGATTGATGCCCTTCATGTAGTAGTACATGCCTTCGCGATGATAGAGCGAGTTCACGTCAAGCTCTGTCTTGCGAATCAGAAAATAATCTGCAACCATGATTCCCGCTACCGGTCCCAGCAGACCGGAGTATCCGACCAGCCATCCGAAGATATATGCATCCGGAGTAGCCAGCAACTTCCATGGACACATCGCCAGGCCCAGAAACCCGGTGATCAGTCCGCCGGTACGGAAGCTGATGAGCCGCGGATACAGATTGGAAAAATCATTCGATGGCGAGACAACATTTGCGCCGATGTTCACATTGAGCGTCGCCACCAGGATCGCAATCAGAGCAATGAACGCCACCACAGGCTCGTGAAACGCGCCGATCAATTCGATCGGATTCCAGATGGCATGGCCGAACAGGACCTCGGAGGCCGACGTGACCGCGATTCCTACAAACGTATAGAGCACCATGGCCACCGGCAGCCCGAATGCCTGTCCCCAAGACTGCGAACTCTGCGACTTCGAGTAGCGCGTGAAGTCCGGAATGTTCAGCGCCAGTGTGGACCAGTAACCGACCATCGCCGTCAATGAAGGAAAGAATACCTTCAGAAACCCGCCGGCGGAGTGAAACTGGCTCGGTGTCGACAGCATCGATCCAAAACTGCCCGCCTTAATGCGCACCCACACCAGCAGCGCAGCCGCCATGACAAACATGAACGGCGCGCCGAAGGCCTGCAGATGCCGGATCGACTCAACGCCGCGCCACACGACAACCATGTTCAGCAACCAGAAACCCAGAAAGCATGCCCATAAGATTCCGTTATTACTGGCCAGTGAAGGCCATATCACAGCCAGCATCGCGTGAATCGCCGTGCCGCCAATCCACGACTGGATGCCGAACCATCCGCAGGCCACAATCGCACGCAGAATCGCTGCAAGGTTTGCGCCGCGCACACCAAACGGCGCCCGAATGAATACCGGAAATGGAATCCCGTACTTCGCACCCGCATGTGCATTCAGCAATAGCGGAATGAGCACGATCAAGTTGCCTAGCAATACCGTGCCGATGGCCTGCTTCCAGTCCATGCCCTTGGCAATCAGCGACGACGCGAGTTGATACGTCGTGATCTCCATGCACATTGAAAACCACAGCGCGGTGTAATTATAAAATCCCCACGTCCGCTGCTCGCGCATTGTCGGCCGCAGATCGTTGTTCGATAAAGATGGATCGACGGTGCTCACGGAACCTCCTCCGCGCTGCATGTGCTCTATTTCAAAGGTAATCCGAGAATGATAAAGCCGTTGTAGCGAAAAAGCCGCCATCTGCAATGAGTTAAAAAAGAATCTCTTTGCAGAAAGATAACTAAATGCTTCGTTGTCCCGACTGAGCTACACTTGCTCTATTTCCATGCGCCACCGCGCGCTTCGCGCCGCAAGTAATTTCCACGGCCCGGTGTGCCGATGAACTCACCCTTCGACACGATCAGCTCACCGCGGGAGTATACATCGCGCGCATTGCCGCGTACGTGGAAGCCCTCGAACATGGAGTAGTCCACGCGCATGTGGTGTGTCTTTGCGCTGATTGTGTGCTCCACGCTAGCGTCCCATAGCACGATATCTGCATCGCTACCCGGCGCCAGCACGCCCTTCTTCGGATACATGCCGAAAATCCGCGCCGGTGCTGTTGAAACCAGTTCCACAAAACGGTTGAGCGAGAAATTTCCCTGCCCCACTCCGTGATGATGCAGCAATTGAAGCCGGTTCTCGATGCCCGGGCCACCGTTGGGAATCTTAGTGAAATCGTCCTTGCCCAGCGCCTTTTGATCTTCAAAGCAGAATGGACAGTGGTCTGTCGAAACCACCTGCAGATGATCCTTGCGCAACCCATCCCACAGCTTTGGTTGATTGCTCTTCTCCCGCAGTGGCGGCGTGAACACGTATTTGGCGCCCTCCCAGCCTTTATCAGCCACGTCCTCAAGCGAGAGCAGCAGATATTGTGGGCACGTTTCTGCGAAGGCCGGCAGACCACGATCGCGTGCTTCACGCACCTGATTGAGGGCGTCCTCACTGGACAGATGCACAATATATACCGGCACGCCGGCCATCTCCGCCATCGCTATTGCGCGATGCACAGCCTCTGCTTCAGCGCGCGTAGGCCGTGTAAGCGCGTGATAGATCGGCGCCTTCTTGCCCTCAGCCAGCGCCTGCTGCACGATCACGTCAATTACTGAGCCGTTCTCTGCGTGCATGCAGATCAGAGCGCCGTTCTTCGCCGTCTGCCGCATCGCCTTGAAGATTGTCGCATCGTCTACCATCAGCACGTTCGGATAAGCCATGAACAGCTTGAAGCTGGCCACGCCCTCGCGCACCATGTCATCCATATCTTCGAGCCCGGCGTCGGGGAGATCGGTCACGATCATGTGCAGCCCGTAATCGATGCACGCCTTGCCCTCAGCCTTCTTCCACCATGTATCGAGCGCCGTGCGCATCTTGGTACCGCGCGCCTGGATGGCGAAGTCCACAATTGTGGTGGTGCCGCCGATCGCCGCCGCACGCGTGCCAGTTTCGAAGTCGTCAGCCGAATTTGTCCCGCCGAAAGGCATGTCAAGATGCGTATGTGCATCGATGCCGCCCGGAAGAAGCAGCAGCCCTGTTGCGTCGACGATCGTGTCAGCCGCACTGGCAGGAATCCCTGCACGCACCTCCTTGATCGTTGCGCCGTCGATCAGCACATCGGCCTTTACCGTCGCATCGGCATTCACAACCGTTCCATTTTGAATCAGCAATGTCGACATGTTCGTCATCCAATCGAAGATTGTGGCTGCGTCACACACCCTGCACCGCGCGTACGCTCATCCCAAGTCTCCGGCGCAACTCCCGCGTCTACGCGCACCATCGTAATACAGCCATCTACAGGGCATACACAGGAGCAGAGATTGCAGCCTACACACTCCGTCTCATCCACACGTGGAATGCGCGCAAGAGGCGTCGGGTACGGCCCATGCGCTGCTGGATCCGCCACGCGCTCTTTGCGGGTTACCGGCGTCACAGCAATCGATGCGCGGCTTTCGGCCTCTTTCACAGCTGGAATCGGATGCATTTCCACATGCCCGTCTACAGGCCCAGATACGCGGTCGAGATGAATGCACTGATGTGCTCCATCCCAGCATGCAATGTGGCAAAGATCGCAGCCAATACACTTTTGCTCATCGATGCGCGCGACAATCTTGTAGTTGAGGTTCAGGTGCTTCCACTCTGTAACGCGATTGACCGAGAGCCCACGAAAATCCTCGAGCTTCGCAAAGCCTTTCGAGCGCATCCAATTTTCCAGGCCCTCGGCCATGTCTTCAACGATGCGGTAGCCGTAGTGCATCACCGCCGTGCACACCTGTACCGTTCCGCATCCCAGCAGCAGGAACTCCGCTGCATCGCGCCACGATGCGATGCCCCCAATTCCCGAGAGCGGCAGCGCCGACTCCTCATCGGCCATGATCTGCTGCACCATGTTCAATGCGATTGGTTTCACCGCCGGCCCACAGTAGCCGCCATGTGAGCTCTTGCCATCCACATTCGGCCGCGGCACAAATGTATCGAGATCGATGCCTGTGATCGAGTTGATGGTGTTGATCGCTGAAAGTCCATCAGCGCCGCCACGCTTGGCGGCCCGCGCTACAGTGCGAATATCGGAGATATTTGGCGTCAGCTTTACCAGCACTGGCGTGCGGGCCTTCTCCTTAACCCAGGCGGTGATCATCTCCGCGTACTCCGGCACCTGGCCCACAGCTGAGCCCATGCCACGCTCGCTCATTCCATGCGGACAACCGAAGTTCAACTCGAGTCCGTCTGCGCCCGCACCCTCTGCACGCGCCACAATCTCGTGCCAGGCTTCACGCGTCGAGGCAACCATCAGCGATGCGATCACTGTATTGTGCGGATAGCGCTTCTTTACCTCAGCCATCTCGCGCAGATTCTCTTCCACCGCACGGTCGCTGATGAGTTCGATATTGTTGAAGCCCATGATCCGCTGGCCCTGCCAGTCAATCGACGAATAGCGCGAGCTCACATTGGTCACCGGCTCGCCAATGGTCTTCCAAACTGCGCCGCCCCAGCCAGCATCGAAGGCGCGCATGATCATCTCGCCGGTATTCGTGGGCGGAGCAGACGCCAGCCAGAAAGGATTAGGCGAGTTGATGCCCCCGGCAAAGCCTCTCACGCTAATGTCGGTCATGCACTTGCCTCCGCGGCCTTCAGAATCGCGAGCGCGGCACGTTTGCCTCCGGCCACGGCATCCACCACCTCGCGTCCGCCGTTCACACAGTCACCGGCAGCAAAGTAGCGCGGATGGCTGGTGCGCCCGGTTGCAGGATCGGCAGCGATTCTGCCCTCATGCACCTCAACGCCGCGCAGTTCCTGCACAAGCTGCGCCAGAGGTGACTGTCCGATGGCCGGCACGAGCATGTCACACACAATGGTGTATTGCGAATTCGGCAGTGGCAGAAGCGTCCGTTCCACCTGGCGCACCTGCACCGTATCCAGCAGCAGCCGTCCATGCTCGTCGCGGCGCACCGCCAACGGCTGCCTGCGCCACAGGAACTGCACGCCCTCCTGCTTGGCGTGTTCATACTCGAAGTCAAATGCAGGAATGTCGCTTTCACCCCGCCGATACAGCATGTATACCGTATCCGCGCCAAGCCGCCGCGCTGCATTCGCCGCGTCAATTGCGGTGTTCCCCGCACCCACCACGACGACTGTGCCATGCACTTCGCGCAAGTGCCCGGTCTTATATGCGGCAATCAGCTCCAGCGCATTCATCACACCTTCTGTGTCTTCGCCGGGAATGCCCAGCCGCTGCATTGCGCCTAGTCCCACACCAAGCAGGATATAGTCGAACTCCTCTTCGAGCGCTTCCAGCGCAGGTGCCGAATCAATGCTCTCTCCAAATCTGAACTTCACGCCAATACGCTCAATCATCTGGACTTCTCGCAGGCTGTCCGTCGCGCGCAGCTTGTACTCTGCAACACCATACGTGTTCAGGCCGCCAGGCAGAGTGCGTCGTTCGAAAACCGTTGCCTGTGCCCCGCGCCTACGCAACTCCGCGGCACAGGCCAACGAGGCGGGCCCGCCGCCAATGCAAGCCACACGCACAGGACGCGCTGCTGTGCCCGCCATCGTCGGCAGTTCGCCCGATGCGTAAAACGCATCCATCGCGTGCCGCTGCAACAATCCGATCTGAATCGGCTTCTGGTTATGCCGGTGCATCACGCACGCGCCCTCGCACAGCACATCCACCGGGCACACACGTGAGCAGCTTGAGCCAAGAATATTTGCATCCAGAATACGCAGCGCCGACCCGCGGAGGTTTCCCGAAGCAATCCGCTTGATGAATCCCGGAACGTCAATATGCGTGGGACATGCTGTTGTGCACGGCGCATCGAAGCAGTTCAGGCAGCGGTCTGCTTCAATCACGGCGGCCTGCGGGGCGAGCGGCGGCTTGATCTCCTGAAAGCGCTCGCGCAGTTGCGGATCGTCCGGTAGAGTTGCAGTGCTCATCCCTGCCTCGCTTTACAAAGTCAGCTCATCTCTCAAACCAATCAAATCAATTCAGTGTTGCAATCGTTCATATATTACGAAGCTACAAGTGGCCCATACAGATCGGGCCTGCGGTCTCGGAAGAACTGCCATGTGCGCCGTACTTCGGCAATCTCGTCGAGGTTCAGATCAGCCGTCAGCACTTCATCCTTATCGCGCGAAGCCTGCACAATAATCTGCCCACGCGGATTGGCAAAGTAGCTCGACCCGTAAAACTCCCCGATGTTCCACGGTGCCTCAGTGCCCACGCGATTGATCGCAGCAATAAAGTACCCGTTTGCCGCTGCATGTGCCGGCTGCTCCAGCTTCCATAGGTACTCGCTCAGGCCGGCAACCGTCGCAGATGGATTGAACACAATCTCTGCGCCGTTCAGGCCCAGGCACCGCGCACCTTCAGGAAAGTGCCGGTCGTAGCAGATGTACACACCGATTTTGACGAATCCGAGATCAAAAATTGGATAACCCAGGTTACCCGGACGGAAATAGAACTTCTCCCAGAATCCCGGCGCCACATGCGGGATATGCGTCTTGCGGTATTTGCCTAGATACGAACCATCGTTGTTGAGCACCGCAGCGGTGTTATAAAAAATCCCTTCCTGCTCCACCTCATACACAGGCACAACCATGGCGATGTGCAGTTCTTTGGCCAGCGCCTGCATGTGTTTCACGGTTGGCCCATCGGGAACGGGCTCCGTGGTCTGGTACCACTTCACCTCCTGCTCGGCGCAGAAGTACGGACCATTGAAGATCTCCTGCAGGCACACGATCTGCGCCCCGGCCGCGGCGGCCTGGCGAATGAGCCCGACGTGCTTTTCCACCATCGCCTCTTTTTGCACAGCCTGCGGCTCTGTTGCGGGCACCGCGTTGGAAGCCTGGATGATGGAGCATCGCACGACACGGGACATGACGAATAGCCTCCAAAGAAAAAGCTGTGAGTCTTTGAAGTTAATTCAAACGGCCTCCGAGGGCAATGGCTATGTTCATAAAGAAAAAGCAGGAATGCACCGCGGCCCCCGGCATACGTTCATACCGTCACTACCCACTCAGGCCTGCTCAAGGGAGCTGCCAGCAGCGCATTGGCCCAGTTATTGCCCTCAAAGCTCTCCGTTTGCGCATTCCAGCGCAGCTTGTCCTGCACCTGGCACGCAATCAGCCCGATCTGCGCGAGAGTAATCGCGCGATGCCCCACCTCAATTGGCTCCAGCGGCTGCCGCCCCTCACGAATTGCGCCGATAAAGTCGTTCTTGTCCCACAGCGTCTTTGAAAAATCAAGCTCTCCCGCCTCCGGCTCCAGTGTCACCAGCTCCGGCTTGCTGCTGGTCATTATGCCGGGATAGCCATCTACCTTGATCCAGGCATCGCTGCCAAAGTAACTGATACTCGGCGTACTCGTAGGAGTTTGCTCACAGGTCATAACCGTACCGTTCGCATACGTGTACTCAACTTTGAAATTGATCATCGTGTCCCAGAGGCTCACCGGGAACTCGCCCTTGCCTTCCACTTCCACCGGCCCCGTATGCTCGGTATTCATGACCCACTGCGCCATGTCGAAGTAGTGTGCGCCCCAGTTGGCAATCATTCCCTGCGCATAGGTTGAAAGCCGCATCCAGTTTGGCCGCCTGTTGTGCTGTTTTGCGTCATGCACGCGTCTTTCTGTGTAAGGCACAGCCGCCGTCGGCCCGAGCCACATGTCATAGTTGAGTTCCTGGGGCACCGGCATATCCGGCTGCGCGCCCACCGGCGGCGGATCGGAGGGAAACACGATCTCGACCCGCTGCAGCTTGCCGATATGCCCATTACGAATCAGCTCCGCGGCATGATTCTGCACGCGAATCGACCGGAACTCACTGTCATTGCGCGCCGTCACGCCATAACGTTTCACCGCATCGGCCAGCACCCTGCCCTGGTGCACACTCAGGCTCATCGGCTTTTCGAGCGCAAAATGCTTCTTCGCTTTCGCCGCCATCAAACCCATCGGCACATGCCAGTGGTCGGGAGTGGAGATCATCAACGCATCGATGTCGCGCGCTGCAATCATCTCGCGAAAGTCGCTCACCTTGCGGCATCCGTTATAGGAAGCAGCTCTGTTACGTCCTGCATAAAACCCATTCACAAATGCCTGCGCCTCATCCATGCGCCATCTATCCACATCGCAAACCGCCACCACCTGTACGCCGGGAACCGCCATCATCTGCGGCAAATTCGCACCAAACGCCTGCCGTCCGGTTCCGATAAACCCAACGTTGATGCGATTGCTCGGCGCATCGGCACCCGGTATGGCCGTGCGCACAACTGTCGGCGCCGCTATTGATGCAACTGCGCATCCTGTCCCAGCAACAAAGCTTCTGCGATTCATTCACGATCCTCGCTCTCAGCAGAGATCCATTTCGTGACGCTCCGGCATCTGCCGCAAACCACGCGCCATCATATACCGGGCCGCTGCCGCAGAGTAGACTGGTTGCGCCGATTTTTAGTGCATGCGGCCATTCTTTAAACGGGAGCATATCGATGAAATCAACAATGGAACGCCGCGCGTTCCTGAAAGCTGCAGGGGCCAGTGCATTGGCTGGAGCTGGCATTTTCAATGCGCAGTCTGCTGCCGCGCAATCACCGGCTGCAAACAAATCGCCGCGTCTGCTGGTGGGTTGCTGTGCTTACTC
>DASZXD010000270.1:0-2980 GCA_035546015.1 Occallatibacter sp.
CTCCAAGAAAGCCTAGGTGCCGAAGGCTTCTCCTCCGGCATTTGCCGCGGCGCCTGGAAAGCACTGATGCCAGCGAGGGAGACGTCGACGATCCTAGAGCATTTCACTAGTTACTATGCACCGAGCCATTTGTGTTGCAAGCTGAATGTGGGGATTGTCCTCAAGCACAAATGGCGGAAGCATACTCGAACGATCTGCGACGGAAGTTCTTTCAGGCGTATGACCGAGGGGAAGGAAGCCTGAAGGAGCTGGCGAAGCGATTTGGCGTCAGCGGGGATTGGGCGAAGAAGCTGTCTGCGCGGCGGAGTAAGACCGGTCAGATTGAGGTTGGTGCCTGGCGGCACGGGCCGCAAAGCCGGGTGACGGCTGCGATTCGGGAGTGGATCGAGCAACAGATGCGGCGTCAGCCGGACCTGACGCTGCAGGAACTGCAGCAGCGACTGGAGCGGGAGCATCGGCTGCGCCTGAGCATGGGTTGGATTTGGATATTGCTGCGGCGATGGTGGCTACGGCATAAAAAAAATCGCTCCGCGCCCAGGAGCAGGACACGGGCGAGAACCTCTGGCGCCGTCAGGGGTGGTGGGAGCAAATAGCGGAGCTGGATCCGGCCTGCCTGGTGTTTTTGGACGAAAGTGGCGTCACCACGGAAATGACCCGCCGCTATGGTTGGGCGCCGCGTCCAGAACGAGTATCGGAAGCAGTTCCGGCAGGCCATTGGCGCACATTGACGGTGCTGGCGGCGCTGACCCTGGAAGGCATGCTGGCCAGCATGACCATTGAATCGCCTACCGACGGCGATGTGTTTTTGGCGTTTCTGGAACAAGTGCTCGGGCCAAAGTTGCAGCCGGGCCACATCGTCGTTCTCGATAACCTCGCTGCGCACAAGGTGGAGGGAGTGCGTGGACTGATTGAAAGCCGCGGTGCGCGATTGCTGTACCTGCCGCCCTACTCGCCAGACTTCAATCCCATCGAACGAGCCTGGTCCAAGCTGAAACAACTGCTCCGCGGAGCCAAGGCCCGCGTGCTCGATCAGCTGGAACCCGCCATCGACCGGGCTATTGCTGCCATCACTCCCCAAAACGCACAGGCCTTCTTCTATCACTGCGGTTACGGCGTACAGCAACTATGAAAATGCTCTAGTCTTCTGTATCTGAAATAACTAGACTAATAAGAGATTCCACTTCATACTGGAAGTGAAATGCCACTTCCTCCTGCGCCCCGTCTTGCCGTGAGTGATGCAGACCGAAAAGAGTTGCTCTCGTTCAGTCGGCAGCGGAGTATTCCCAGAGGGATTCTGCTGCGCGTGAACATAGTTTTGGGTGCGGCCGAGGGACTGGCCAATCACCTGCTGGCACGCGAACTATCCACCACGGTTACGACCGTGCTGTTGTGGCGCAATCGTTATGAAGCGGAGGGAATGCCCGGATTGTTTTTCGATCGGCAGCGGAGCGGACGGCCCAAACAGATTTCGGTCGCGAAAGAGGCTGCCATCGTGGAAGCAACGATGAGAACAACTCCAACGGACGCTACTCATTGGAGCGTCCGTGCGATGGCTGCTAGGCAGAAAGTCAGCCCAGCCACCGTGGTGCGAATCTGGAAGCGGCACAAGCTGCAACCGCATCGGGTTGAATCTTTCAAGTTCAGCAATGATCCTGATTTTGCTCCGAAAGTGCGCGACATCGTCGGGCTCTATTTGAATCCGCCGGACAATGCCATCGTGTTGAGTGTGGATGAAAAGAGCCAGATTCAGGCGCTGGATCGCACCCAACCGATACTTCCGCTGCGGCCGGGTCTGCCGGAGCGCCAAACACACGATTATCAGCGTCATGGAACGACCACGTTGTTTGCCGCTCTCAACGTTCTTGAAGGAACGGTGATCGGCCAATGCCAGCAACGCCACCGGCATCAGGAGTTTCTCAAGTTTCTCAATCGGATTGAGCGGTCGGTCGAGGCCGAACTCGATATCCATCTCGTACTCGATAACTATGGAACACACAAACACCCGCAAGTAAAGCAATGGCTTGCCGAACGGCCACGCTATCACGTGCACTTCACGCCAACCAGCTCATCGTGGCTCAACCAAGTCGAGCGGTGGTTCGCCGAGATCACGCGCAAAAGAATCCGCCGCGGCACGTTTCGAAGTGTCCGCGATCTGGTCAAAACAATCGAAGACTACATCCGGCTGTATAACGGCAATGCTCGTCCTTTTCAGTGGGTCGCCAGTGCCAGCCGCATCATCCGAAAAGTAAATAAATACCGACGAATCTCGGAGTCCACAAGGTAGATTTGAAATGACAATGGCCGATTACGAACAACTCTTAGCGGAGATGCCCTCAAGCGTTTCTCTCGGACACGGCAGCGTGCTTCTCTGGCATCCTTCAGAACTGCAGACGCGGCAGGTTGGTTATACAACAAGTCCAAACGGAACCTCTCTTTGTGGGGACGCCGACGGGGACTGGCGCGGCACGTGGCTCGCGATAGGTATCGAAGGCGAATGCGGAGACCCCTTGTTTATCGACACCGCAGCTCCGGGTTATCCGGTTTACACCGCGTGGCATGGTGAAGGCCGATGGGACCCGAAACCGATAGCCGTCTCCCTTGCCGGACTGCGTGAGACTCTCGTCATCATCGCCAAGGCGTCGGAGGGGAGGGAGAACCCCGTCGCTTTGGAGAACAATCCTATCTCGGCAAAGGAGCGCGCGCTTGTTTTACAGGAAATCCAACGGCACAACCCGGACATTGATCTATACTTCTGGGCGTTGATGCTGGGCGATGACTTAGAAGAGCACTAAAGCAACACTCAATTAATCATTAGTATAGGTATTTCAGACACAGCAGACTAGTTCGCGGTGATTCTCTATTTCCAGGTTCCAGCCTAAGAACCGACGCGCAGGGACGGCGGCATTCTGCATTTAATGCAGATCCTTACGGGCTGCATCGAGCCAATCTTGGAAATGAGCGTAAAGTTGAGAGTATGAGC
>DASZXD010000271.1:0-3940 GCA_035546015.1 Occallatibacter sp.
ACGACGTTGTGGTCCACGCTGCCGTTGAGGTTGATGGGAGCCGCGGTCACAGGAAAGAACCAGGCAAATGTCTTCGATGTCCACGATGTCAGCAGAAGGGCGACGGCTCCTGCGACGAGGGAAAGCAACACGCCCTCGATCACCATCTGCCGGACGAGTTGAAGACGGTTGGCCCCGAGCGACTGCCGGATGGCGAGCTCTCGCCGCCGCGCGACAAACCGCACCAGCGTGAGCGTGGCCACGTTTGCGCAGGTGAGCAACAGCACCAGGCAGGCGAAGGCCAGCAGAATGGGCAGCGTCGCCGCCATGTATCCGTTGGCGCCGAACGGCGAGCGCCACATGGGATCGAGCGTGATTTGGTTCTCGCCGAGATGATCGTCTGGATGCGCCGCCACAATGTGGCGCATCACCGTGTCGAGATCCTGGGCTGCCTGCTCACGGCTCACGCCGGGCCGCAATCTTCCCAGTACGTTCAGCCAGACCGGACCACCACCGCCGCGATGCGTCATCCGGAACGCATTCGTCCCGAGCGGATTCAGCGTGATCCACAGATCGTCACGGAGCCCCGGCATCGCTCCGACAAACCCCTGCGGCGCCACCCCAATCACCGTCACAGCATGCCGGGCAACCTCGATCGACTTGCCCACGATTGCCGGGTCTGCGGCATAGCGCGTCTTCCAGAGCGAGTAACCCAGGACAACGCTGGGAACAGCATCGGGACGAGACTCTTCTTCCGGCAGAAAGAAACGCCCCAGCATCGGCTTGATGCCGAGCACGCCGAAGTAGTTTGCCGACACATTCGCGATGTAGACGCGCTCGGGCTGTGCGCCGCCCGTCAGCGTGATCCAATCGTGATGATAGGCAAGCATTCCGGTGAGAGTGTGGTTCTGCTCGCGCAGATCGCGATAGTCGAGATACGAGAAAGGCGGAACTGGCGAGAAGTTGCGTTCGCCGCGCTGAAGGCTGACGAGCTCGCCCGTGTTTTGCGCGCCGGGAATCGGACGCAGCATGGTGCCGTCGATCCAACTGAATACGGTGCTGTTGGCGCAGATCGCTACGGCCAGCATCGCCGTCGCGGTGATCGTAAAGCCGGGGCTCTTGCGCAGTTGCCGTAACGCGTAACGGACATCCCGGCCTAGTTGTTCAAGCCAGGCCTGGCCCCACATGTCGCGCGTCACATCCTGCACCAGAGGAATATTTCCAAACTCCCGCGCCGCCGCTTGTCGCGCTGACTCTGCCGTCTCGCCTCGCGCCACTCGATCTGCAATCGCCATCTGCAGGTGCGCATCAATCTCTTCCTGCAATTCGCGCTTGCGCCGCTGAAAACCGAAGCTCGGCAACCAATTCATGACTCACTCTCCTCCGGCTTGACGTACATCACCGACCCAATCGCTTCGACAATCCGCTCCCATCGGCCCAGATCCGAGGCCAACTGCTTTTTCCCCCTGGCCGTGATCCGGTAGTATCGGGCTCTTTGCTTGCTCTCTGACTGCTTCCAATCAGACTGCACCCAGCCCTGACGCTCCAACCGATGGAGAGCCGGATACAAAGATCCGGTCTCCACCTGAAGCACATCTCCGGATCGCAAACGTAAAGCCTGAACAATGCCGTACCCATGCTGCGGTCCCCATTGCAGGGTCTGAAGAATGAGCATGTCGAGTGTTCCCTGCAGCAGCTCAATCCGGTTCTTATACGGGTCTTTTTCGCTCATAGATGTAGACACTCTACTCCCAATGGGGGTAGAGTGTCTACTTAGTTTTATGCAGCGCAGCGAGCCGCCTGACCCACTCAACAGATTTAAAAGTACGTCAGTTCTCAGGGCGACAATTGGTGATTCTGCAGAGGCGCCAAATCGCCAAATCACTCACGGAGGCGAGATCGGTATCGAGAAGTCGGCCTGTGTTTACCGATTCGATTTCAGACGATGGCCCGTGGCCTATACCCCTTTTCGGCCGGATTGCCGGCAACAGGGACAGAACCCAGCAGGGGCCGCGTAGCCGGTTACTCGTCTGGAACTCCGGTTTTTGTTCGATGGGAAAGGCCGGAAGCACGGTGTTCCTGATTCCGGGTCTATTAAGTGAGACTTCCGCTGTTCGGGAATGCTTGCTTCAGAGAAAGCAATCGGCCCGGAGGCGGCAGGCGCGAGGTCTACGAGTTCCGGAACAGTCTCGGGAGCAGGACCTACTGGCGGCCGCGCAGCGACGGAGTGCGAGAAGTCCGGCGGGGGAGTGGGGTTGCCGGCTATTCGGTGAAGATTTTGGCGAGGATGGGGGCTGCCTCACCGTCTTCGAGGACGATGGAGACCTGAATGTCCAGGAACTGGCTCCACTCGGCTGCGTGGGTGTAGAGCGCTGCGGCATCGCTGGTTTCGAAGAGGCTGAATCCGCCGCTTGCATCGGCCTTGTGCCAACGCCCCAGAAGGGCGACGCCCGAGGGAGGCATTCCACCTCCGGAGAGGAACCGGTTGACTGCTTCCTGCCTGGTGCCAGGCCGAATGCTCCATGCGCTGATCAATTTCATCGTGCTTGTCCTCCGTGCTTTTTGCTGAGAGGCCCGTGATGCACGGCGAATGCTAGTGAGGATCGCGCGAGAGTGTCAAATGAAAAAGCAGGGAATAGGGAACAGGGGCCAGGGACTGGATCGACGATCTTTCCAAGTGCGATGCCCCTGCGCCATTTTCTCCGCGACCCTGCTTAGCAGAAAACTGTGATGCGATCATGCATCACTCCCGCGATGCTTCGTTCTCGCGGATGGCCTGTTTTTCTTTGCCGCAGATATGGCGGAGCTGATCGAGCAGCGTCTGCGGGTCGTAGGAGGAGACGTGATACTGCTCGCCGTCGCACTTGTCTTCGCCGGTGGGCGATACGGTGACGATGGGGATATCGTTGCGGATCGCGCGCAGCTTTTCGATGAATTTTGGGCAGGGAGTTCCTGCAATCTCAGTGTCGAACACAATGCCGTTTATGTCAGGAAAGCGGGCGAACAGTGCCAGCGCTTCCTGCACGCTGTAGGCGGTGAGCACGTTGAGCTGCGCAGTTTCAATCACGAGCTTGCGTGTTGAGATGGTGCCCGGATACTGATTGTCGATTACGAGAAAGCATGGTCTGTTCATCATCATGACGTGGTGGGATGCCAGGCGTACGGCGATATGTCGCCGGAAATAGGTTGTTCGCAGGGATTGAGTTTGGGAATTTGGAAGCGAAATTGGTTGCATGGGCAACCTGAACAGGGAACAGGGAACAGGCTTATCCTCTCAGGCAGGCCTGATCATCAATTCGAGTGAGCTATACCGTGTGGAGAACATGCGATAAAAGGGTGTCGGGCGGCAGGAGCGAGAGCTTCTTCTCTTTCTGGTGGAAGTCCCAATAGAGGTAGACAACGAGGATAAGGCTGAAGATCCAGATGGGAATGGTTGCCGAGAGCGGCATGGCAATGACTTCATGCGCCTTGTTGTTAAACAGGGCAAGGACGTAGAAGAGCGGGCCCAGGATGGAGGCGACGACGCTTGAGCCAAGCCCTGCCCACTTGCCCAGATCGAAGTCTTTGGCGCGGCTCTGGCGTATGTGCTCGCATGCCCACTCGTATTCTTTCAGCTCTTCGTCACGCGCACGCTCGCGAAGGAACATGGCGATGACGAATACGCGGAGCCGGTACTGGTAGTCGTACAGGTCGACATAGGCGCAGACGAAGGGGATGAAGAGAAGCAGCCAGAGGTTGGTGTTGCTTTGCCCGGCGAGTCCGAAGGCCGTCGCGCCGAGGGCGGCGGTGACGACCAGCTTCCACTTGGCAAGGTCGTGCTCGGCTTCCTGGGTCTGGTTGATTTCCTGCTTGAGAAGGGCAGACGTAGAGTCCATGGGACACCTCCTGAGTTGACGGAGACAGGAGCCTACAGCGTGGAGAATTATGCCACCGGAGGCGGTGCGCTGGATGTGACGGGAAG
>DASZXD010000272.1:0-11398 GCA_035546015.1 Occallatibacter sp.
TAAAGGGCGGGAGTAGTTCAGTGGTAGAACGTCAGCTTCCCAAGCTGAATGTCGCCGGTTCGATCCCGGTCTCCCGCTCCATGCATGTACCCCATGTTGACGCGGCGAAAGCGCAGTTCACGGAATCTCTGTACAAAGCCCATTTGACTTGCGCTGTCGCAGGGCTGTTTTTATAGCCGCCTATATGCGGCGCTACAGGCCTGCTAGTTTGCGTGCACGCTGGAATACTGCGAGAAACATCGCTTTTGTGAGTTTGCCGGTGTTGGTGTTCTGAAGCGAAGGGTGATAGCTGGTCAGCGCGACGAGACCACTAGGTAGTATGTGTTCAGCGCCGTGTGCGAATGTGTATGAGGAGCGTGCCCCAAGCTTGCCGATGCGACCTTCGTGGGCGAGCAGGCCTTCGAAGGCAATGCGGCCCAAGCAGACGACCACGCGCAGGTTTTTGAGCAAACTCAGCTCCTGATCGAGCCAGGGAGAGCAGTTGCGGAGTTCCTCGGGCGTGGGTTTGTTGGCCGGTGGCGCGCACCGTGCAACGGATGTGATCCACAAATCGACAAGTTTCATGCCATCGCTGCGCGAAGTGGCTGTTGGCTGGGAAGCGAATCCTGCTTCATAGAGTATGGGGTAGAGGAAGTCTCCGGAGCCGTCGCCGGTGAAAGGGCGGCCGGTGCGGTTGGAGCCGTGCGCACCAGGTGCGAGCCCCAGTGCGAGAACGCGCGAGTTTGGGTCACCGAAGGAGGGAACAGGACGGCCCCAGTATTCCCAGTCGGCATAGGCACGGCGGCGGACCCGAGCCACCTCAGCGCAATGGGCGCGCAGGCGCGGGCACAGACTGCAGGAGACGATGGCGCTGTTGAGTGCGTTCAGCGTTGGAAAGTTTGCGGGTTTGGCCGCCAGCATAGATCGATTGTACGGTGCGGCCTGCTTAATAAACGCCAGGTATGAGACGCTTGGTGCTCTTCCTGTAATCGTCATACTCGGAGCCAAATGCACCAATCAGCGCGGCTTCTTCCACATGAATTCGGTAAAGGATGGCCAGCGTGGGAGGAATGAAGGCAATAGCCATAGAAGCCCAGTTGTGGCTATGGAGGCCGAAGGCGAGAAAGATCATCTCCATGCCGAGGTAAGAAGGGTGACGCACGATGCTATAGAGTCCGGAACGCTGAATAGTCTGCGAGGAACGGATGGCGACGTTGGCGCTGAAGGCGCGACCCAAGGTGACGATGGCGGCGACGCGGACGAGGAGTCCAGCGATAAGCAGTGCAAGCGCGGCCTCACGCAGCACGGGATGATTGAATGGAATGTCGGCGATACGGATGCTGCCGGCGTAGCCTGCCGCCACAAAGCTGCCTACGATGACGATCCAGATCATCAACTGGGTGCCACGGTCATGCAGGCTGCCGTGGCTGTTTCTGGTTCGAGTGGCGAAGGCGATCACAACTTCGCCGACGATCCATCCATTGACCAGACAAGCCCACAAGAGTCTCATGCTCATTGGAACGATCTCCGCCGGAATGATCGAGTATACGCGCCTAATGACAGACTTGTTCCGCATCCGCGCAGGAGACTGCCGTGGCAAACTTGGTGGCGGTGGGCTTTTCAGAGGCAGTGGTAGACGGGAACCTGGTCACTGGACCTGCCTGGACGGCGCATCCGAAGTGGCTGGCACGGTTCCTCGATGTACTGGAGGCGCATCTGGCTGCGGCGTAGGAGTGCGCGGCAACATCTAGAATTCTGATCAATTGCCAGCATCGAGTGTCGGCCTCGAGTCTTCGCTGTTGACGCGGCGCTAGCTTTCAGAAGAACTCTGATCGAGCAACCCCTCAGTTTATTTGCGCAACTAAACCTAGGATTTTGAGTGGAGTGCTCAAAATCTGACCCCTTCTGGCTGCAACTTCTCTGCCAGCGAGGGGTTTGATGAAAATGAAGACTGAAACGCATGTGTTTCGGCTTGAAAGGAATGGAGGTTCCCCCATGCGGATGTTTCGTTCTTTTACATTGCGCCTGATTATGCTGGCGGTGCTTGTCGCCGTTGTTCCGGCGAGTTCCCGTGCGAGTGTGTTTATCAGCGTCGGTTTTGCCCCGCCGGCGCTGCCGGTGTATGAGCAGCCGCCGTGTCCTGAGCAGGGTTGGATGTGGACGCCTGGTTACTGGGCTTATGGCGATGATGGCTACTACTGGGTTCCGGGCGAGTGGGTGCCTGCGCCCTATGCGGGCGCGCTGTGGACGCCGGGCTATTGGGGCTGGAACGCAGGCTTGTATATGTGGCATCCAGGCTACTGGGGCCGGCACGTGGGCTACTATGGCGGCGTGAACTATGGATTCGGTTACATGGGCGTGGGTTTTGTGGGCGGCCTGTGGCGCGGCAGCGTGTTCTCGTATAACACGGCCATTGTCCACGTGAATACCACAATCATTCGCAACACTTATGTCGACCGCACGATCGTGGAACGCAACACAATTATGAACGACCGCCGCATTGCGTACAACGGCGGTCCAGGTGGCATTCGCCACGAAGCGCTGGCGCAGGAGCGGGTTGCGGAACACGATCAGCACATGGAGCGGACCTCGTTCCAGACGCAGCATGTGAATGAAGCCATGCACGACCGTGGCTCATACTTCAACAGCAATCACGGGCGTCCGGCGATGATGGCATCGGGGCGGCCTTCGCAGGCGCAGATGCATGAGATGCAGAATCCGCATGCCGGCGGCAATGCGAACTTCCAGGGCCATGTCAATGAGAATGCGCGGCCAGCATTCAATGGTGGAACGGAAGCGCATGGACAGGGGCAGTTTCATGCAGCCCCCGAGCAGCACAATGCGCCGCAGTACCGCGCAGCGCCTGAGTCCCATGCACAGCCACAGTACCGTGCAGCGCCGGAATCGCATGCGCAGCCCCAGTTCCGCTCTGCACCTGAGCAGCACAACCGTCCGCAGTTTCATCCGGCTCCGCAGGAGCACTCGGCACCGCCACGAGAGGAGAATCATGGCGGTGGTGGCGGACATCAAGGTGGACATGAAGGTGGCCACGAGGGCGGTCATGGACGGTAAATAATCACACGATCAACGTAAGGGACGAGGCCCGCGGTTCACCGCGGGCCTTGTTGTGTCAGGGCTCGGAAAGTTCCATGCCTGCGATCTCGACTTCGAGTCCGCCGAAGTCTGGATGATCATTTTCACGG
Organism: Occallatibacter sp.; assembly: GCA_035546015.1. Classification (GTDB taxonomy): domain Bacteria; phylum Acidobacteriota; class Terriglobia; order Terriglobales; family Acidobacteriaceae; genus Telmatobacter. Next base: position 3,183 of record DASZXD010000272.1, read on the forward strand.
ATGCGGTAGGCAAGATCGATGAGGCTACCTTGCATAAGCGAGAGCTCAGTGGCGCGTTCGGCCATATTCCAGCCGATGGCGCGCATGGAGCCGTTGGATGCAGGCTCCTGCGCAAGCTCAAGGCGCAGGTGGCGGTCTTTCAGCAGTCGCGGAGCAGAGATAAGACGCACGCGGCGCGCGAGGAAGATAGGCTCAGGATTGCCGTGGCCGAGCGGCTCGAGCTTGCGCAGCCATCCGGCCAGGACTGATGTGATGCGGTCGAGCGGCAGCTCGGCGTGGATGCGCAGGATGCGCTCGGGCGCGCGGTCGGCGAGGTGTTCGTCGGCGTAACCGCGAAGGCGGCGTCGGAGATCCGGCAGCGATGCGGCCGGCATGGCGAATCCAATGGCGAAAGCGTGGCCGCCGAAGCGGGTGAAGAGATCAGCGCAGCTCTCGATGGCATTAAGCAATGCAAAGCCGTCAACGGACCGGCCGGAGCCGTGCGCGACCCCGTCTTCCACGCTGACGACGATGGCGGGCTTGGCGGTGCGCTCAACGACACGCGAGGCAAGTATGCCGATGACGCCGCGGTGCCAGCTGTCTCCATCGACGAGAAGCAGGCGGTCAGCTGCGAATTCTTCATCCTGCATCAGGCGGGATTCAATCGCGGCGAGCGCGGCAGCTTCAGCATCGCGGCGCTCGCGGTTGAGGCGTTCGAGCTTAGCGGCGAGCTCGGCGGCGCGAACTGCGTTGCGAGTGCAGAAGAGTTCGATGACCTCTGAAGCCACGTCCATGCGGCCGGCGGCGTTGATACGCGGGGCGAGGCGGAAAGCTACGTCGTAGCCGGTGAGCTGTTTTGCTGCAGGATCGAGCGCCGCGGCGGCAAAGAGAGCGCGCAAACCAGCGCCGGCGGGCCGGCGGAGTTCGCGCAAGCCCAGTGCGGCGATGGTACGGTTTTCGCCGCGGAGGGGCACCGCGTCTGCGATAGTGGCAATGGCCGCCATTTTGAGAAAGCTGGGCAGAGTTTTTTCGCGCGTGCGCGTGTGATCGCGCCGTTCGAGTATGGCCTGTGCAAGCTTGAGCGCGATGGCTGCGCCGCAGAGCGATTTCTCAGGGTATGTGCAGTGGTGTTGATTGGGGTTGAGGATGGCGAGAGCGTGCGGCACCTGATCGTCAACCTTAGGCAAGTGATGATCGGTGATGATGAGGTCGAGGCCGAGGCGTTGCGCAGTCTCCGCCTCAGCAAAGGCGCGCATACCAGTGTCAACAGTGATGACCAGGCGTACGCCGTCGGCGTATGCAGCTTCAAGAACGCTCGACTGGAGCCCGTAGCCTTCGCGCAGACGATGTGGAACGTGGAAGCGAACGATGCCGCCGAGCATTTCGATGGCGGTTTTGAGCAGCACGACTGCAGTGGTGCCGTCGACGTCGTAGTCGCCGTAGAGCAGGATGGGCTCGCGATTGGCGATTGCGCGCTCCAGACGATCGACGGCAGAAGACATGCCGTACATCAAAAATGGATCGTGCAGGTGCTCAGGCTCAGGATTGAGGAAAGCGAAGACTTCGGATGCCTGCGCGACGCCGCGCGCGAGCAGCAACTCAGCGAGAACCTGCGGGATACGGGCCTGCTGCGCGAGTGCAGCTGCATCGGGGTGCGGGTCGGCGAGAATCCAGCGCTGACGAGGATATTTGCGCGATGCGGTGCGATCTGCTTCGGTGCCCACAGAACTCACGCGGGTTACTCGTCTTCGTCGCGATGGTCGGCATCGTCGATGACGATGTCCTGGAAAGCCTCAATGTCTTCAAGAAGAGTCTGAAAGCGCTCGTACCACTCGGTGGTGGTTTCGTGGAGAAAGACGAGGCCCTGATAGACGAAGCCGAGCTGAATATAACCGAGCATGCCGGCGTATTTGCGCAGCCACTTAGCTTCGACGAGCTCGGTGGCTTCTTCGTCAGGGAAGTTCATCTCGCCGGCTTCTTCAATGAGTGCGTCGAGTTCTTCGCGTTCGAGCGTCATCTCGCTGAAGGTGACGAAGGGAGCGCCTACGTGCTTGGCCATCTCCACAAAGTCTTTCCATGAGTCGGGATTGCCGCGCCCTTCCCAAAGAACCGAGGGAATGTCTTCCGTTACATATCCAGGCAGACGGCGAAGGCCATGACCTTCAATGAAGGCCACCATGTCGTCTTTGAGGGAAAGCAGATTGTCAGTACTCATACGTCAAGCCACTATTCTCGCAGATGCGGGCGGGGCGGTCGGGAAGATTGTGGAAACTTCGCCTTCTCTCCATGGAAGGCTTTAGTCTGGAACCAGCCGCATTGGATTCGCGTCGAGCACGGTGCGCGATCGCAACTTCAACTTCGCGTTAAGGAGAATACTGCTTGCCCGCGTTTGAGCGCCACGTTTTTGTTTGCCATAATACACGTCCGGCGGATGCGCCGAGGCCTTCATGCACAACCGATGGAAAGAGCGAACTGCATACGCGGCTGAATCAGCTGACCAAAGAAGCCGGGCTGAGCGGCCGGGTAAGGATCAACAAGTCGGGCTGCCTGGATCAGTGCGAGCATGGTCCAACGGTGGTGGTGTATCCCGAGGCGGTCTGGTATGGGAATGTGAAGCCGGAAGATGCCGACGAGATTGTGGCGGAGCATCTGGTAGGCGGACGGCCAGTGGAGCGGTTGCGCATTGCAGACGAGTGCCTGAATACGAAGAGCTGTCCGCATCGGAGTTAGCGGTCCACGCAAATTTGGCTGATTTGCCGCCGTGCTGCCCAGGTCTCGGATGAGGCCTGGGCACGCATTTCCTGAGGCCGGCGAATGCTTCACCAGTGAATAAATCAACTGAACAGTGCGTCGTCCCACGACTGGGCTTCGTCCCACATGGGGGTCGGCTCGAAGTAACCGGTGCCGGGTTTGAGGTGTTTCTTGAGCTCGTCGTCGTTGAGCTCGACGCCGAGGCCAGGTGTGTCTGGGACTTTGATATAGCCCTTGTTGATGAGTGGCTTGTCATAGCCAGTGCAGAGGTCCTGCCACCAGGGGACGTCGAGCGCGTGGTTTTCAAGCGCGAGGAAGTTGCGCGTGGCTGCGGCGCAGTGGACGTTGGCCATGCAACTGACGGGCGTACCAGCAAAGTGCATGGCCATCGGAACGCCGTATTTGAAGGCCATATCGCCTATGCGGTGAGTTTGCAGGATCCCGCCGGATGTGGCGAGGTCGGGATGAATCTTGTCGACGGCGTGCTCGCTGCAGAGCTTTTCAAAGTCCTCGATGCGATAGATGTCTTCGCCGGTGAGCGTCGGCGTGGGGCTCTCTTGCGTGATCTCCTTGAGCAGATCGGTGTAGAACCATGGGATGACATCTTCCATCCATTCGAGGTTGAACTTCTCGTAGGCCTTGCCGAGACGGATGACAGATTTGACGCCGATGTGGCCGAGATGGTCCATCGAGAGCGGCATGTCGTAGCCGATGTTGTCGCGGACCGCGGCGACGTATTCACAGAGGCGGTCGATGCCTTTATCAGTAACCTCGGTGGCGATGAAGAGATTGGGCTGGCTGTGCTGTTCCCACTGGCTGAGCCCTGAGGGCTGCATGACAGTGCCGGGCATGCCGTCGAGTACATTTATGCCGAGGTCCATCTTCATCCATGTGAGGCCCATGGCCTTGCGCTCCTTGGCGCGGCGGCCATACTCGGCAGGGTCCATGGATTCGGTTGTGTCGGCATAGATGCGAATTTCGTCGCGCCATTTGCCGCCGAGCATCTGGTAGACGGGGATGTTGTAGACCTTGCCGGCGATGTCCCACAGGGCCATCTCAACCGCGCAGACGCCGCCTGCCTGCCGGGCATTACCGCCGAACTGCTGAATCTTCTGGAAGAGATAGTCGATGCGGAGCGGGTTTTCGCCGACGAGGCGGCTCTTGAGCACCATGGCGTACTGCGGGCCGGCGATGTCGCGGACTTCGCCGAGGCCGTAGACGCCCTGGTTGGTGTCGATGCGGATGAGCACACAAGGGCTGGGGCCGGGCTTGACGATCACGGCGTAGCGCATGTCGGTGATCTTGAGCGTGGAAGGACTGGAGTTGGTATTGACATTTTTGATGGCTGGCTCGGCTTCTGCGGCCGCCCCACTTGCGAGCGCGCTGCCGGCGGCGATGGCCAGCGACGATTTGAGCATGCTGCGGCGGTTGATGCGGTGGTCGATTCCCTGCATTTTTCGTATCCTCCATGACCCGGTTCAAGTGGCGGCACCATCTTACTCCCCGTTCCCGGTTTTTGGGTCTTGGTTAATCCTTCTGGACTGTCTAAATCTGATTGTGGAAGAATGCGTGCCGCGGTTATTCAAGGCGCAAAAAGTTGAGTTGCGCAGAGCGGAGCATTCAAGATGAAGCCGATTTTTTCGCGGAGAAATTTTTTGATGGGAGCAGGTGCGGTTTCGCTGGCGCCTGCATGGATGCCGGTTGCAGCCCAGGAGAAGAAGCCGTGGTGGCTGGGCGATGGCATGCCGCAGGAGAGCGCGGGCACTCCGAAAATTGCGACGGCGATCTCGCTTGCCGACGGCGTGACCGACGAGGCGATTCGCGGCGTTGTGCAGCTTGGCGTATATCACGTACTGTCGGGCGGGCCTGAGATTCCGTGGACGGTGGAGCAGTTGAAGCCGATTGTGGACAAGCTCAAGGCGAACGGCGTGGTGCTGGGCAACCTAATGATTGGGGGATTTACGAATACGCTCTATGGGCGACCGGGACGGGATGAAGAGATCGAAAAGGTAAAGCAGTCGATTGAAGCGGCGGGCAAAGTTGGGCTGCCGGTTGTGGAGTACAACTTCTATGCGCATCGGGCGATGGAGGGATATTACGAAGAAACAGGGCGCGGCGGTGCGGGGCTGACGGGCGTGGACTACGACCGCGAAAAAGGGCTGCCGCCGCTGCCGGAAGAGGGCGCGCATACGCTCGACGAGATGTGGGCGAACATCGCGTATTTTCTGAAAGCAGTGATTCCCACGGCGGAGAAGGCGAATGTGCGGCTGGCGCTGCATCCCAACGATCCGCCGTTTCCGGTGAGCCGCGGGTCGCAGCAGATCATGGCGACGGTGGATGGATGGAAACACCTGATTTCAATTGTGGATAGCCCGGCGAATGGCATCACGTTTGACTGCGGCGTGACGAGGGAGATGGGCGAGGACCCGGTGGAGGTGTGCCGCTATTTCGGTTCCCGCGACCGGATCAACCATGTGCACTATCGCAATCCGCATGTGATGACGCCGTATCTGAAGTACGACGAGGGGTTTATCGACGAGGGCGACGTGAACATGTTTGCGGTGATGCGCGAACTGGTGCGGCTGAAGTATCCACGCGAGCTGTATCCGGAGCATCCGCGGGCGCTGGATTATGACCGTGCGCGCGGGCCGATCCGCGGGTATCCCGGCGGCGGTGGGTATGCGGGGGATTTGTACGACATTGCGTATGCGAAGGCTATGCTGCAGGCGGCGCTGGTGGTAGAACGGGGTGATACTTAGAGATTTTCTGGTGGCCGGCTCGGTAGTATGCCACTACTAACGACGATAGGCTCTGCGCATCAGGATTGTTGCTGAACATTACCTTTTTCTCGGCTGTAAATCTTCGTCCAATTTGGTGCGAATGGCGGCAGTGCCAGTGTTTCCCACCATTTGCTCGCAGAGGGAAAGCCAACAATGTTGCTTTGCATTTGAGCGATCAGGCTCTCATATCCTTCGTCACCCTCTCTGACCTCAATTCTGAAATCGATGCACTCGATCACGAAACATATCTGGTCTTCGGAGTAGAGGTCCCGCTTGTATGCAAACACGTTGGCAACTTGGTCCCATGCAAGTCGGATCACTTCGTCCCTGTCTTCCTGCTTCACGGTTTGAGTTATACCGGTTTCATCGCATTGAATAGAGAACTTTGCAGGCTCCTTATCAAGATTTGAATACCAGTCGCGGATTTGCTCGACAATGTCCATCTCGCCTGCCGCTTTCGAGTTAAGTTAGCTCGTTTAACTGATAGCACAAAAATCTGATCCTAATTTTCGGGATGTTCATTTTGGGGAACTTGGTGCGCGTTCGAGAAGTGAGGTGCCCATTTTCGCACTGGATTTCGCTCCGCTTTAGCGGTCTCCTTTTTCTTTGGCTTTGGTCAGTAGCTCATCGAATTCACTGCGGGACATCTTCAGTTTTTCGGGGTGGGCGTCGATCCATTTGGCGAAGGCGTCGTATTTGGCGGTGTTCCAGCCGCCTTCGAACTGTCCCCCGTTTTTGCCCTGCTGGTTGAGTTCGAAGTTATAGGCGTCCGTGAGCGCGGTGAACTCGGCGTGGCTCACGGCATCTTCAGCGAGGATGGCGGGGACGAAGAGGACGCCTTCCGGCTTGGCGAGGACGAGGTCGCCGGGGAGCACGATGGCGCGGCCGATGCGGATGGGGACGTTGATGCCAGTCAGCTCCATGTCGGCCCAGGCCGAGGGGTCGTAGCCGCGGTAGAAGCCGTTAAAGTTGGGGATCTCGCGGTTCTCCTCCTGGTCGCGGATACCGGCGTCGAAGACGAAGCCGGTGTGGGTATGCGCGGCGATGCCGTTGCCGAGGTTGGAGCCGATGAGCGTGCCTTCGATAATCTTGCCGAAGCCGTCGGCTACATAGACGTCGCCATTCTGCAGCTCAGCGATGGGCCAACTGTTGTTGCCGCTCACGCGGCCTTCGGCTTTGCCTTCTGCAGCGATGGCGCGGGCCATGTCGGGGCGGGTAGGCATGTATTGCGCGGTGAGAGCGCGGCCACACATGGGCTTGTCGATGTGCAGGGCCTGCCAGCCGCTTTCGAACTGATTGCGATAGCCGTGGTCGCGGAGATACTCCCACAGGTCTTCGATGGTCATGTCTTTGGCGCGCTCGATAAGCGAATCAGGGAGCTTCGGTCTTCCATCAGGGAAGCGGTCGCCTTTCCACTCGGACGTGTAGAAGAGGATCTGATCGCGCGTCATTTTTACCTGGCTGAAGGCGGGCGCAGCGAAGAGCAGCGAGCAGACGATCAAGATTGTTCCGACGGTTTTTTTCATGGAGGGCTCCCGATGAAATTTCAGGCCGCGTGCTGGCGTGATGCGCGACCGGTCCGAAGGATAGCGGGTGTGCCGCGGGGGTGCAAGCGGTCAATATTCATACCCAGATTTGAACAGTATGGCGGTTCTGCGCTTGCGGTAGTCTGAAGTCTTATGGGGCGCATTCGGATTTTGTCTGACCAGGTGGCCAACCAGATCGCCGCGGGCGAGGTGGTGGACCGGCCTGCGTCGGTGGTGAAGGAACTCTTGGAGAATGCGCTCGATGCGGGAGCCAACCGGATTCGCGTAGAGGTGGAGGCGGGCGGACGGAAGCTGATTCGCGTGTCGGACGACGGGCACGGGATGAATCGGGACGATGCGCTGCTGGCCTTTGAGCGGCACGCGACTTCAAAGTTGCGGACGGCGGACGATCTGCTGGCGATTGCGACGCTTGGGTTTCGCGGCGAGGCGCTGCCTTCGATTGCGTCGGTGGCGCGGGTGATGCTGGAAACGGCAACCGGCGAGGAAAACACAGCAGGGACGCGAATAGAGATTGCAGGCGGGAAGATTCACCACGTGGACGATGCGGCGCTGCCGCGTGGGACGACGATTGCGGTTTCAGACCTGTTTTTCAATACGCCGGCGCGGCGGAAGTTTCTGCGAGTGGAATCTACGGAGCTGGCGCATGTGACGGCGCTGGTGACGCACTATGCTCTCGTCCACCCGGAGAAACACTTCGAGTTGGTCTCGGCCTCGCATACGGTCGTGGACGCGCCGCCGGTGAGCCGGACGGCGGAGAGGATTTATCAGATATTCGGAAAGGAGACCCTGGGGCAGCTTCTGCCGGTGGCGGCCGAGTCGGCGCTGGAGCGCGCGGGGCTGCCGGAGCCGCCGCCGTGGAAGAAGGATCCGGATGAACCGGCGCGCGTGCCCGGGACGCTGCGGCTGAGCGGGTTTTATTCCAAACCGGAGTTGCAGAAGCTGAACCGGAATTCGATCTACATCTTCGTGAACAAGCGGCTGATTCGGGACCGGCTGCTGCTGCACGCGATTACTGAGGCCTACCGGAATGTCATTCCACCCACCAGCTTTCCGGTGGTGCTGCTGTTTCTGGAGATGCCGCCGGAAGAAGTCGACGTGAATGTGCATCCGGCCAAGACTGAGGTGCGGTTCCGCCAGCAGACCATGGTGCATGACTTTG
>DASZXD010000273.1:0-16246 GCA_035546015.1 Occallatibacter sp.
CATTTTCAATGCGCAGTCTGCCGCCGCGCAATCTCCGGCTGCAAACAAATCTCCGCGTCTGCTGGTGGGTTGCTGTGCTTACTCGTATCGCGAAGAGCTTACCCACGGCTCAATGACGCTCGAAGGCTTCATTCTCAAGGCTGTCGAACTACAACTCGACACCATAGACATGACCGTCTACTACCTTAAGTCCACCGATCCCGTGTACCTCGAGAACCTGCGCCACCTGGCTTATAAAAATGCTGTTGCATTCTCTGGTGCAGCCTGCGGCTCAAGCATGGTGCAGGCCGATGCAGACAAGCGCACCGAAGTACTCAACCAGATCAAGCAATGGATCGACGTCACAGACCGCCTCGGCGCATCGCATCTGCGCATCTTTGCCGGCAAGCTGCCGCCCGATACAACCGTGGAGCAGGCTACTGGCTGGGTTGTCGACACGATGAAAGCCGCCTGCGACTACGCCGCGCCCAAGGGCATTATGCTCGGACTCGAAGACCACTCAGGCGTATCGCAAACCGCCGACGTCTGCCTGGAAATCATGCACCGGGTCGACTCGCCCTACGCCGGCATCAACCTCGACATCACGCACTTCATTCCCTCGGCCACACAGGATGCCTACGCGCAGATCGCGGCCTGCCTGCCCTATGCCACCGTCTCGCACATTCGCGACAAATTCGACGACGGGACGCCCATCGACATGGACCGGGTATGGAAGATGTATGCCAACGCAGGCCACAAAGGCGCAATGTCCATCGAGTATGAGGGCGGCCCGCACGGAGATCCCGCCGGTATCGGAGTGCCCAACCTCGTCGCCAAAGTTCGCGAATTATGCCGTAGATATTCGACTGTCTGACCGTCTGATAGTCGCCATGCATAAGGCAATTGACTTGGGCATCGTTCGATCCAATAATTGAAGGTGATGGAGATTTACGAAGAGATCGTTGCGCTGCAGCGCGAGGGCCGCAAAGGCGCCGTCGCGACTATCGTGAATGTGCGCGGCTCCATCCCCTCATTCAAAAGCGCCAAGATGCTGGTGCGCGACGACGGCTCCATCGCCGGCACCATTGGCGGAGGCTGCGTGGAAGCGGAAGTATGGCAGGCGGCCCGCGACGTGATCGCGAGTGAAAAACCGCGTTCTCTGACCTTCGACCTCAATGAGAACCCGAAGTATGACACCGGCCTGGTCTGCGGCGGGACTCTTGAGATATTCATCGAACCCGTGTTGCCCACTCCGCTGCTCTACATCTTTGGCGCGGGTCATGTCTCCTTTGAGCTCTTTAAAGCCGCGAAAAACGCAGGCTTCGATGTCATCGTGGCTGACGACCGTGAAGCTTATGCCAACAGCGAGCGTTTTCCAGGCGCACGCCAGGTCATTGCGCGCGACTTCAATGAAACCCTCGCCGAGCTGAGTCCGCGTGAGTCGGCCTACATCGTCATAGCTACGCGCGGTCATCGCGACGACATGCGTATCCTGCGCTGGGCCGTGCAGACACCTGCGCAATACATTGGCATGATCGGCTCGCGCCGCAAGGCCATTACCGTCATGCGTGAACTGGTCGCTGAAGGACTCAAGCCGGAGCTCTTCGATCGCGTCTACTCACCCATTGGCCTCGACATTGGCGCGAACACACCGGAAGAAATTGCCGTCTCTATCGCGGCAGAGCTTATCGCGATTCGCCGCCACGCCGAGCGCGCGCTGGCACACATGAGTTGGTTCCACAACAACAGCCGCCTCGCCGCTGAAGCGCTTACGGACGACGAACCTTCCCTGCGCACCACACAAAAAAACTAGGTCAACGCATGCCCACTCTCTGTGGCTTGATCCTGGCAGCCGGATTCTCTTCACGTATGGGCACGGACAAGGCCCTGCTGCTCTGGCCACCAGCGAATGCCAGTGGCACAACACTGCTCTCTTCCGTAATCGCTGCGCTGCAACCCTTTGCACAACACATCGTTGTCGTCGCGGGCAAAAATGCGGATAATCTTGCACCTATCATCGCCGCGGCCGGCGCTTCCATGGTTATGAATCCGGAGCCTGAGCGCGGCCAATTCAGTTCGCTGCAGATCGGCTTGCGCGAAATACTGATATACAACTGTGACGCAGCCATGATCACGCCTGTCGATTGCCCGCCGTTGAGCGTATCTTCTCTTAGGCTGTTGTGTAATGCCTTTGATCGAGCTATCGAACAAGGCCTATGGGCTGTTGCGCCTGAGCACAATGGCCGCCGCGGACATCCGCTGCTCGCTGCGCATCCGCTCATTGATGCATTTCTCGCTGCGCCGGTCACCGGCACCGCGCGCGATGTGAAACACGCGCACACGCAGCGCCTCACGTATGTCCCGGTTCCGGAACCTTATCTGACTGGAGACATGAACACGCCTGAAGAGTACGCTGCCGCATCCGCACTCATCGGCGGCGAGCCGCGCTAAGCTTTGCGTTGAATCTGATCCAGCGCTGCGGTCAGGGCATCCACCGCCAGATGACTCGCATGCATTGAAGCCACAGGCAAGCCACCGACAGCCTCTACAATTTCTTCCCGGCGCAGGTCGCGTGCGTGCGCAATGGTACGCCCGCGCACAAGCTCCGTCAGCGCCGAAGCACAGGCCATCGAAGCGACGCAACCTTTGGCGAGAAAGCGAATCTCTTCGATCTGCCCATCTGAAATTTTCAGGCTAAGCTGCAGAACGTCCCCGCAGGCAGGATTCTCGATCCGAATCTGTGCATCCGGGTTCTCGACCACACCCGCATTGCGCGGATGCTCGAAGTAATGAAGAACCTGAGCCGAGTACATGCAGCCCTTACTCCGCCGCAACCGGCTTTCGCGCGGCCAGAATCTCCGTCACCAGAAACAAATCAGTCAGTAGAGCGCGTAGATGAATCGATGCATTCAGATTGTCAATAAGCTGCGTTCCAATCACCGGCTGCGCCAGTACCAGTTCCACCGCTGCAGCCGAGTCCTGCGCATCGCGCGCCATCACATCGAAGTACGCGCTGTACTTTTCTTCCGGCAATAACTCACCCGTTTTGAGCAGAACCGTGCCGGCATCTTTCAGCCCGCGCATAGCCGCCACAGCAACCGTCAGCTTCTCACGAAGCTGACGCCCCAGGTCGCTAGTCTCATCTGCCGCAACTCCCTTAGCCGCATAAGAAAGGGTGAACTCGTAGCAGTCCTCAATGGTTTCGCAAAGATCCTCAATCTCAGTCGGCATCGCTTGCTGCATAGCCCCGTTTCTTTTTCTCGATCACCCACCGCTCCGGGTCGTGCTCTTCGAGATAAAAATCCTTGCTCATCCACCCGAAGATCATCGACTTGGTAATCGGCAGCTTCTCCGGCCTGATGCCCATATAAACGTGAACCATCACCAGCGCGATCAGTCCCACGCCAGCCAGTCCGTGCAACACGTACATCAGGCCCCATGTCATATCACTGAAGATATACGGATTGCGCGAGAAGAAGACTGTGTGAATGCGCTTCATCATGAACAGGCCTGTGCACATCACGGCCAGCCCAGCGCACACAATCACCAGGTGATAGAACTTGTTTTCCAGCGGATACTTTGCAAACCGCTGCGGCGCCGGCGCAGGCTTGCCTAAAAAGCGCAGCGTTCTCCGCATCGCGTCGCGCACATCGATCTTATCCGGCCAAATCGACCAAAAGTCCAGAAAGAACGATGCGTGGATCACATGGAACAGGATCGATGCCGTCAGCACCACACCCGCAATCCAGTGATAGAGCACCCAGTTGAACTGCACGCCAACTTTAGGCAGAAATGCCGTAAACAGCAGCGTGAACATCGACGCCGCCATGATCCAGTGAAACATCCGCGCCGCCAGCGAATGCCTTGGCACTCGCTCCGGCACAGCGACGGCCTCCGCCGCTGGAGCTTGATTCTTCGTAAACGCCTTTGGCCCGGCCGCAATTGCTACATACAGCGCGTGCACAATCATGAACCCAAGGCCTGCAATAACCGCGGCCCAGATCAGGTCCCAGGCCACATGGATCGGAACCGTCTTGCCCCATGGATCCGTTGCCCACGTTATGAATTCCATGTTGCCTCCTGTACGCCTGCAATGGACCGCTTCACCAGATTGCGCATCAGCGGGATCTTGTATGCGTTAAATTGCAACGGAACTGCACCTTCCACAGCCATTTTGCCCGCCATCTCGCCTGTCGCCGCATCGGCCGGCTTGCCCTGAATCGCAGCCTCCACGGCCTTCAGACGCATGGGCCGCGGAGAAACCGCATTCACTGCGATCCGCGCCTGGCTGATCGTACTGCCGGAGATCTTCAGCGCCGAAGCCACATTCATCAGTGGGAAGTCCCACACATTGCGGTCACGCACCTTCTCAAAATAGAACTTCGATCCGGCCCACGTTGAAGGAATGCGGATGGCAGTCAGCAGGTCGCCCGGCTCGAGCACATTGATCTTCGTGATCTCCCGATCCGGCCCGATGTAGTAGTCCTCGGCATCCACTACCTTTTCGCCCTTCGGCGTCTGCACAACGAACTTTGCGTCGAGCACGACAAGCGCCGGCACCGAGTCCGAAGGATGCACGGCCACACACCTGTCTGCGCCAAAGATCGCGTGCTCACGGTTGCGGCCCACCGGCGTGTCTGCATAGCAAATGTTGCCTCCCGCTCGATAGCACGGCCAGCCGCCACGATAGTACCAGCAGCGCACGTCCTGCGAGACATTACCACCCAGCGTGCCCTGGTTGCGAATCTGTGGCGACGCCACCAGCGACACAGCATCAGACAGTACGCTGTAGTTCCTCTTGATCTCAGGATGATTCGCAATTTCTGTCAGCGTGGTCATGGCGCCAATCTCCACGCCATCACTCGTTACACGAATTCCCTTCAGCTCGTCGATGCCGCTGAGGTCCACCAGCACCTTGGGCTTCTTAATGCGGTCCTTCAGCCAGTCAAAGCTATCCAGCCCGCCAGCCATCACCCAGGCATCGCTGCCATTATCCTGTAAGAGCTTCTGCGCATCTGCCGCCGAACTTGGCTGCAGCAGATCGAAGGCGGGCATTACGTCGCGTATCACTGCCATGGCTGTGTCTCCGTTCCCGTCCTTAAATGTTGGCCATAAGGGGATGCTGCATCGGCCGCCCCGCTTCATACGACGCCAGAATCGTATCCGCGTAAACCGGTGCGCGCTGGAAAATCTCATCGCCCAATGCGTCCGACAGTGCGTTGAGCACCGCCGAGCATCCGCCCCCTACCGGCGGCTCGCCGATGCCTCGCGAACCCACTGGGGTCTCGGGATCAGGAATATCAAGCGCAGCCCACTGCATGTCGATCGGTACATCCAGAATCGTCGGCGGCTTGTTGTTGTAGAACCGCTTGGAAACTGTCACGCCATATTGCGGATCGAGCACCCACTTTTGCCCGATGGCGTGCGCGATGCCCAGAATCGAACGCCCCAGTACCTGGCCACCCAGCGACCGTGGATGCAACACCGTGCCCACGTCCGCGTAGGCTAGAAAGTCCGTAAGGTAATACTTGCCGGTCTCCACGTCCACTTCCACCTCGGCAAAGCTCGCCACGTACGAATAGGTGTCCCCATCGCGCGGATACTTATCTTTCGCGGAAACCACAAGGCCACGCCCGGCAAGCATCCCGACAGACTGCTTCGTAAGCTTGTGCACATCCGGTGGAGCCTCATGCCCGTCGTAGATGCCGCCGAGTTCGATGGCCTTCTGCGCAGCCTGCGCAAAGCTCAGGCCTGCGCCGCCGCCCTTGCGGAAGACACGCCCATTCGCAACCTGGTAGTTGTCCGGCGAGCCGCCCAGCGACTTGGCAGCAACTTCCTTCAGCTTCTGCACGCATTCCGTCGCCACTGAGTGTGCCGCGCGGGTCATTGCATGCGTGGTCTGGCTGCCGCCTGAAGCACATGTGTAAGGGAAGATTCGCGATGTATCACCCCACACAATCTCACAGCTCTCCCACGGCACATCCAGCACTTCAGCCGCAGCGCGATGCACATCAATCACCGATTCCGTGCCGAGGTTGCCGATGCCCGAATGAAAGCGCACCTTGCCCTCCGGCGTAATCACCATCAGCCCGTCGAAGCCGACGGTGCCGCCCACGTATGTGCTGAGCGAAACGCCCACACCGCGCACCTTTGAGCCCATGCGCTTGGGCTGCTTCACACGCTCCGCCCAGCGGAACTGCTCCGCTCCCCGGTCCAGCGCATCTTTCAAAAAGCAACTCGTCGTATAGGCGCGCTTGCCTTCCTTGTTTGGCGGCCCATACTTCGCCTTGCCTTCAGGACAGTTCACCCGCCGCAGAGCCACCTGATCTACTCCCAGCTTGCGTGCGGCCTTGGCCAGAATCGGCTCGACGATGCCAATCGCCTGCATGCCGCCCGGAGCGCTCTGGGCGCTGCGCGTGGGCGTATTGGTCATCACGGTCACGCCGCGCCAGCGCATTGCCGGTGGCTGGAATAGCAAGGACGCAATCCGCGGCGCAGTGTTTCCGTCGCTGGCCGCGTCATAAGCGCCGGCGTTGCACACCGTGAACATGTCCATGGCGGTAATCTTGCCGTCTTTGTCAAACCCGATCTTCACCCGCCCTTCCACACTCGGCCTCGCCCGTCCGATGAAGTGCTCTTCCTCGCGGCTGATGCGCATCATCACCGGCGCATTCAGTTTCTTCGAAAGGATGGCGGGAATAATCATTATCACCGTGCCGGTGACCTTGCTCCCGAATCCACCGCCGGTGTACTCGCTGATGAGCACCACATTATTGGGATCCATGTTCATCCAGCGGGCAATCGCCGGCACCGTCTGTGCGGTGCTCTGCGTACCGGTGTGAAGGTAGAGCTTTCCGTTCTGCCAGTAGGCCATCGCCGTACGGGTCTCAAGGCACTGGTGGCTCACGTCTGGTGTGATGAATGATTCATCCAGAACCAGAGCGGCTTTCTGCAAGCCTCCGTCTACGTCTCCATACTCCCAGTGGTCCGTCGCCTCGCCCATCGGCAGTTTGCCCTGCTGATAATCGTCGAAGTCCTTTTCCGTCCACTTCAATTCGGTGAGTCGCGGCGGTCCCGGATGATCCTTTGGCCGCGCCCATACATTGCCGTCTTCGCGTGGATTCGGCCCACCTGGCCGCAGACTCTCCAACGGATCGATCACGAATGGCAGCTCTTCCCAGTCGATCTTGATCTTCTCGATTGCTTCGGCGGCAGTCAGTTCGTCCACCGCAGCCACTGCCAGAATGGGATCGCCCTGGTACACAGGCTCGTTAGTCAGCGCACGTTCACCCCACTTGCTGGCCTTGATCGTCTGCCCGTTATCGTTCAGAAAATCTGCCTGCGCCGGAATATCGTCGGCTGTCAGAACCGCCTTCACGCCGGGCATTGCCAGCGCGTCAGAGGCATCAATACTCCTGATGCGCCCGTGCGGCGTAGGACTGAGCACCAGACGGCAGAAGAGCATGCCCTCGGCGCGAAAATCCTCGGCGTACTTCGATGTGCCCGTGACCTTAGCGATCAGATCGGGCGTCGCGTAATTCTTGCCAACCAGTTTGTGGCCCACGCCGTACTCGCGGTCGTTCAGGTTGGCAGGCTGACTCGCAGTCTTCGCATTTGTAACCGCCATCGCTCAAGCCCTCCTTACCAGTTGCACAAGCGCCTCTTCTCCGGCAGCCGGGTTTCCACCAGTCGCGATCAGTGCCTTACCCGCAGGAACGCCGTCTCTCATGTACTCGGCGCCACGCATCATCGCGTCGAGAATCTTGTTGTAGTCCTGGCAGCGGCACAGATTGCCCGATATCCCGTGGGCCAGTTCCTTGCGCGTTGGATTGGGATTTGTCTTGAGGAAACCAACCGTCGCCATCATGAACCCAGACATGCAGAACGCACACTGGAATCCCTGTTCATCAACCACTGCCTGCTGCACAGGATGCAGCTTGCCGTCAGCCGCCGCCAACCCTTCGATCGTCGTCACTTTCCGCCCGCGCAGCGTATGTGTAAGCGTCGAACAGCTATAGTGCGGCACATCGTCGATCAGCACCGTGCAGGCACCGCACTCAGCACGATCGCAGCCCAGTTTGGTTCCGGTCAGGCCCAGCTTATAGCGCAGTGTCCAGGCCAGCGTCTCCTGCTTCATCACATCCACGCGCCGAGGCTTGCCATTCACATTGATGGTGATCAGCCGCTCACCGGTCGAGTACGTGCGGCCGTGCGGCGCAAGAAACCGGTAGCTCGCCGCGCTCACCACTGCGCCTCCGGCAATCACGCCCAGAATGAACCTGCGCCTCGTTATCGATTTCGATGGACTCTCGCTGCTCTTCAGATCATCCGTATCCGACATAGCCGCTTCTCCGGTTGTTGGGAACGTTCTAGAATTCGATTGGTTCTACCAATTTGTGTTCAAGTTAAGTGCCGGTTTCAGCCGGATATTTGTGCTCGCTGAACACGACCTTCAGACTTTTTGCAAAAATTGGAAAACGCTATGGGCATCGCCGCGCATCTTGAAAAACAGCGCTGAAGCGAATCGAGCACCGTTGCTGCGGACTATATTAGTCCCGCTCAGCACAGTTGTGAAGCTTTGATTCCCATCGAACTGCGCCAAAATTAGCAAAATCAGCGGTCAGACCTTTGCGCGTCTTTCATCCTGAGACATGCGGCCTCGCCCTTCCGCCGGGTTATGCCAGCTATAAATCGAACGCATAGCCCTCCGATTCGCACCGGTTTTCGACTAGAAGCTGCCGAAAATGAATACGAATACATTCAATTCCCTCCAAACCCCTTCCGCCGCAAAATACCTTACTTGTTGCAACAAACACCGGCCCTGCGACATCCTATCTGTTACGACCCGCAATTGTACAGATACGGATGCCAGAACCGTTTTTTAGCCATGTCTCGGGTGCATTCAGCGAAAGGAAATCTTCTTTGACCGCACTGAAACAGGAAATTGCGCAGAAGCTCCCTTTCGCAAGCATGGAAGAAGAGGCTCTGCTGAACCTGATGCGTACTGCAGACGCCATGCAGCGCGCGTTTCATCTCAGCACCCGCCACTGGCACATCACATCCACACAGTACAACGTCCTTCGCATCCTGAGAGGCGCACAACCTGAAGGCCTCACCTGCGCCGCCATTGGTGCGCGCATGATCACGGCCGAGCCTGACATCACGCGTCTGCTCGGCCGCCTCAAGGCACTCAAACTCGTCAAGCAATGCCGCGACCGCCACGACCGCCGCGTCGTCTGGACGCAAATCTCCGACGCCGGCCTCGAGCTTCTCGCCGCGATGGGCCCCGAGATCCAGAAGCTGCCGCTCGAACTGTTGGGCCACATGAGCCGAGCAGAACTGGCAGAGTTCATCCATCTGCTGGAACTTGCGCGCAAGGCGAGCACAGACAGCTCGCCTATCTCCTGTGATTGCGATGGAAATCCAAAGCAGGCTGCAGCTGAGGCCAGGGAAAGCCAGGCCTGAGACATTGTGCATTTTCCCCGCATCTCTGCGAAGAAATGCAAAGCGGCAATTCCAGGACGGAATTGCCGCTTGATTTAGTGCAACAAAATTCTGTCGAAAAGGAAACTGCCCTAGCTGCTCACAATCTTCTGCGCTACAACCTCCTCATCCATATCGCTCTGGATGATCTTGTTGTGCAGACAGTAAAGTGCCAGTTCAAGCCGGTCAGAGACTCCGAGCTTGTCGTAGATTTTGCGCAGATAATTCTTGATCACCTGCTCGGTGGTACCGAGCTGAAACGCGATCTCCTTATTCCGCTTGCCTTGGGTAATGCAGGTAATGATCGACAGTTCCTTTGGCGAAAGCCGGGGCTGGTTGCGCGGGCTCACCAATGCTGCCGCCTGCGCGCGATAGGCCTCGATCACCCAGTTCACGCTCTGGTTGTCGATCCACGTTTCGCCTGCGGCAATCCGGCGCACGCAGCGCACCAACAGATCCGGCGAAATCGAACGGTTCACGATTCCACGCACGCCACGGCGATAGAGTTCCACAGTGTGGTTCTCATCCGCTGCCACAGCCTGCACAATCAGCTTGACGTCCGGCGCCAGCCGCAGCAGTTCAGGAATCACATTGGTCGTACCGGCAAGCAGGCCACCTTCCAGCAGCACCACGTCGGTCGGATAGCGTTCAATCGCTGTGCGCAGACTCTCTAGCGAGTCCGCCTGGGCCACCACGCGAAGATCATCTTCCAAGGCAAATACTTTTCGGATGCCCACACGATAAATAGCCTGAGAATCCGCAAGAATAATGCGGATCGTTCCAGGCTTTACCGAGGTGTCAACCGCTCCGCCCTCAGGCGCGTCATCCATCAATTCCATAGGTTCGCTGCCGCCGCTTAAACTCTGCTTCATCGCTCCGCAAATCTATATTCGTCGATCGTTGCGGCAGCAAGATGAAGCGTTTGGCTTAAGGAGCAGCGTACCACACGTCCCGTGCAATGAACTAGCACATCATGGGGAGTACCTAGCACCGGACCGGGCATACGCAGGTCAAACTGTATATCGGCACCCACCGCCAAGTCCTGATCCAACTCAAACAGCACCCCATTTGCCGAAACGTTTTTGGTCAAAGCGGCGTATTCACCGGTGCCCGTGGCAACCACTGCCGGCAGCGTGAGTGGAAAACGCACCGCACACCGCACCTCCTGCCGCTCACCGATCGAATCACCTTCCGCAATCCGCGGCGAAAAACCAGAGTTGGAGAACTTCATAACCTCTACCTGTACCATGTATCGGACTAGGGGCAACTGTAAACGATTTTTCGCCAAGACCGTACGGCACGAAAGTTTTGAGAATGGTAACCACTATTTACTTAGACTTACGGCCCGTAGCCTTTTCATTCCATGAAAAATGCCGCGGATGCGCCTACCCACAACTGGTCCTTGTTATGATCCACGCCCATCATTTTTCCACGCCCGAGCCGCACCAGCGAAAGCGCCGGCGTCAGCTCCCCTCCATCGGGCCACAGATAAAGGATGCGAATCTCCGCCTGCGTTAGTCCATACGGCGTCTCGATTGTCGGCTCAAACCGCATGCGCTGCTGCAGCAGATACTCCTTTCTCTCATCGCTTGGAATTTCTTCGAGTTGCGCGCGTGTCGGATCAAACACAATGCCTTTGCCTGCAAACGAGAAGAGCGGCTTGAGCAGAAGTTCGCTATAAATGGTTTCCGGGCCTGAATCTGCCGGTAGCGTCACACCCGCACCTTCAAGCGCCGTGCGACCGTTGCCCTCAAGAAAATCGCTTAGAAACACCGCAGGAGGCACTGCGGCATGCTGATTAAGCCACGGAATTGAGAATTTACTGATGAGGAAGTACCAATTCGGATGCCCTGCCCACTCAACCTGCCACTCTCGCGTCAGGTCATAGGGCAAACGCACTCCCCGCGCCATCAACTCATCGGCAATCGCTCGGTTATAGATGCGATGAATCGGGACCAGCCGGTCAGCGCTATCGCGATAGTGCAACCTGTCGCCCACCGGCTCAAGCGCCTGTATATCGACTACGGCAATTCCGAGCTTCCGAGAGGTTACCTCGAAATCCGGCCTAGTCTTCTGGTGGAGAGGGTCCAGCTCGGTCAGAACCACATTCTCTGGATCGTGGCTGCCTAGTACAGTTTTCCTCAAGAGATTCCAATAACCATCCTCATCCAGCCCGCCAAGAAATGTGCCCAGCTCCGACCCTAGACCGAAGACGTTCCGGTAAGCGGAACAGAGCTCTACTTGATAGCCATAAACGGACGGAAAAGCCTGAATCTCCACCAA
The DNA here is from genome assembly GCA_035546015.1 of Occallatibacter sp. Classification (GTDB taxonomy): domain Bacteria; phylum Acidobacteriota; class Terriglobia; order Terriglobales; family Acidobacteriaceae; genus Telmatobacter. Next base: position 11,746 of record DASZXD010000273.1, read on the forward strand.
CCTGGGCACCAGTTCCCCTGCCTGGTCTCGTATGAGTGCGAAGTCAGCTGTCAGAAAGTTCGGATGTGCTGTCTCGCCTGCCACCCTAAAGCTGGCCGGAATCGCCGCCCGAGCCGCCCCAAGATAAGTGGGATTCGCCAGGAGGTCCAGGCTCATGCAGGCGCCAGCAGCCGCTATCTCATCCAGAAGCGCCCGTTTCAGAAAAATAGGCGTCTCGGCAACTCGAAAACCGATCTTGACGCCGCAGCGTTCTTGCAACTGAGTTTGCAGCGCCTCATAGGCTGACTGACTGAAATTCTGGTTGAACCGTCTGCGTTGCTCGGGGATCAAGGCACCACCCCAGGGAAAAGATCTGCGGCCATGGCATCGTGCAATCCACACCATAGGTAACCATGGCACATCAGCCCGGTGTGGACACATCATATCGTCGCGATGGCCTTTCCGGGCTCATAGACTGACCTTAAGAAATTTTGAGGAAATTATAGGACGAAAATCTAGCGAAAGCCTGCCGATTTAGACAGCTCGGTTAACCGTTGGACCGGTTCAAAACACAATTAACGGTAAAATTTGAACATACTATTACTTTTGTGGTACACAATATACCCAATTTGGGTTAGTCTAGCCCTGCAGTTTCACAAAGGAGAAAGAGTATGTTCTCTCGGTGTCAGTCCCCCAACCTTATTCTTGGCGTAGCTTTGGCCATGTTTGCAGTCGCACCTGTTATGGCGATGACTTCCACTACACGTCTTAATAGTGAGTCCACCTCCAGTACCGTTTCACAGGTTACCGTCGCTGTGACCGGCCCGACTTCACCTCTACCGCCATTTCCTCCAGGAATGGGTGGGGGCTCTATTGCTGTGACTGGCCCGACTTCACCTCTGCCGCCATTTCCTCCGGGAATGGGTGGGGGCTCCATCGCTGTGACCGGCCCGACCTCGCCTCTACCGCCATTTCCTCCGGGAATGGGTGGCGGAAGCGTTGCATAATCGCGCGCAGAGGCATCCTGACTACTTTGTAGTAGTGTCATGGGGGCAGGTTCACTGTTAAGCTCGAATCGTCCCGCCTAACCGGGCGGAGGGAGAGTACCGGTGAACCTGAGCGACATACTCGAATATGCGGGTATGGTGATGGAAGCAGCCGTTATTGGGCTGCTTTTTTACAGGCGCGCCTGGCGTACACTTCCAATCTTCTGTCTTTACACCATTTGGACCCTGCTGAGCGATAGCGTAGATTTCGTCATATCCCACCAATTCAAGTCTATTTACCTCAGCACCTACTTTGTCGGCCAAATCGTAGACTTCGCACTGCAGTTCTGCGTTTTGGTTGAAGTGGCTTGGTCGGTCATACGGCCCTTTCGGGCTTCTCTGCCGCGTCATACGGCCTTGTTCCTGGGCCTGCTTATCGCCGCAACGGGTGGAGTGATCTGGATCTTTGCCGACTCGCCTGCGTTTGCGCATATTCCGTTTGAGTGGCACCTTCTCCTTCGCCTAAAGACCACTGATACTGTTCTAAGGATTGTCCTCTTTCTGCTCCTCGCGGGATTCAGCCATTTCCTTTCGATTGGGTGGCGTGACCGTGAGTTGCAAGTCATGACGGGTCTCGGCTTTTACTCACTGGCAGCTCTTAGCGTCATCATTCTCCAGTCGCACCAGGGGTTCGGGACTCACTATCGTAATCTCGATCAGCTTTTAGTCGCAACTTACATCGGATCATTGCTTTACTGGATTTTCAGCTTTGCCCAGAAGGAAACCGAACGGCGCGAGTTTACCCCGCAGATGCAGGGCCTGCTGCTGGCGGTTGCCGGCGCAGCCCGCAATACGCGCATTGCGCTCTCTCACTCGGGACCGGACGAGACAACCGGCAAGAGTGGAAAACCCTAAAAAATGACAGAAAGAAAGGGCTTTCGCCTCTAGGTTACTTTCGTTCATAGTCCCCTTGAGTCCCCTGTTATGACACGAAAGATATCGCAAAATCACAATTTTCCTAGTCAGACCAGAAGAATTCTGGTTATAGTAATACGTAACCGAAATGCAAGCCGAGGCTTGGCGATCGAATTTTGGTCACCAGTGAACGGTGAAAAGGATCACCAATGATTCTGCCGTTGCTACAAATCGCTGCCATCGCTGCAGTAGCCTTTTACCTTGGTCGCTGGCGCGCGAGTGTCCGCCGTCGGAATTCTCAGACATGGGAGTCGCTGCTTGCTCGCCTACGCCCCGACTGGAGCGCGCGTGAGCTGAGTGATCACTTCCTGTGGAAAGAGGGTCTGAGTGCTACGCCGGATGATGCTTGGAAGCGCATGGAAGGACCGAAAGGCCTCTGGGTGATGTACCAGAATGCTCAGGTTCTCTTGGAAATGGCTAACTATGCAGCCACTCACTGCGAAGGCGTTGATCGCCTGCTGGTGGAGACCCTGCACAGCGATGCCATGCAGATTCGCGTATGCGTGCTGATGGCGCTTGCACAGTATGCCTTCACGCAGGCCAGCGAGGGCGTTCGTATCAATGCCTTCCGCGCCGCTTCAATGTACACAGGCATGGCCGCCCGCATGACGCAGCTGCTGCAAAACCACGCAGCTATGATGGTTCCCGATTTCGTCGCTGCCATGTAAGTCCGATCTTCTCTTCAGCAACAAAAACCCTGGCTTTCGAGCCAGGGTTTTTCATTGCTTCCCGCTTCTGCGCAGAGCGGCTGTCTTAAACCGGGTTCGCCACCAGAAACGCGTTGATCTTACCGAACTCCTCCTCGCTCAGCCGGAACTCGAGTGCGGCGGCAGTTTCTTCAACCTGCCTGGGATTGCGCCCCCCCACAATCGCTGCCGTGATTGCCGGGTGATGCAGTGTCCACGCGATGGCGACAACGCCCGGCGTCACTCCATGGCCGTTGCCGATCTCGCGCAGCAGCTCTACCAGCCGCATATTGCGGCTCAACCGCGGCTCTTTATACTCGATATTGTTGCGGCGCCAGTCGTCGGCAGGCATAGCCGCAATGCGCTCGGGAGTCATCTTGCCAGTGAGCATTCCTGAGAGCATGGGTGAGTAGTTGATGACGCCGATGCCGTTGGCCAAAGCGTGAGGCAGTATCTGGGCTTCAATCGCTGGCCGCAACATCGAGTACGGCGGTTGCAGGCTCGTAATCGGCGCAATCTTACGGGCTCGCTCCATCTGCTCCACATTGAAGTTTGATACGCCGATCCAACGGATCTTGCCTTGCTCCTTGAGCCGAGCCAGTGCCTCCCAACCTTCCTCGATCTCACCTTCGGGGTTCGGCCAGTGCACCTGATAGAGATCGATGGTCTCTACATTCAGACGGCGCAGCGAGGCCTCCAGTTCCTCGGCTACGGATGCGGCCTTGAGTGAGTTGTAGATCTTGCGGTCCGCATCCCAGCGCAGCGAGCACTTGGTAAATAGATACGGCTCGTGGCTCGAACCCTTCAGAGCCTTTGCCACCACTTCTTCCGAGTGGCCGAGACCATAAACCGCGGCTGTGTCGATCCAGTTGACGCCCAAGTCGAGCGCACGCCGAATCGCTTCAATCGAGTCGTTGTCATCCTGCGGACCCCAGGCATAAGCCCAATCGCCGCCGCCAATCGCCCATGCGCCGAAGCCGATGGACGTCAATTGCATGTCGGAGTTGCCAAGTGTACGAAGTGCAGAGTCGGTCATGGCTCCCATTCTATGCGTGTGTCGCGCGTGGATTGTTATAGAGCGGTACGCGGATTATCCGCGGCCCACGAACGGCATCGTGGTGGCCATTACGGTCATGAACAGAACATTTGCATCCAGGGGCAGGCTGGCCATGTGAACGACCGCGCCGGCTGCGTGTTTCACATCCATGCGCGGCTCGGGCAGAACGGTTCCGTTGGGCTGCAGAGCGCCAGCAGCGAGGCGGTCACTCATGGTTGTTACTGCGTTGCCAATGTCGATCTGGCCGCAGGCAATATCGTATTTACGGCAGTCGAGCGCGATGCACTTGGTAAGCCCGGTGATAGCGTGCTTTGTTGACGTGTACGGCGCGGAGTTGGGACGCGGCGAGTGCGCGGAGATGGAGCCGTTGTTGATGATGCGGCCGCCTCGCGGCTGCTGCGACTTCATCAGGCGGATCGCTTCCTGCGCGCAGAGAAACGCTCCCGTGATATTCACGCCGACGACAGTGGACCATTGCTCGTAGGTGAGGTTTTCGATTGCGATTCCAGGCGCGTTGGCACCGGCGTTGTTGAACAGCACATCGAGGCGGCCGAATTTTTCGCGGATTGCAGCGAACAATGCTTTGACCGAGTCCGGCTGGCTCACGTCGGCTGGAATGGGATGCATGGCGCTTGCGCCATCACCGGCCAGGGCAGCGGTCTCTTCGAGCTGTGCAGCGCGGCGGCCTGCGAGGACGACTGTGTATCCGGCGTCGCGCATGGCGAGCGCCGTTGCGCGACCGATACCGCTGCCCGCCCCCGTGACCAGTGCTATTTTCTGGTTATCACTCATGCGCAACAGTCTAACGTGCAGGAGCT
>DASZXD010000274.1:0-2754 GCA_035546015.1 Occallatibacter sp.
TGCACCTTGGGATACGCCGCGTGCAGTGAATCCAGCATCTTCATCTGCAGGGTGTAATCGCGCATCGAGAGGTAGCCATCCTCGGGCATCACGAAGTTCAGGCCCACCCAGGTGTCGTCGTGCGCGTCCATCGCCGCCTGCACCGTCTCAAAGCCCAGCAGCGTTTGCGCAAACACCTGCGCGGGGTCGTTGCCGCGCAAAACCTGATAGATGTAGCGCACCGTAACCTTGCATGCCGGCGCAGCCTGCGGAGTGCCGCAGTGCTCCATCTGCTTGCGCAGCTCCTCGGCCGTCCGCACATCCTCGCGGTCGGCAAACACCTCGCCCGCCAGACCCACCGCCAGCAGCGTCTTGCGGTACTCCGCAAAATCCTCGTTCAGCGGATTCGATTTCGCCAGGTCCGCCGCGCGCGTAAAGATCGGCGTCTCCATCAGCTCCAGATACTGCTGGTTCTGCGCCGCCGCGCGGCTGGCCACCTCGTCCACCCACTCGCCAATGTGCCGTTTGCTCAGTCCGCCAAAGCGCCCAAAGGTGGAAAAGAACTGGTCGTGCCCGCTGAAGCTGGCGCGCGGCACAAAGCTGCGCAGAGAAAACGAGTCCACCAGCCGGTCGTAGAGATCCTGATTGGCGACAGCCTGCGCCGCCGGCACCGTGGGGTCAGCGCAGGGAGGCTTGGCAAAGCTCAGCGCCACCGGATCGACGCAAAGGCCGTCCTCCACCGCATCCTTGATGAAGCTCTCGGCATAAATCGCGCCGCTCAGGTGCACATGCAGGTCGGCACCCTTGGGAAACTGGTCGAGAAAAGCGCGCAGCGCGGGCGTTCCGCCATGCGCAGCCAAATCGTAGGCGTGCGAAGCACGCGCTTCCGCGGTGCCGTGCGCCGCCGGCGCACTTTGCGCCACCGCAACCGAACCCAGGGCAAACCAAACCGCCGCAGCGGCAAAACCACACATGGCCCGAGCAAAACTCATCCGACCCCTCCGGACTGAAGCCGGCGGCTTGGTCGCCGCTCGGCCCGCTTCTGAGTACTATACCCGCAGGCGGCGGGCCTGGCAGCCGGCCGGCTGGCCTCAGTGGCGCGAAGTTGGTATACTGGCACAGTTGTTGCAGCGCACTGTTCGTGGAGTCTCCTACCTCTTCCGGTTTCCCGGAATCCCACGCAGGAAAATGCAACGAAAGTCTGCACTGAGGCCAGGTAGCTCAGTGGTAGAGCGCGGCCCTGAAAAGGCCGGCGTCGGCGGTTCAATCCCGTCCCTGGCCACCATCCCTTACGCATCCATCAACTTTCATGCCGCGCTCTCGACGCGCGTAGCGCAGTGGTGTCTCTCGCAGCCCTCACAAGGGTCGGCCCCTACCGTTCGTGGCGCGCTTGATACACATTGGCCACGGGCTGCATACTGATTCGTCCGACTCCACAATCTTGGAACGTAATGTGAATCGCATCTGCCTGGCTGCTTTCTTTGTCTTGTTCGCTCGCACACTCTGCCTTGGAGAACCGGGCCCGGTTTTACGAATCCCGCGGGTGCATCGGCCGCCGGTGCTGCAGGAGTTCATCGATGGAACTCCGCGCGAGGCCGAAGTCGCGGTCTCGACGTTTTGGCAAATGGATCCCGTCAATGGCGCGCCGATTAGCCAGTCAACAACGGCCTACCTCTCCTATGACGATCAAAATCTCTATGTTGCCTGGATCTGCAAGGACGATCCGGAGAAGATTCGCGCCCGCATCGCTCGCCGCGAAGATGTGATGTTTGACGATCGCATCACCATCAATCTCGACACGTTCAAAGACCATACTCATTCCTACTGGTTCGACGTCAATCCCTACGGCGTTCAGTCCGACGGCATCACAACCGATGGGCAAGGCGACGATTCCAGCTGGGACAGCCTCTGGTACAGCGAAGGACGATTCACCGGCGATGGGTACGTGGTTCTGGAAACAATTCCATTTCGCAGCCTTCGCTTTCGCGCCGGCAACACGCAGGATTGGGGATTCACGCTGTGCCGATTCATCATGCGCAACAACGAAACCTCCTGCTACCCGCACATCTCGCGCGATCGCCTGCCGCAATGGGTGGGGCAATTCGGCAGCATGGAGATTCCCGAGAACATCTCGCCGGGCAGAAATATCCAGTTCATTCCTTATGAGATGTCCTCGATCGGCAAATATCTCGACCCGGAGGCTGGACGGAAGGGATTCAACGACAATCGCGTGGGCCTCGACGCCAAGATGGTCCTGCACGACGCCTTCACACTCGATACCGCGATTAATCCGGATTTCAGCCAGGTTGAAAGCGATCAGCCTCAGGTAACGGTCAATCAGCGCTATGAAGTGGTGTACCCGGAACAGCGACCGTTTTTCACTGAGAACGCCTCCCTGTTCAAGCTGCCTGAGACGCTGTTCTTCTCCCGGCGAATTGCCGACCCGCAATTTGGCGTGCGCCTCGGCGGGAGCGCAGGTCCGTGGAACGTTGGCTTTTTAGTGGCCGACGACCGCGCAGCCGGCGATGCACTGGAGGAGAGCGACCCCAACCATGGAGCACGCTCGCTCAACGAGGTCCTGCGCCTGCAGTACAAGTTCGGCCATCAATCGAATGTCGGCGTGACCGCAGTCAACACCGACTTCGCATCCTCCAGCAATCGCGTGGGCGCGTTCGATGCGCGTGAGCAGTTGGGCGGCAACTGGTTTGCGAAGGCGCTGCTGGCCTATGGCACAACGCGAGACCTGGAAGGCGGCCATTCGGAGGGATACGATTT
>DASZXD010000275.1:0-3801 GCA_035546015.1 Occallatibacter sp.
GCGCCACAGCCTGCTGAGTAACAGGATTGACGATAGCCAGAGTGTGGTCGTGCTTGGAAAGAATCAGCAGCGCGGGGTTTGGCGTGGTTTGCGCACAGGACCAGCTTGCAAGCGAGAGAAAAATGGCAGCCGGCGCGATGCGAGACAACGATTTCATCATTCCACCTCACAGATGTGGTGCGTTCGATGAAATCTCAGTATAGATATGCTGACCGCCGCCGGGCCTGCCCAATGCGGTGCTGGCCTCAACCTTTCGAAAAGGCTTTCGAAATACCGAATTACACGAATATCCAGGAGCAAGCCTGCGGGTGGTGTGCGCGAGCGGTAAACTAGCGCGTGCGCAGCGTGTCAACAACGGCTTTGATCGACGCCACGATCCCGGTAAGCTGACGCATGGGACGCGTCACCGCATCGCTAACGAATGTACCGGCGCGGTCGGCGGCATCGAGAACATTTGTGGTCATGGAATCGATGCGCTCGGCCTGGCGGCGGGTCTTCTGGATGATCTCCGACGACGCCGCTTTCAGGTCGTCGGACTGCGCACGTAACGTGTGCGTAAGCTCGGCTACGTCGGCGGTGGTTTGTTCAATCTTCGGCGCTACGCGCGTGAAGACTTCACGGGCTTCTTTGACAAAAGGCATGACCGAAGTTCGCATCTCATCGAAATCTTCGCGCAGTGTGGATATAGCTTTGCGAATGCCAAAGAAGATTGCGAGCAGGACCAAGGCTTGCAATAGCAACGCCAGAGCAGCAACTCCGGCAAAGATGAGCTGAGCGGTCTGTGGATCGAGATGGGCCATTAAAGTGATCTCGTGGAGAAAGCGTGCCGAATTTCATTCGGCCGAATTGGACGCGCTTCCATGGACAAAGGAAGATTTTTTTCCGTAGCCAAATACAAGCGGCATGCATAACCACCGTGCTTGACTGCGGAAGGCGAGAAATGAAGTAAGGCGGAACCGGGGTGCGGCTCCGCCTGCGATGCTCACTCGGTAGTTGTGGCGGACTTGTAAGCCTGACGGCCAGCCTCGACTGCAGCGGTTACCTTTCCGGTCTGCTCGGCTACCAGGTTCTTGCCACGCTCCACAAACTCTTCCCACTGGGCACGGCCGCGGTCCACATAGTCGCCCACATGCTCCTTGCTCTTGTCCACAAAGGCGCTTACGTCTTCGGCAGCCTTGCGGGTTTTGGCGCGGAGGTACTCGGTTCCCTCGCGGGCGCTGTTGGCCAAATCCTCACGGGTCTCACGGCCGCTCTTAGGGGCGTAAAGAATGCCGACCAGGGCCCCTATGCCCACCCCAGCCAGAAACCATGCCAAACCGTATGATCTCGAGTCGTCTGCCATAAAATCTCTCCTTTCATTCAGCTTAAAGGATTCCTGAGCGTATCAAAACTCTCTACTTTACCGCAAATTACGTTGGATGAGGCCAGCCAAAAGGTGCAGTGCCTCAAAAAGCCTTAACACCCCTCCGCATTGGACGCGAAAGGGCCTCTGGAAGTTGTAAAAGGGCCACCGGAGGGGGCTTTATGGGCCGCACCGGCAACTGTGCGCCAGTACCTCGGCAACATGAACTGCGCGGCGGTGCGAGAGTTGTGCGATCTGCTCGCGGCAACTGAATCCGTCGGAAACGATGATGGCGGTGCTGGCGGCAGACTCGACTGCGGGCATAAGGGCCTGGCCGGCGATGGCCTTCGAAACTTCAAATTTATCGGCTTCAAATCCAAAGGGGCCGGCCATGCCGCAGCAGCCGGCCTGGATGAGCTCGACCGTGGCGCCGGCCTTGCGGAGCAGCGCAATCTCATTGGCAGCGCCGCCGAAGACAGCCTTGTGATGGCAGTGGCCGTGGATCAGAATCTGTGCGCCGGAAAGCGTGCACGGCGTGAAGTCAGGCGCTTGCGCAACGAGCCAGTCGGCAAACAACCAGACCTGCTGCTTGAGCCGCGCGGCACGCGGGTCGCGCGGGAAAAGTTCGAGCAGTTCGTCCTTGAAGACGCTGGCGCAGCTTGGCTCCAGAAAGATGATGGGGGTGCCAGCGTCGATGTGCGTGGCCATACGCTCAAGAACGTTGGCCAGATAGGCACGGGCCTGCGTAAGAAAGCCGAAGTCATAGAGCGGGCGGCCGCAGCAGATATGACCCTGAGGAACCTGGACGGCAAAACCCGCCTGCGTAAGCACGGACTCAGCGGCGGTGAGCGTGTGTGGGTGGTAGTGGTTATTCCAGGTATCGGGCCAGAGGAGGATTTGCTGCGCGGTTGATTGCGCCTGCGGCTTTGAAGCGAGTCTGGAGCGCTGGTAGCTTTGCCGGGCAAGTTGCGGCAGTTGGCGCTGCTTCGCTACGCCCGCGATGCGCTTGATGAGCGGGCTAGTGAGCGGACCGGTGAGGAGTGCGTTGGTGAGCGAAGGCGTGAGCGAGCCGAAGTGTGCCAGGCGATCGGCAAAGCCAAAGATATAGTGCCGCAGAGGGTGCAGACGGCCTTTGTAGTGTTGCGCTAAAAATTCGGATTTGTAGGCCGCCATGTCCACTTGGACAGGGCACTCGGTCTTGCAGGCCTTGCAACTAAGGCAGAGGTCGAGTGCTTCGTGCACGGCGCTGCTGCGAAAGCCTTCCTGCTGCAGCGAACCTGCCAGCATCTCCCAGAGCAGGTGCGCGCGACCGCGCGTGGAGTGCTTTTCTTCAAGCGTGGCGCGGTAGCTGGGACACATCACACCGCCCTCGGTGTTGCGGCAGGCACCCACGCCAACACAGCGTTCGGTGGCGCGCTGCAGCGATCCGCCGTCGGCCGCATAAGCGAACTTCGACTCGAATGTCTCTCCTCTTGTGGGTTCGCTATGGAAGTGCTTGACGTTCTCGATAGGATCGTAGACGCGAACGGCATCGGAGAGCTTGCCGGGATTCATGCGGTTATCCGGATCCCAGAGCGCCTTGAACTCACGGAAGGCCTGGACAAGTTCGGTGCCGAACATTTTGGGCAGCAGCACGGCGCGCGCCTGGCCGTCTCCGTGCTCGCCGCTGAGCGAGCCGCCAAAACTGAGCACGAGGTCCGCGGCGCGCTCAAGGAATTCGCGGAAGCTGCGGAGTCCGGCCTCGGTGTGGAAGTTGAAGTTGGGCCGCAGATGCGCGCAGCCCTGTCCAAAGTGGCCGTAGATGGGCGTGCGATAGCCGTACTCATTCATCAGCGCAGTGAGGCCCCGGAGATAATCGCCGAGTTTTTCCGGTGGAACGGCTGCATCTTCCCAGCCTTCGCATCCGTTGGGTTCGCCGGGAACGAATACCGTGGTGCCGAGGGCCGAGTCCCGCACATGCCAGATCCGCGCCGCATCGGCGATAGAGTAAATCTGCGCGGTGGGCGTGAACGGAAGCGAGGATGCAGCGCGCGCGAGGGCTTCTGCTTTGGATTGCGCTTCCGCGGCGTCCCATGCGCCAAGCTCGACGAGCAGAAAGCCTCCACCGGGGGGGAGCAGCGCGACATCGTCGACAGCAAGGCCTTTCTTGCGCATGTAGTTGACCATGGTGGCGTCAAAGCCTTCGAGTCCGATTGGGCCGTATTCAAGTACGGCGGGAGTGGCATCGGCGGCGAGGAACGCGTCGGCAAAGGCGAGGACGACGAGCACACGATGCGGCGGGCTGGAGGCGAGATTGAGCTTTGCGGAGACGATGTTGACGCATGTCCCTTCGGAGCCGACCAGTGCACGGGCTACGTTGAAGTTTGTTTCGGGCAACAGCTCATCGAGATTGTAGCCGGAGACGCGGCGTGGAATGCGCGGATATTTCTGCCGGATCAGACCTGCGTAGCGGTCGCGTA
>DASZXD010000276.1:0-8660 GCA_035546015.1 Occallatibacter sp.
GGTGTACTCGCGAATGTCATCCGCTTCGCCATCGAAGTATTTGTTGCAGATATAGGAAAGAAAACGAACCAGGCTCTGCGAGCGGCTGATCTCAGGATGGTTCAGGATACGCTCAAGTTCTTCGCGCTCCTCTTTGAAATCGGGGCGATGCTGCTGCCCAGACGCAGCATCCGCGTGCTTCTCGGCTCCCTCACACGATGCGTCCAGTTGCATGCTCGCCCACCGGGCGGCCGCGGTAACACGCACAGCTCAACTTCACTGCCGCTTATGCCTGCGTCCAGCCTGAGATTTCAAGCTCGAATCATAGCATTTTCACAACATGCAATTGAAGGCCAGGATGGTTGAGCGGGCGCAAAGTTGCCATCTGCGTCTTTGCGCTCAAGGCTGGCTTTTTTCGGCGCGATCCTCAGCCTGCCGGTAGATGCGCACGTAATCGATCAGCATGTTGACGGGGAAAGGCGTTGTGGAGTTCGGGTTTCCTGGCCAGTAGCCGCCGACAGCAACATTCAACACCAGGAAGAATGGGTGATCGAAGGCCCAGGGAGAGCCAGACGGCAGGTCGGCCGTGCTTCGTGTTTCGTAGAGAACATCGTCGACGTAGAAGCGGATGATGTGCGGCGCCCACTCGATGGCAAAGACGTGGTAGCCGTCACTGAAGCGGCGCTGGTCTGGCAGCGTATACGTTCCCGTGAGCGGGCTGCTGCCTGAGTAGCCCGGCCCGTGCAGGCTGCCGTGCACCACGGAGGGTTCAAAGCCGACGTTCTCCATAATGTCGATCTCGCCGCAGTTCGGCCAGCCGACAGCATCGAAGTTGGTGCCGAGCATCCAGAATGCCGGCCAGATTCCCTGCCCGTTCGGAATCTTGATGCGCGCCTCAATGCGGCCATACTTCAGCTCAAAGTGGCCCTGCGACTCGATGCGGCCCGAGGTGTAGTCATGCGGTCCATCGGGACCGTTGAAGGGTTCGCGCCTAGCGGTGATAACCAGCTTGCCATCTTCCTCATGCACATTCGAGGAGCGGCTGGTGTAGTACTCGAGCTCGCGGTTGCCGTAACCTGAGCCGCTCTCCACTACCTTCCATTTGCCAGGGTCGGGCACGGAGCCGTCTGTACCATTGAATTCGTCGTTCCAGATGAGAGTGCCTTTGGCAGGCGTGTCTCCCCTCTGCGGTTTGGCGGGGCCCGCGCCGCAAGCAACCGTGGCGCCAAACATCTGTAGAAGCAATGCGCACACGCTGACCCCGTGTACAAACCGCGATCTTGCTTTTCTGCTTTCCGTTGCATGTGAGGGAGAGAGCATCCGTATCAGGCCGTCCTTGCCATATAAAGCGTTTTCTCGAATATGCATGAAAGATCAAGAAGTCTTCAGTTCGTATAAATGCGCACGTAGTCGACGAGCATCTGCGACGGAAAAGGCGTGCCTGCATCCGGCGAGCCCGGCCACGAGCCGCCGATGGCAAGGTTGAGAATGATGAAGTTCGCCTGTCCGCCGTCGAATGGCCATGTGGCACCGCTTAGCCCATTCAGGCTCGACGTCGTATAAGTCACGTACGGCTGCGATGGGTCGTCGATGTAGTAGGAGACACTGCCTTTGCTCCAGATCATGCCGTAGGTATGCCAGCCTGCGGCCGTCTGGCCGGAAGGAAAGTAGTACTTCGTGCCCAGGCCTGTTCCGCCGGTAAAGCCAGTGCCGTGAACCGAACCCTCGTTCCAGTCCGGGTTAAGCGGAGCATTCACGCGCTCCAGTACATCCATCTCGCCGCAGGCTGGCCAGTTAACGGTGGCAATGTTATTGCCCAACAGCCATGCCGCGGGCCAGAAGCCCTGCGCCTCCGGCACCTGCGCGCGAAACTCAATGCGGCCATATTGAAAGCTGAACAGTCCCTGGGTCTTGAGCCGCGCCGAAGTGTATGCGTTCGCAGACGGTTGCTGCGCCACGATGTGCAGGTATCCATCTGTACCCACATAGGCATTCGGACTGGCCGCACTGCACGGCGATGCCGAAGAGTTCCAGCCACAGTAGTCTTCAAGCTCTTTGTTGCCCCAGCCGCTCGCGCCGGTGTCATAGGTCCACACAAGCGGGTTCGGCTGAGCATTCGACCCGGTGGAGTTGGCAAATTCATCAGACCAAATCAGCGTTCCGGGCGGAATGTTTGGTGAAAAACTCTGAGAGCCCACGCTGCTGTTCGTGTAGCCAGATGCGACGGCAATGGCATTGACCGTCAGGTTCGACGCAACCAGAAACGGCGCCTCGTAGATCTGCGACGAAGTTGTCGGTGTGGTTCCGTCCACTGTGTAGTAGATCTTTGCGCCAGATGTTGTGGATGCCAGCGTCGCCACTACAGCTCCGTTCTGCGCAGCCGTCGTAGAGATCGTGGGCGTGGCTGCCTGCATGGTGGTGGGAGGAGTAGTCGTGGAACCACCACCGCTGCCGCAACCTGCCGCCAGCAGCGCGGCAGCAGCTAACCAGCACCGCAGCCGTAACTTGAAATCGCCTGCCATGTTCAATGTTTTCCCCTGCATCTTTATATGCCAATGCCGCTTTCAATGCCCGGCAAGAAAGCGCGTGGCGCCCTGGACCTCGCCGAGTTGAGGTCCAGAGTGCCAGACGCCGCTTCTTCCATTTAACGGTTAGAACGTGAGCCGTGCGCCGAACTGGCCCACGCGTGCGCCTATGCCGCCGTAGTTGATGATCTGGCCGAATGTGCCATCCGCCATATTCGTGTCCGGTCCTGCGAGTGCATCGCGGTTGAACACATTGAAGAACTCCAGCCGGAATGTCAGGTTATAAGCACGGTCAGGACCCATCGCGATGCTCTTGTGAACGCCAAGGTCTTCGGTCGCCAGGCCCGGATTGCGTACCTGCTCCTGGAAGTTGCCGCCGTTACCTAACTGGAAGTTCGTCGGATTCTGGAAGCAGCTTGTGTTCAGGTAAGACTGGTAGAGCCTGCGTGTCCCCGTCGTGAGCTTGCAGCCGGAGGACAGGTTTACGTAGACCGAGTTGAACCCATAGTAATAGTTGGTCGAATGCACCTGGATGGGTGTGCCGGTGTTGTAGTGGAAGTCGCCATCCAGACTCCAGCCGCCGATGAAGCCATCCGTCAGCGCACTAACCGACGAGCCGAACATCTTGCCGCGGCCGAAGGGCAGGTTGTAGATGATGTAGCCCTTGACGATGTGGGTCTGGTCAAAGCCTGAGATATCCCTGGCCTCGTTTTTGAGGTCGTAGGTATTTTGCAGTGATCCCGTTCCCCACAGTTCTTCAAATCCGCTATCGACATCGCCATGGGTGCGCGACCAGTTGTAGCTGGCCAGCATGGACAAGCCGTGTGCTGCCCGGCGCGTCACGCTGATCTGCAGGCTCTTGTAGTCGGCATTACCCAGCGGAACGCCTACCGAAAGCATGGGACCATAGCCGGCCTCGGCCTGCGGGTACGGCGTGATGCACGACCACGCGGGACCGACGCCGTTCCAGTAGCCGTTATAGCTGGAGGGGCACTGACCCGTCCGCTCATAGGCCTGCATGTTGGCAACCGTGGGCTGGTTGGTCTGAAAGATGCCGCTCTGCAGGTGATAGCTATGGCTCTGTATCCAGTTCACGTCGAGCTTGGTCACTGCGTCCAACTCACGCTGCACGCCTACGCTGTACTGCTGCACGTTGCCCGGCGTCAATGCGCGCGGGTCCACGTGGATCACGTCTGCCTGCGTGTACTGCGGAGTCTTTACCTGTGTAGACGTGGGGTTGTAGCCGTTATCCCAGTTGAAGTTGCTTTGCTGTGTGACCGGGTGGAAGCCGACATTACCGGCCTGCTGATAGGGCACGCCGCCCCAGGTATTCAGGTTAAGCGGCGTAAAGAAAACGCCGAAGTTGGCCCGCGCTACCGTCTTTTCAGTGATCTTGTAAGCAACGCCGATGTGCGGCGAGTAGTTGTAATAGTCCTGGCGGCGTTCGAACGACTGGCTGCCGCTGGTCAGGTACTGGTATTCGCCCATGGCGCCGGTGACCGGGTTTTGCGCATCGAGCACGAAGTTCGACCAGCGACCGTACTTTTCCTTATAAGGATTGTTGAAGTCCCAGCGCAGGCTGATGTTGAACGTAAGCCGTGGATTCACACGGAAGTCGTCGCTCGCATACCACGAGAAGACCTTGCGCCGGCCATATTCGTTGTCGGGGTTGTTGTTCTCAGCGTTGTACACATCGCCGAGCAGGAAGCTGCCGAAGGCGTTGCCCACCATGTCGTAAGCGTTGAAGTCGTACCATGCAGGAGCGGTGTTGGTGGGATCGAAGATGATCGGATAGCCGCCCGTAAAGGTGCCGTCATCCGTGTGATAGTTGAACTGCATGGCACGGAACTCGACGCCCGCCTTCACATTGTGACGGCCATGATTCCACACCAGCTCATCGCTGTAGATGTAGGTATTGCCCGCGTAAAAGTCATTGAACTGGCTGCCCAGCGGCGAGAAGTTCCAGCCGTTCTGGTAATTCGCTCCGCCAAAGTACATGCCCGAGTCAAAGTAGATAAGCGGGAAGTTGCCGGCTCCGTTGAGCAGGCCCAGCTTGCTGTCCCACTTGCCCGACTGCGAGATGGCCATGCTTGGATTACGGAAGCGGTTCAACGTGGCGTAAACGGTGTTGAGCAGATTGGGAGAAATCGTGATCGCATCGCTCAGCCGTGCGCCGGGAGCAGTGGTGTTGTGCCAATACGAGTTGGCCATCGGGCCGCCGTAAGCCGCAGTGGGCGACCACACGCCACCCTGATCCGCATTGATACGCGGATAGTCGTCCCAATAAAACGAGCCGGCCAGATGCTGCTTGCTGCTCATGTAGTAGTCCATCTTGATGCTGGACTGCGTGTTGTGGAACCACGGGTCGGGATTGTAGCCGGGCCCCGCTTCGTTAGCCGTCAATGACGACTCGGGTTTGTAGTACTGGTGATAGAGCTGCACGATCTGCGAGCTGATCTTGCTGATGCGGTTGGTGGGAATCCGATTGTTGACGAAGACGCAGCCAAAGGCTCCATCGACTGCGGTGAGCGGATCGACGATTGCGCCCTTATAGACCGGGTTCCCGCAACTGTCGATAGCCGGCGCGCCGCCATAGGTGAGCACCGGAACGCTCGTGGTGAGCATTGGGCTGAGGTCGGCATAGGCCGCCAAATTGCCGCTCGAGTCCAGTCCCATCATTGCATCGGTCGGCACGGTGCGCGAGTTCGGCCCAAGGTTCCACATCGACTGCATGTAGCGCTCGAACGCCACGTAATAGAACAGCTTGTCTTTCACGATGCGGCCACCGAAGCTGCCGCCCCAGTCAGAGAGCGAGTCGCTCTTGCGCAGATAGGCCCTGGCATTCGCAGAATCGGTGATGGCTGAAAGATGATTCGCCGCGCTGATCGCGTCCAGGCCCGTTGAATGCATAAAGCCGAAAAGCGAACCATGGATCTTGTTGGTGCCCGACTTCATTTCGTAGCGGAAGACGCCGCCGCCTGAGCGGCCCGCATCGGCGCCGATGCCTGCCGTATCGGTCTCAAACTCCTGCACCGCTTCCATTGGCGGCTGCGACTCGCTGATGTAGCCGCCAAGTTGGGACACAGCCGAGGTGCCGTCGATAAGCACCTCTTTCGTTAATGCCATGCTGCCGTTGATGTGCGAGCTGTAATCGGAACCCTCTGCACCAGGCACATAGGCAAAGATGAAGTTGGAGAGATTGCGGCTGCCCTGCACGTTAAGCGGCAGCTCGCTCACGGCTTCACTGTTGAGGTTGGTGGAGACGGTAGCATCCTGCGTCTGCAGAATCGGCGCGGCGCTGGTTACTTCGACAGTCACAGTGGTGCCGCCTACCTTAAGCGATGCGTCTATCTCTGCCACCTGACCAATCAGCAGGGTGATGCCCGTACGGCTCAACGTCTCAAAGCCCACCTTGCTGAACTCTACTGAGTAAGTGCCGATGGGCAGATTGCCCACGCGGTAGAGTCCCAGACTGTCGGTTGTGGCAGTCACAGCCTGGTTGGTGCCAAGGTTGGTCACCCGCACCTCGACATCCGGCAGCACCGCTGATGAAACATCCTTGACCGTGCCGGTGATGGTTCCGCGGTCTGACTGCGCAAAGAGCGGACACGCGACGAATACGGCCAGCGCGACAACGGCTACTGCGGTCATCCAGATTTTTCTTGTCGATTTTCCAATCATGGCCATTCCTCCATAAAGCCGCACTCCGAAGTCCCTATTGCCAGGGTGCGGGCCATTGCGCCCGTCCTTCTCATCGTTGTTGTCACAGAACTGGCTTTGACCAGCAGAATGTTTGTCTTGAACGGGCTCATGCACTCTGTTGATTCACACATGGTAATGAGAACGCTGCACAAGGCTCAGTAACAAGCGGCATGCAGAGCTGCCTTATAAAGGCCAAGAGCATTGAATGCGCTGCGCTTAGTGACTGAATACGTAATGCGACGATAAATTTACCAGTGGCCCCATTGAGCCGGAGTTAGCGGCGCGAACACCTGTATCCGGGCCTTGCCGAGCCCTTTCAGCTACAAGCATCAGCAGACTATGAGTTGCAGGAGCGTGTAATCGCCAGATTTACGGGTAAACCGGAGATTTTCGACTTGAATTTACGTGTAAACGGACGGATTTACTTTGGTGTGCTTTGCGCAACAACCCAAAACCGCTCATACGGATGCGCGGCAAGCCGGCTCAATGACTGTCTTTGCAGGGTCCCACAGGACCGGTGTGGCGGGTCCAGGTCTGTGACGCTCCAAAAAGCGGGATCCCTACGTAGCCGCGCAGATCGAGGTTTGCGCCATCGGCGGTGATATTACCGTGGTAGGTCTTTCCAGTTTTCGGATCATAGAGCGTTCCGCCCGCAGCGTGGTCGGGGTCGCGCAAAGTAAAGCTGTTGCCAATCTCCAGGCCGCACAGCACCCGGCTCCGCTTGCCCGGCTCAGGATTATGGATGTCGAACGCAGATGGAGCGCTCGGGCTGAGAGCTACAATCCACAGGCAAACCTCAGCCCCACACCGGTCGATACGGATCACTGACCCGGTAGGGTCCTGCCAGTCGCCGAAGACGCCAACGGGCTGCGCTGGAAGCGCGATCGCCACCTGCAGCAGGAGCATCGTGCTCGCGACAATCAAAGCTCGCTTCATAGTGCAATCTCTCCTGCACTTCAGACCCGGCGCAATAGCCTGCATGTTGAAGCTTATTTCACGAGAGCACGCAACCGCTCGTTTTCCCGCTCCAGCGCTTCAATGCGCCGGCGTATGGGACCGAGGAACTCAGTTAGTTCCTCCTGCGTGTAGCGTTGCGCGATGTGCTGCTGGCAGTTCCAGTCGAAGGCTTCAACGTGAATCAGTATCGCCCGCTCCGGCGGCGTCTTCTCCTGCGGCATGCGCAGCTTTTCGATCAGTTCCTGCGCTACGGCGTCGTCCTCGTGAATCTCCACGTGGCCAAGAATCTTAAGCCGGCTCTGCGTTGGATAATCCATCAGGAAGAGGGCCACGCGGTTGTCATGCAGCAGGTTGCCGGTGCTGATGTACTGCCTGTTGCCGCGCAGGTCGGCAAAGCCCAGCGTCCGGTCGTCCAGAACATGCAAAAAGCCCTTCGGTCCGCCGCGATACTGAATGTAAGGCCAGCCTGTCTCGCTGACCGACGCCATATAAAAGCCGTCGCGTGTAGCGATCATTTCGCGCTCGTCGGGACCGAGCGGGTCAGCGACATCGTCCGCCTGACCCGGCTGTTCCTGCCGTTCGTAGAGGTGGCGGCTGCCGTGCTTCTTCTGCTGCTCCTTCACGCCAGGCGTGAAAGCAAGTTGTGCAAAGCCACGGCTCATGATGCCTCCCCGAACAAACGGCAATGTCTTTGATTAGTGGATTTGCGATTTCGATTCGGAAAGCGGCAAAAGACCAGGTTTGGCGAGCTGCAGTTTCTCGCCTTCGCCGTTGCTCCTACTGACCTTGCCACCGGCTTCACTGCCGTTGTGGCTTTCAATCAGAGGAGCGGATTGAGTTTCTTCCGCTGCGATGTAGTTTCCGTCGGGGCCAGCGGTGAGCGTGCTCACCATCTCCTGAGGCCCGGGTTCGGGCAACAGGGGCAGGAGTTGCGTGGCGAGCTGCAGGCCGTAAAGATAGAGGCCGGCCTTGCGATTCTCCAGGCGGCCGGAGCCGAGGGCGGCGAGGATCTGGCCGATGGCCATCTGGATGCCGCGGGCGTCTTCGAGAGATGGCAGTAAGAGCGGCTCGCGCGTGTCGCGCTGGCCATCCTGTTCAAAGCGCTGCATGCGGTCATGGAAGTAGCAGTAGACCTTGCCGCGGAGAGCGGGGGACTTGCATTTCGTGCCTCTGGGCAAAATGTGGCGACATTCGATGAACATGGCTGTATCCTTGATACCCCCTCCCCCGGAATCTGGGAGAAAGTTTACTGTTTTCTTCATGTTGCGGATGTTGTGGTGACCCAAAATCCTGCAAAGAAAAGTGTTAGCCGCAGATTCCTGTGCTGATTGGAGTTAGGGCTGGAGGCGGTGATGGCCGGATGGTTTTAGAGTAGCGAGGTTCGGGGAATTAATGCGTAAAGGACATTGAGGCGTGGTGAAGGGTAATCGAGGCTCGTGCTATCCCAGGTCTGAAAGTCCAGACCTGGGGCACCCGGCGACCGGGATCAAAGCAACA